>NZ_JBEVAL010000092.1:0-9411 GCF_051297115.1 Meiothermus cerbereus
AATGGGGCTGGGTATGGGTTTGTTCGGGTTCATGCTGTATATGATAAGAGCCTGTTCCAGAAAGCACCACCCTGGTCAAAGTCCCTTTACCTCTGATAATCTAAGCCCCAACCATGATCGCCGCCGCACGGCCCCCAGCCACGGGGGAGTCCCTTTCCATACAGAACGTGGTCAAAAAATTCGGTGACTTTACCGCACTGGGGGGGGTGAGCCTCGAGGTTCCCAGAGGCGAGTTCTTCACCCTTTTGGGGCCTTCGGGCTGTGGCAAAACCACCCTGCTGCGGATTATTGCCGGCCTCGAGGTGCCCACCGAGGGCCGCATTGTGCTGATGGGCAAAGACATCACCCCCCTGCCCGCCAACCGGCGTCCGGTCAATACCGTGTTTCAAAGCTACGCCCTTTTTCCCCACCTGTCGGTGCGGGAAAACATCGCCTTTGGCCTCAAGAGCCGCCGCATGAACCAGGCCGAGGTGGAGCGGCGGGTGCGGTATGGGTTGGAGATGTTGCAGCTCGAGCGCTTTGCCGAGCGGCTGCCCCACCAGCTCTCGGGTGGCCAGAAGCAGCGGGTGGCCCTGGCTAGGGCTTTGGTGAACGAGCCCCAGGTGCTTTTGCTCGACGAGCCCATGAGCGCCCTCGATGCCAAGCTGCGGGCCGAGGTGCAGGTGCAGCTTCGGCGCTTGCAGCAGCAGCTGGGCCTGACCTTTATCCTGGTTACGCACGACCAGGACGAGGCCATGGCCGTCTCGGATCGCATCGCCCTGATGCGCATGGGCCACCTCGAGCAGGTCGGTACCCCGGACGAGGTCTACGAGCGGCCCCGCACCCGCTACGCCGCCGAGTTTCTGGGGGCGGCCAACCTGATTCGGGGCCAAAGGCTGCCCATGGGCTTCGAGACCGCTTTTGGCAAGCTGGCCCTGAAGCAAACCCCACCCTGGGACGAGGGGTATGTGGCCATCCGGCCCGAGCGGGTGCGGTTAACCGAGGTGGAACCCCGCCAGAACGGCCTGCGGGTGCGGGTGCGCGAGGCGGTCTACCGTGGGGCTTATCAGGAGGTCTGGCTCGAGCCCTGTGATATCCGCGTCCGCACCGCCCCCCACCCTACCCTGGGGGCCGGGCAGGAGCTCTGGGCCGAGCTACCCGCCGACGCACTGGTGGTGCTGGATGAATAGGCTCATCGTCTGGTTCGGCGAACTCACCACCCCCGCCCGGCTCTACCGCCGGGGCTTGTGGTTCTTGCTGCCCGCAGTCCTCTGGATTCTGGTGCTGCTGGTGATTCCGGGGCTCTCGCTGGTGGCCCTTTCCTTTGCCGAGCGGGGGCAGTACGGCGAGGTGGTCTGGAACTTCAACCTGGACAACTACGCCCGCCTGCTGGGCTACGGCATCTTCGGCTGGAGCCCCGACACCATCCTGATCCTGCTGCGAAGCCTGTGGGTGGCCTTCGTCACCACCCTCATCTGCATCGTGCTGGCCTACCCCCTGGCCTTCTTCATCGCCAGCCGCCCGCCCCGCACCCGCTACCTCTGGCTGGCTTTGGTCATCATCCCCTTCTGGACCAACCTGGTCATCCGCACCTACGCCTGGCAGATGCTCCTGGCCCCCGACTTTCCCTTTGCCAGACTAGCCCAGGCCCTGGGGTTGCTACCCTCCGACACGGGGCTCTACCCCAGCCCGCTGGCGGTCTACATCGGCATGATTACGGCTTTCCTGCCCTTTGTGGTGATGCCCCTGTTCTCCAGCGTGGAGCGGCTGGACTGGAGCCTGGTGGAAGCCGCCCAGGACCTGTACGCCAGCCGCATCCGCACCTTCTTCCAGGCCATCTGGCCCCAGACCCTGCCGGGCCTCACGGTGGGCATCATCCTGACCTTTATCCCGGCCATGGGCATGTTCGTCATCCCCGACCTGCTGGGCGGGGCCAAGTACCTGCTGGTAGGCAACCTGATCCAGCAGCAGTTCTACGCCAGCCGCGACTGGCCCTACGGGGCCGCGGTCAGCCTGGGCCTGATGGTCATGACCCTGATCGGTCTGGCGATCTACCGCCGCCGGGGAAAGGATGTGGATCTGGTATGACCCCAGCGCAACGCCCATGGCCCATAGCCCATAGCAGGGAAGCCTGTGGTCATGCGCCAAACGGCTGCACTGCGCGGGGTCTGCGGGGGGACTGGAGGCCCACATGCGCCTGAATCCCCTGGTTGGCATTACGGCCCTGGCCACCCTGGCCTTCCTGTACCTGCCCATGCTGGCGGTGGCCATCCTGTCATTCAACAAAACCCGCTACGGCATGCAGTGGTCGGGCTTCACCTGGGACTGGTACCTGCGGATGCTTTCCAACCCAGACATCCTGGAAGCCGCCCGCAACACCTTTGTGCTGGCGCTGGTCTCTACCCTGGTCGCTACCGTGCTGGGCACGCTCTTTGCCATTGCCTTGGAGCGCTACCCCTGGCCGCGGCAGAGCCAGGGCTTTCTGGAGAACCTGCTCTACCTGCCGGTGGTCACCCCCGACATCATCTTTGCGGTAGCTTTGGTGGTGGCTTTCGGGGCTTTTAGGGCGGTCTCGAGCCTCTTCGAGCCAGGCCTCTTCACCATGATTCTGGGGCACGTTACCTTCCAGATTGCCTTTGTGGCCCTCACCGTACGCAGCCGCCTCAAAAGCCTGGGGCACGATCTCGACGAGGCCGCCCGCGACCTGTACGCCAGCTACGGCTACTACGTGCGCCGCGTTTTGTTGCCCTTGCTCGCCCCTGGCATCGTGGCCGGGGCCATGCTGGCCTTTACCCTCTCGCTCGACGACTTCGTGATCAGCTTCTTCACCGCCGGCCCCACCTCGCAAACCCTGCCTCTGCTCATCTACGCCTCGGTGCGGCGGGGCGTCACCCCCGAGATTCACGCCCTCTCCACCCTGATTTTCCTGATTACGGTGCTGCTGGTGCTGCTCTCCGAACGCCTTACCCGGCGATGAAATCCTGCGGTAAACTGACCCCACAAGGAGAAATATGAAACGTCTTTTAGCCCTGCTCAGCCTACTGGCCCTGCCTTTAGCCCTGGCCCAACCCCGCGAGATGCGGCTTTTCATCTGGTCGGAGTACATGGACCCGGCCATCATCAAGGCTTTCGAGCAAAAGTTCAACCTGCGGGTGCGTATCGACCTCTACGAGTCCAACGAGGACATGCTGGCCAAGCTCCAGGCCGGGGGGGTCTCGCAGTACGACGTGATCGTGCCAGGCGACTACATCATCCCCACGCTTATTCAGCTCAAGCTGATCCAGCCGCTGGACAAGAGCAAAATCCCCAACCTGAAAAACCTCGACCCCAAGTTCGCCAACCCCCCCTTCGACCCCGGCAACCGCTACAGCGCGGCCTACCAGTGGGGCATGTCGGGCATCATGTACCGCAAAGACCGCGTGCCCACCCCCACCAGCTGGAGCGTGATTCTGGGGCCGGGGGCCGACAAGCCCTTCGTACTGATGGACTCCATCCGCGAGATGATGGGGGCCGCCTTGCGCTATCTGGGATACAGCATCAACTCCAAAGACCCCAAGCAGGTTCAGGCTGCCGGGAAGGTTTTGCTCGAGGCCAAAAAGAACCCCCGCTTCCTGGGCTTTGAAGGCGGGGTAGGGGCCAAAAACCGGCTGGTAGCCGGCACCGCCACCTACGCCGTGGTCTACAATGGCGACGCTCTCAAAGCCGCCGACGAGAACAAGAACGTGGGCTTTGTGGTGCCCAGGGAAGGGGCCGCCTTGTTCCTGGACAACATGGCCATCCCCGCCCGTGCCCCCAACCCCCAGGCTGCCCACCAGTTCATCAACTTTATTCTGGACGCCAAGATTGGGGCCCAGCTTTCCAACTACAACCGCTACGCCACCCCCAACAAGGCCGCCCTGCCCTTCATCAACGCCGCCGACCGCAAGAACCCGGCCATCTACCCCGACGCCGCCACCATGCAGAAGCTCGAGTTCGTGCTCGACTTGGGGCGCGACACCCGGCTGTACGACGAGGTCTGGACCGCCGTGAAGAGCCGCTAAATCTAGGTTGTGGTGTGTGGACGCGGTTTAGGGTGCAAGAAGCCGCGTCCTCACTTTTTTGTCTGCTCCCGTGAGGCCAGCCACCGTACTGCAATCTCTACTCGACGACCCCCTACACGCTATTCCTAGCCTGCAGGTAGCAGTGGTTCGGGCCGGGGAGAACGTCTACGCCCAGTCGTTTGGGTATCGCTACATTGACCCCGACCCCAGCCAGAATCTACCTGTCAACAACCAGACCCGCTTCCGGGTGGCCTCGATCTCCAAGCTGGTGGTGGCCCTGGGGGCGATGAAGCTGGTGGAGCAAGGAAAGCTCGACCTCGAGGCCGATGTAAGCGAGTACCTGGGCTTTGGCCTACGCAACCCAGCCTTTCCCCAGGTGCCCATCCCGGTGCACAGCCTGCTTTCGCACACCTCCTCGCTCTGCGATGGTTCGCGCTATTCCATCCCAAGCCCCCACACGCTGCTGGATTTTTTTCATGCCGAAGGGCGTTTTTTTGAGGGCGGCGCCCACTTCGACCCCCACCATGCCCCCGGCAGCTATGCCCGGTATTCCAACCTTAATACCGGCGTGCTGGGCACCCTGATTGAGTGTGTATCGGGCCAGCGTTTTGACCTGTTCATGGAACAAGAAGTCCTGCACCCGCTGGGGATGGGGGGCGGGTTCAATGTGAGTCGGTTTACACCTGAGCAAATCGGCAATTTAGCCGTGCTATACCGCAAGCGAACCGGCGAAGTATGGAACCCCCGCGGCCCCTGGGTGGCCCAGGTGGACGACCACCGGGGGGTTGTGCCCCAAAACCCCCTGACCCCAGACCCCGACGCACCGGAGGGGCAGTTTATGAGCGTGGATTTGAGCGCCTACCGGCTCGGCAGCAATGCCACCTTCTTCTCGCCGCAAGGGGGTTTGCGGGCCTCGGCCCTCGAGCTGGCCCAGGTGGCTTTGCTGTTCATGGGCAAAGCCCCGCCTATCCTGCAGCCTTCTACACTGCAAAGGATGCTCGAGCCCCAGTGGACCTGGAACGGCAGCAACGGCGACACCCTGGAGGGCCAGGCCCTGAGCTTTGGCCTGGGGGTCTGGCGATTTACCCACACCCCCGGCCTGGACTGCCCATTAGGGCATCAGCCCCGGCCCTGGTATGGGCATCTGGGCGATGCCTATGGCCTTCTGAGCGGGCTGCTCTTCGAGCCAGAGGCGGGGAACGCCCTGGTTTACATCATTGGGGGGCAGGGCGCTGACCCCGCCCAGCACAAGGGCCTCTACTCGGCCCACACCCGCTGGGAAGAGCAGGTTTTGAGCGCCCTGAAGGGTCTGCTAAGCTAGAGGCAAATGGATGTGCAGAAGGCGTGCATTCCGCCCCCCGCAGGCTTGGCGAGCCCTCGTCGGTAGGCTTTGCTTCGATTGCTGCAACAAGCCCTGCTTCGACCCCCCCGGCTGGCTCAGCAACCCGCTTCAACCCCTTTGACCAGCAGGGAGATCGCCCCAGCGACCCGCAACGGTCGGCTGGCATTTACCAGAGGAACCTATGGCGTATATCCAGCTCAAAACCCCCATCCCTGGCCCCAAGAGCCAGGAACTTCAGGCCAGAAGGGCCGCCGCCGTGTGCGGTGCGCTGGCCCAGGCCAACCCCATCGCGGTTAAAAAAGCCCACGGCGCTCTGGTGGAGGACGTAGACGGCAACACGCTTATTGACCTGGCCGGTGGCATCGGGGTGCTGGCCGTCGGTCACACGCCCCCAAGCGTGGTGGAAGCCCTCAAAGCTCAGGCCGATGAGCTGATTCACATGTGCAGCATTGTGGCCAACTACGAGCCCTATGTGGCGGTCTGCGAGGCCCTGAACCGCATCACCCCCGGCGATTTTCCCAAAAAGACCCTTCTGGCCAACGGCGGGGCCGAGGCGGTGGAGAACGCGGTCAAGTTTGCCCGCCGCTACACCGGACGCCCGGGGATTATCGTTTTCGAGGGGGCCTACCACGGGCGCACCAACCTGACCATGGCCATGACCAGCAAATGGGGCCTGTTCAAAAAAGGCTTTGGCCCCTTTGCCCCCGAGGTCTACCGGCTGCCGGTGCCCAACCTCTACCGCACGCCCCAGGGCATGACCCCGGAGGAGTACCTGGACTGGGCCTGCTGGAACCTGGAAAACGCCCTCACCGCGCACATCGACCCCTCGGCCCTGGCGGCCATCGTGATTGAGCCGGTGATCGGCGAGGGGGGCTTTATCCCGGTGCCGCACAGGTTCTTGCGCAAGATTCGCGAGGTCTGCGACCAGACCGGGGCGGTGATGATTGCCGACGAAATCCAGAGTGGTTCGGGCCGTACCGGCAGGCTCTGGGCCATCGAGCACAGCGGGGTGGTTCCCGACCTGATCATCAGCGCCAAAAGCCTGGGGGCCGGGATGCCCATCAGCGCCGTAACGGGCCGGGCCGAGATTCTGGACAGCCCCCACGTGGGCGGGGTGGGCAGCACCTACGGGGGCAACCCGCTGGCCTGTGTGGCGGCCCTCGAGGCCATCCACATTCTGGAGTCGCCGGGCTTCCTCGAGCAGGCCAGGAGTATCGAGCGGATCATCCGCGAGACCTTCGAGCCCTTGCAAAAAGAAATCCCGGTGCTGGGCGATGTGCGCGGGGTGGGGGCCATGATGGTGCTGGAGTTCGTCAAAGACCCCAAGAGCAAAGAGCCCTGGCAGGAGTTCGCCATGGAGACCATCAAGCTGGCCTCCCGGCGGGGGGTGATCCTGATACGGGCCGGCCTCTACACCAACTGCATCCGCTTCCTGCCCGCCCTCGACATCCCCGAAGACATGCTGCGCGAGGCCTTGGGGGTGGTGGCAGGGGCCATCCGCGAGACCTACCAGACCCTGGCGGTGGGGGCCTGATATGAACCCCACCCGAAGCGTTCCGTTAAGCGCTAGCAAAAGCTCATCTGTTACAACTTCGTCGAGTTGTGTCGCTTCGGGTGGGGGCCCCAAAAATAAGAACGAATCGAGCGGATTTCTTATGAGTCCAGCATGAACTGGCCCGAGGCCATCCGGCAAGCCCACACCCGCCTGCGGCCCCATGTGCGTGAGACCCCCCTGGACTACGCACCGGCCCTCTCGCAGATCAGCGGGGCCGAGGTCTATTTGAAGCTGGAAAACCTCCAGCACACCGGCTCTTTTAAGGTGCGGGGGGCCCTGAACAAGCTGCTCGGGCTATCCCCGGCACAGCTGCAAAAGGGCGTGGTAGCGGCCAGCAGCGGCAACCACGGGGCGGGGGTGGCCTTTGGCCTGGCCCGTCTGGGCGCGAAGGGCCTGGTGTTCGTGCCGGAGGGGGCCAGCCCCAGCAAGCTCGAGGCCATCCGGCGCTACGGCGCGGAGGTACGGGTCTTCGGGCACAGCGGCGACGATACCGAAGTCTACGCCAGGGGCTACGCAGCGGAGCACGGCCTGGTCTACATCTCGCCCTACAACGACCCCGACATCATCGCGGGGCAGGGCACCCTCGGGCTGGAGATCGCCCAGCAGATGCCCGAGCCGCCCCAGGCGGTCTTGGTGACGGTGGGGGGTGGGGGGCTGGTCTCGGGGATTGCGGCCTATCTGAAGTCGGTCTATCCGAAGGTCAAAATCATCGGCTGCCAGCCACAAAACGACGCGGCCATGCTGGCCTCGGTGCGGGCTGGAAGAATCGTAAGCATTGCGGCACGGCCCACCCTCTCGGACGGCAGCGCAGGCGGGCTCGAGCCCGGCGCCATCACCTTTGAGCTGTGCCGAACCCTGGTGGACGACTGGGTTACGGTAAGCGAGGAAGAAATCAAGGCCGCCATGCGGCTTTTTATCGAGACCCAGCATCAGCTTCTGGAAGGGGCCGCCGGCGTAGCCCTGGCCGCTTTGCTCAAAAAGGCCGCGCAGTACCGGGGGCAGCGGGTGGTGGTGGTGGTGTGTGGGGCCAACATCGGGCTTTCGGCCCTGCGAGCAGTGCTATGTTAGTTGCAGGAATGACAGCCTACACGGTATTTTGGCAGAAAAGCCCTGGTGCAGGATCAAAACATGAATGAACTCCTTTTGAGTCCCGATAAGCGTTTTGCCGTGGTGCAGTCGGAGCCCTGGATGGCCGAGGCCCTCGAGGCCATCCAGCAGGCTTCGTTCCCTTCGCTGGCCAAAGACGAGCTCATCACCGCCGAGCACTACCGGGCCCACATGCAGGTATTCCCCGAAGGGCAGCACGCGGTGATTGAGCGCGAAACCAAAACCGTGGCCGCCTGCTCCACCGACCTCCGCACCCAGGTAGACTTTAATCACTTCCAGCACCGCTACATGGAGGCGGTGGGCGGCAACTGGCTCACCACCCACGACCCCCGCGGCGACTGGCTCTACGGGGCCGACATCGGGGTACACCCCGCCTTTCGCGGGCTGGGCCTCTCCACCCTGCTCTACACCGCCCGGCAAAACCTGGTGCGTCGCCTGGGCCTGAAGGGCCACGTGGCCGGGGCCATGCCCAAGGGCTACGCCCCCCACCAGCGCAGCCTGCACATCGAGCAGTACGTGGCAAAGGTGGTGCGGGGCGAGATGTTCGACCCGGTGCTCTCGGTGCAGCTCAAGCGCGGCTACAACGTCTGGGGCATTATCCCCAACTACCTCGAGGACCCCAGTTGCGGCAACTACGGGGTGTTTATCGTGTGGCGCAACCCCGATATGGCGCCTGGTGCAAAGACGGAGGGCTGAGGCTTGCGGTTCTGGTGCGGTAAGTTCTATGATAAGGACAGTGAATATAGTGAAGCGCCAGTATTCTTCTCTTACAGTAGCCGAATATTTTGCAGGAATAGGTTTGGTTAGGGATCATTGTTCGGTTCGGTAGAGATACTTGCTGCACTGATTGCACTTGTGAATTCTTCGGGAATCGGAACGATGTACCCACCCATAATTTCGAATGTGGTTTGAGCCACAGTAACAGCACTTAACTCCATTTTTCGTGCGGCATTCAGGATGCTGGGACCAATATTGCTCAAGTGTAGGCCAGGAAAGCCATTCTCGATTGAAGCTTGCGTCTATCAATCTGCCGACGATCATAAGGATCAAAGCCAACACAATGACAGAAGCTAAAAAAGAGTAAAATAGCGCATCCATGCCTAAATTTTTCCCTCCTTATGGTAACGCTAACCAGTGATTATTGCACAGTCTCACCGTACAATGTCCTATCTCAGTGTATTATACAGGCTCTTATCATATACCCCACATTTCATAATACCCCACATTCCGCACCCCTCTACCCCTCTATCGTTGAGCGACAACGCGAACTATTCAAGCAAAGATTCTAGCAAACCTATTTGAGGTGGCATAGGTCGGCTCGGTAGAACCCCCCCCTCTAAGTACACGACAAAAGTTGAAAAACATGGACAGGGACACGGAGGGAACGA
>NZ_JBEVAL010000093.1:0-9403 GCF_051297115.1 Meiothermus cerbereus
GCGCCTCCTGTTGGCGCAGTTTGGGGAAATGTGGCTGGTGGCTTTTCCGAATTGGGGTAATATATATGCAAATCATCTCTAAATTTATCTTGTAACTCTAGCTGGATTAGATCGTTTGCTCTGAGATTCCACGGTTCAACCGGAGTTTGTCGATTGTTATTGATCGTTACTGAGGTAATGAAATTTGGCTCTGCCTTAGTGATGATCTTACACAAGACCTTGATCGAACCTTTCAAATCTGAAGAGTTATCCAGTGCTGCATTACCTTCATTTTCTTTCAAGAACTCATCAAAAGTAGTAACTGTTTGTGCACCGTTTAGCAATCTAGGTTCAGTAATCAGTCCTCCCTCAGAGGTAAACTCGATTTTCTCAGCTGATAAGGATACTCCATTGTGAAAGAAAGGAAACACTTTTGGATCGTCTTTTCTCTCCAATAAAACTCGTTTAAATGCTCTCTTGAGAACTTTATTCACATAAATCTTGTTACCCAATCCCGACCTTATATTTCGATCAAAAAAACGTGAACCCATAGCCCTGAAGATGCGAACCAAGTCAAAAAGCGTAATTAGTCCGATACTCAAAATTTCACCCTGAGGGCCAGTCTCTGAAAAGGCACTCTGAAATCGGATATCAAAGGAGTGGTGTGGAGAAGTATCTATAGGAATGGGGCCTTCTTCTACCGATCTGTATTCAACGAAAACTTCAATCGGACGTCCAAAAAACTGCTCCATCCAAAAGCGCTTATTCTGAAGGTCTTCGGTTAATTTCTCTAATACCTGGCTTGACAACGCATCCTCTACTTTACCCGTGAAAACCATGTACAAATAAACCCTATCAATCAAAGCTTTATCCTCACGAAGACGGCTCTTAAGCTGTCGAAGCATTTGATTGGCATTTTGTACTTGAAAGTTGCCACCAAATATGTACTCAATTCCTTGGTCAATCATACGTTGAATAGAGTCTTTGAACTGACGATAGTCTTTGGAATATTTAAACTGGAACAAATATAAATTCCTCCTGGTAACGTCAACATGAAAACCATCAATACCAAAATCATTGCCACCAAAGGCAACTTGCTTTAGCGCCTCCTCTCTAGGAACCTGATACTCCCTTTCGAGGTAGACTAAACCAAAATAATCATTGCGTTGAGCACCTAGCGTATCCTTCAGATCGGTATAAGCCTGATCAATAATGTAGTCCCAGTTCGTTTTCGTTAGCATAGGACTCCTACCCCCAGCATGAATACACTGTGAGCTTATTGTAACAAAGAGATGGATTTACCTCGAGTAATTCGGTGCTTCTTTGGTGATCAACACGCCGTGGGGGTGGCTCTCGATCAGGCCGGCGTTGGAAATCCGGGTGAAGCGGGTCTCTTTGCGGAAGGCCTCGAGGTTAGGCGTACCACAGTAGCCCATCGAGGCCCTAAGCCCCCCCACCACCTGGTAGAGCACATCGCCCACCGGACCTTTGTAAGGCACCATTCCCTCGATCCCCTCGGGAACCAGTTTTTTGGCCTCTACCTGGGCCAAGCCTGCCCTCTGCGGGGGTGTGCCCGAGTCCTGGAAGTAGCGGTCGGCTGAGCCCTGGCGCATGGCCCCCATGCTGCCCATGCCCCGGTAGAGCTTGTAGCGGCGGCCATCCTTGAGCACTTCTTCGCCGGGGGCTTCCTGGGTGCCGGCCAGCATCGAGCCCAGCATCACGCTGTGGGCCCCGGCGGCCAGGGCCTTGGCCACATCACCGGAGTACTTGATGCCGCCGTCGGCAATCACCGGCACGTCCAGGCCCTCGAGCCCGGCTACGGCTTCCATAATGGCGGTAATCTGCGGCACCCCCACCCCGGTCACGACCCTTGTGGTGCAGATGGAGCCCGGCCCAATGCCCACCTTGACCGCATCGGCCCCGGCCTCGGCCAAGGCCCGCGCACCTTCGGCGGTGGCCACGTTCCCGGCGATGATCTGCACCGCATCGCCAAAGGTCTGCTTGAGGTTTCGCAATGCCTCCAGGATGCCCCGGCTGTGCCCGTGGGCGCTGTCCAGCACCAGCACGTCTACCCCAGCTTCTACCAGGGCCCGGGCTCTGGCCTCGAGGTCTTTGGAGACCCCCACCGCCGCGCCCACCAGCAAGCGGCCCTGGGCGTCCTTGGCCGCAAAGGGGAACTTCTGGCGCTTGGTGAGGTCTTTGAGGGTCAGCAGGCCCCTGAGGCGCCCTTCGTGGTCTACCAGGGGCAGCTTCTCGATTTTGTGCTGGCGCAGCAGGGCTTCGGCCTCTTCCAGGATGGTGCCGGGCGGCGCGGTAATCAGGCGCTCTGCCGGGGTCATCACCTCGGAGACCAGCCGCCCCATGTCGCGCTCGAAGCGCAGGTCGCGGTTGGTGACCAGGCCCAGCAGCTTGCCGTAGAAGTCCACCACCGGCAGGCCCCCGATCCGGAACTCGCGCATCAGGCGTTCGGCGTCTTCCAGGGTGGCGTTGGGGGCCAGCGTGACGGGGTCTTGAATCATCCCGGCCTCGCTGCGCTTGACCTTACGCACCATGGCGGCCTGCTCTTCGGGGCTCATGTTTTTGTGGATGACCCCCAGGCCGCCCTCGCGGGCCATGGCAATAGCCATTTCGGCCTCGGTGACGGTGTCCATTGCAGCGGAGAGAATGGGGATGTTGAGCCACAGTTTTTTGCTGAGCTGGGTGCGGGTGTCCACCTCGCGGGGCAGCACCTCGGAGTAAGCCGGGATGAGCAGCACATCGTCGAAGGTCAGGCCTTCTTGCTGGATTTTTTCTGTTCTGGAACGGGGTTTGCTGGGCATCTCGAGCATATTCCTAGCAGTATAGCAGCCCTTAGGGATATGCATATGCCCCACCTGCCGGTGTTGCAGGCGGGGCCTCAGCAAACAGAACGAACCAACGATGCCTGGGCCGGGCTACCTCGAGCCCACCGCTTCCTTCCTGGGAATTTCGCCCAGGGCGTTTTCGCCGGTCAGCTCGCGGCCCAGGATCAGGGTGTGGATGTCGTGGGTGCCCTCGTAGGTGTCCACGGTCTCAAGGTTCAGCATATGGCGGATGCTGTGGTATTCCAGGGTAATGCCGCTACCGCCCAAAATTTCGCGGGCGGCCCGGGCGGCGTTGAGCGCGGCCCGCACGTTGTCGCGCTTGCCCAGACTCACCTGGGCGGGCTTGAGGGTACCGGCGTCCTTGAGCTGGGCTAAGCGCCAGGCCAGCAAAAGACCCTTGGTGTGGTCGGCGGCCATACGCACCAGCTTTTCCTGCACTAGCTGGCGGCTGGCGATGGGGGCCCCAAAGGTGACGCGGCTTTGGGCGAACTCGAGGGCCTCGGTATACACCGCCTCCAACGCTCCCAGCGCCCCCCAGGCGATGCCATAGCGGGCCTGCGTGAGGCAGGAAAGCGGCCCCTTAAGGCCCTTCACCCCGGGCAGCATGGCGCTGGCCGGCACCCGCACATCCTCCAGCACCAGCTCGCTGGTGACCGAGGCCCTGAGCGAGGCTTTGTGTTGAATCTTGTTGGCCCTAAAGCCCTTGGTATCGGTGGGCACGATAAAGCCGCGCACTATCCTCTCGTCGTCCTTGGCCCAGATGATGGCGATGTGGGCCAGATTGCCGTTGGTAATCCACATCTTGGAGCCATTCAGAATGTAGTCGCCCCCGTCGCGCCGGGCGCGGGTCTTCATGTTGGCGTCGGGGTCGCTGCCGCCGTCGGCCTCGGTCAGGCCAAAGCAGCCCACATACTCGCCCGTAGCCAGTTTGGGCAGGTATTCGCGTTTTTGCTCCTCGGAGCCGTAGGCCCAGATGGGGTACATTACCAGGCTGCTCTGCACGCTGCAAAAGCTACGCAGGCCGGAGTCGATGCGCTCGAGCTCGTAGCCCACCACCCCGTAGGCCGCCGCGCTGGCCCCCATCCCGCCGTACTCGCTGGGAATGGTGGTGCCCAAAAAGCCCATCTCGCCAAACTTTCGGATCAGATGCACCGGAAACTCGGCGTTCTCCCACCACTCGGCAATGTGGGGCAGGGCCTCGGCCTCGAGAAACTTGCGGGCCGCTTTCTGAATCTCGCGCTCTTCGGGGGTGAGCAGCTCGGTTACCTGGTAAAAGTCGAACATAGCAGACCTCGTTTCCCGATTGTACTTTAGTCGCTGGGGTAGGGTGGCTTGAAGGGGGTGTAAAAAACTGCCCAGCCATCTTCCCTGCAGCGAGGCGCATAAGCTGGTTACGCAAATGGTAGTTGGCCTCGAGCTCAGGGTAAATACATCTGGCGTAGCTCGAGGATCTCCCGCCTGGCCTCGTTCACCTTGATGTAGAACGGGGTGTACCTGTTAAAAGACCAGCCAAAGTTTTTTCCGCCCAGGCCCTGGATGAGCTGCTGGGGGGTGACCTGGAAGTACTCCCCGGCACTTTTGAGCAGGTAGATTTTGGTGTTGCGGGTAAAGCGAAAGGTGCGGATCAGGGGGTTCTGGTTGGATACCTCGATACCTGCCGGGCAGTCCTCGCGGTTGCAGTCCTTGACCTCGACGTAATCGAGCTTAATGGTCCAGACCCCCTGCACCTGCCGAAAGTCGGTGATGAGGGCCGCGCGGTTTTGCACCTGGGCCAGCCCCAGACCAGAAAGAAGCAGCAAAAAGAACCAGGTTATACGCATAATTTTACCTTTCTCCCATTCTGCGGTAGCCAAACCCCAGCGCCAGCAGGGCCGGAATCAGGGTTACGGCCCCTACCATCAGCAGCCACAAAGGGCCTTCGGTGCTACCTAGGTAGTCGTTTTGCCGCTGGGTAATGGCCAGGTAGACCGGGCGGCTGGCCAGGAGCACCAGAAATCCCGCATGCAGAAGCATCAAGCCCATGTACAAAAAGCCCCCAATCCCGATGGGCACCTCGGCGGGGTTGGAAGCATCAAATTTGGGGAAAGCGGCCCCCAGCCCCACCCCCAAAGCAGCGGCGCTGATGGCCGAGGCCAGGCCCAGAATCAGGGAAATCTGGGTGAGGTTGTCGTCCAGGCCAATCACCCGTGGCGAGTAGTAGCCCAGGGCCAGACCCAGCGGCACCAGAAAAAACAGGGCCAGGCCAAAGCGGGTCAGCAGGAGGGTGTGCTTGGCTACCGGGCCGGTTTGCAGCATCCAGTAGCCCTGGCCCTCGAGGCTCAACAGCGGGTAGGCCAGCCGCACCCCCACCCCGCCAATCACAAAGCCCTGGAAGGCCAGGTGCATAAAGCCCGCCACCACCTGAAAACGGGTGTCGCCCAGGGGGAGGTACTGCAGGCTGGTGGTGTACAAGAGCACCAGCACCCCCACCAGAATCAGCTGGGAAGCCTGGTTGGCGTCGCGGAAAAACAGCCGCAGGTCGCGCGCCCACAATGCGCCCACCCGGCTGGAAAGCGACCAGCGGTCCAGCAGGCCCGGGCGCAGGATGCCGCGTTCGCGCACGGTGCCTTCCAGCGCCCGCACCCAGCCCTGCTGGTAGGCGTAGCCCGCCACCAGCCCGGCCAGCAGCAGCAGCCCACCCGACAGGGCCAGCAGTAGCCAGAACTGCGGCTCGAGCTCGCCCCGCACCAGCCCCTTGAGGGCCTGCTGGGCCAGGGCCGAGGGCAAAAAGGGCGCGCTGGGGTCGCGGAAGGTCTGGAGGAAGCGGTCGAGTTCCTCGGGGTTGGCAAAGTTGGTCTGGAGCAACACCTCGGGCCGCAAGGCCCGCAGCAAAAAGATGAGCAGCCCACCCAGCACCGCGCCCAGGGCCGCCGCCCACTCCCGCGCACGCCCTGCCGGAGCGAAGCGCACCAGCGGCAAAGCCAGCCCTACCCCCAGCACCACCGGGAAGGCAAACAGAGCCAGCATCAGCAAAGCCGCCCCCAGATAAAAAACCGGCGGAGCGCCATAGTGTGCGCCGTAGGCGAAGAGCACCGGCAGCACCAGCAGCAAAGGAAGCAGGGCGGTGGTGGCAAATACCTCGCCCACCTTAAAGAGGAAGACCCGGCTGGCTTTTTGCGGCAGGGTCAGGTGCAGGGGCAGGTCTTCGGAGGTGTAGAGCACGGCCACCGCGTTGGGCAGGGCCGAGAGCACCACCGCGCTCGAGAGCACCAAGAGCAGGCTGCCCAGGATGCGGTCTACCAGCACATCGCGGGTGAAAGCCGCGGCCAGCCGGTTCACAAAGGTGCTGCTGCCAAAAAGCTCGTTGGAGATGAAGTGCAAAAACCAGCCTGTGCCGGCCCAGGCCCCATACGCCAGCAGAGCCCCCAGCCCCAAGCCCACCAGGGCCGAGGCCGGCGACTGACGAAACCCATTCCACAAAAGCTGCAAGCGCAGGGTCAGCATCTGCCCCCAGTGTAGACCAGTCCGGGCTGGGGGTGGGTGCGTTTGTGCCACTAGACAAATGCCCCTAGCGGCCTCTGGGCTTGGGTGCATTAGACTGAAATAAATGTTAGTAAAAGACGTAATGCACAGCCCAGTACTGACGGTGGACGTTTCGGTGACGCTCGAGGCAGCCTACCACATCATGTTGCAGCGCAATATCCGGCACATTCCGGTGATGCGGGAAGGCCGTCTGGTGGGGATGATTACCGACCGCGATATTCGGCTGGCCACCAGCCCCTTTGCCCCTGGGGGGGCCAGGTCTACCGCGACCCCGGTCGAAGAGGTGATGACCCAGCCGGTTTTTACCGCGGAGACGCTGGACCCGGTGGAGGAAGCTGCGCGGGTCATGCGGGAACGCAAAATAGGGGCGCTGCCCATCCTGGAGGGCCCCGAGCTGGTGGGCATCGTGACCGGGATTGACCTGCTGGATGCGCTTTTGCGCCTGACCGGGGTGCAAAAGCCCAGCGGGCGGCTCGAGGTCTGTCTCGACGACCGGCCCGGCGAGCTGGCCCGCCTGAGCGGGGAGCTGGCCCGGCAGAACATTAACATTCACTCCCTGCTGACCTACCCCTGCGGCGAGGGCAGCGTGACCACGGTGGTGCGGGTCGGGACACTGGATACGCGCAAAATTGCTCGAGAACTGCGTCAGCAGGGCTATGATGTGCGCTGGCCTCCTGAAATTCCCAGCAAGACTTTATGAGCGTTCCTGTTGTTTATAGCCCCCAGTACAAGCTCTACAATTTCGGGCCGCAACACCCCTTCAGCCCGGTGCGCCTGGAGATGCTCTTGGATTTGCTCGAGCACCTGGGCCATCCACTGCATTTTGTGGAGCCCACCCCGGCCACCCGCGAGGAGGTGCGCAGCGTGCACCTGGAATCCTTCGTGCGGCGGGTGGAGGCCGCCTCGCGCGGCGAACGCTCGCCCGACTTCGACCACTACGGCATCGGAACCGCCGACACCCCCATCTTTCCCGGCATGGACCAGGCGGCCCGCTGGCTGGTGGGGGGCACCCTGACCGCCGCCCGGATGATCTCGAGCGGGCAGGCCCGGGAGGTCTTGCAGCTAGGGGGCGGGCTGCACCACGCCCAAAAAGACCTGGCTTCGGGGTTTTGTGTCTACAACGACCTTTCGGTAGCCATTCGCCACCTCACCCAGCAGGGTCTGCGGGTGGCCTACATCGACATTGACGTGCACCACGGCGATGGGGTGCAGTGGATTCACTACGACGAGCCAGGCGTGCTCACCTTCTCGATCCACGAGTCGGGCCGTTACCTCTACCCCGGTACCGGCCACACCCACGAGATTGGCAAGGCCGATGGCACCGGGCGCAAGCTGAACATCCCCTTAGAGCCCTTTACCGAAGACGACTCCTACCTCGAGGTCTTGCAGATGGGCCTCGAGCCGGCCCTGCGCTGGTTCCGCCCCGATGTGCTGGTGGTGCAGTGCGGTGCCGACGCGCATTTCCAGGATCCGCTGGCCGAAATCTTGCTAACCACCCAGGCCTACGCCAAAATTTTTCCCCTGCTGCGCCAGTACGCCGCGGCCTTTGCGGGGGGGCGGGCTGTTTACACCCTGGGCGGGGGCTATAGCCTCGATGCCACCAGCCGCATCTGGGCTTTGCTGTACCTGACCCTGCAAGACCTGCCGCTGCCCGACCACCTGCCCGAACCCTGGCTCAGGCGCTGGGGTACGCAGCTAGGGCACTTCCTGACCCATACCCTCTTTGACCCCCAGGGGGCCTACCCCGAGATCCCCCGCAAGGCCGAAATCGAGCGGCGCAACCGTCAGCTTGCCGAGCGGATGCTCGAGTCGGTGCGGCCGTACTGGACTTGAGAGCGCTGCCTGCGAATACCCAAGTAATTTTCGCCACGAACGCAAAACAGCACAGTTTTTTTGCTCATGCGGCGTATAATCCTAAACAAGAGCCCGCTTGCCAAATTTCTTATATTGCCGGGCCTCTAAGAAAAACATATGGGCACCGAATAAGCGCAAAACCATAGGTTCCAGCGAGGTGAGTTGTGCATTTACAGCAGGGTTTGTACCAGCACTACAAAGGAAAGCACTACTGGGTGCACGGTCTGGCCCGTCACTCCGAGACCGAGGAGTGGTTTGTGGTCTACGAAACCCGCTACGGCCTCGAGCCCGAAACCATGTGGGTACGCCCCCTGAGCATGTTCTTGGAAGATGTGGAAGTGGAGGGGAAGCGCCTTCCCCGATTCCGCTATGTGGGCCAGGCCGATTCGTGAAAACGAACGCGTTTTTGAGGCCTGACCCTTTACGTGGTGCCCTCTAACCGATACCCTTAGCCCTGTGCGGCGGATTTTCTGGCTGGCCTGGCGTGATCTGGTGCTGGAGTTTCGGGGGCGTACAGGCATTTTATCGGCGGTGTTTTTCCTGGCGGTGATGCTTTTTATCCTGGCCATGGCTTTTGGGCCCAACCCACAAGACCTGCAAAAAGCGGCTCCAGGGGTGCTATGGGTAGCCCTGGCTTTTGCCGGCAGCCTGCTGGCCGGGCGGGCCTTTGGCCTCGAGGTCGAGGACGGCACCCTCGATGACCTGCTCCTGACCCCCGGCAGCCGGGAGTGGATCTACTTCGGGAAGCTCCTGTTTCAGTTTGCCTTGCTGCTGGTGGTGGGTCTGGCGCTCTTGGTTCTGACGGCGGGACTTTTCTACTTGCCCATGCAAAACTGGAATTGGTACATACTAACCTTGATGCTGGGTTCGCTGGGCTATGCGGCCATCTCCACCTTCTATGCGGGCATGCTGGCCCGTTTGCGGGGGCGCGAGGTGCTCCTGCCGCTGTTGCTCTTTCCGCTGGTGATTCCGGTGGTGCTTGCGGCGGTGCGCTTCACCCAGGGGCTGGCCCAGGGTGTTCCGGTGGCCGAGCTGCTGGATTGGCTGCGCTTGCTGCTGGTTTTTGATGTGATTTACGTGACGGTGTGTGCGATGGTGTTCCCGTACATGCTCGAGGGGTAGGTTATGGCGGCTATTACCAGAGGTAACCCAAGTTGCTACCTACAAAACGCTGGCCAGACGCTTGAAGTTGTGGGCAAAGATGA
>NZ_JBEVAL010000094.1:0-9382 GCF_051297115.1 Meiothermus cerbereus
AGGAATGGGGCTGGGTATGGGTTTGTTCGGGTTCATGCTGTATATGATAAGAGCCTGTTGCTGTCCCAAAGGGCACTACTCTTAGTGCATGGCTTTTGTTTTCATACTAGATGTTGCGTAATTGGGCTGTTTCCGTATGAACCATTCGGGGCCTGGCATCCCAGCAGGCAGGAACAATGTGGATAAACCAATACCCACCCCCCCACCACGCCGCACCATGTCGCCATACGTTGGCAAAGCCCTCTGGCGCACCGGCCTGGTGGTGCTGGTGATGCTGATTTCTTCTTACATTCTGAACAATAACCTGTTGGGGCCCTTTAGCGCGTTTATTAAGGGGCCGCAGGGGGCCTCGCTCGATCGGCTAACGCGGGTGGTGCACCACTGGGGCTCGCCGGTGCCTGTACGCAACTTTCCACTGGTGGTTTTGCTAGAGCTCGAGCAACAAAGCATTGAGCAGCTAAGCCCCAACAGCCACCTCTTCGACCGGGGCCAGCTCGCCCAACTAACCAAGAAAATACTCGCCTACCAGCCTAAAGGCATCTTCCTGGACTTTGACCTGCGTTATCCCAGCAACGAGGGTGGGGTGTTGTCGGCAGGGGATCAGCAGTTACTCGCGCTCCTGAAGGGAGTCGGAACCCCGCTGCTGCTACCCGATGCTATAGCACTGGGCGAGCCCCTGAGCCGCTTGAGCCCCTTCCTGCACACCGTGAAGGCCCAGGTCTTCTACGACAGCGATGGGCTAACCCGCAAAATTCCCCGTCCCCGCCCGGGTCAGCCGGTCGCGGCCTCGCTGGGCCTGTACTGTTTGGGCCTGGGCTTAGATTTACGCGACGCCAATCGCTGTCAGCAGTCGGTCGCGCCAGGAAACCCAGGCTCTGAGGGCAAGCGCATCGTCTATCGTGAAATCAGGCGCTATGGATCCAACGCCACCGGAAGCCAGCTCTGGCCCAACCTGGTGGCAATGAGCGGGCTGGATTTCCTTAACGACGGGCTGGTGCTGTCCGAGGCAACCCAGGGGGCTTTGTTCCTGGTGGGGCGCACCTACCCCCAGGCCGACGACGTACACTTCACGGCAATTGGGCCGGTGCAGGGCGTTGACATTCACGCCAATGCCCTCCTGACCCTGGCTACCTACCGTAGTTTTTCCGAAACCCTGGGCTGGGGGCCGGTGCTGCTGGTGGTGCCGCTGGTGGTGTTTGTGGCCTTGTGGCTCACCTACAGCATTACCGATGGCTGGCTCAGGGCCAGTCGCTTCCAGGGCTTTGTGCAGGCCCTGATCGAAACCGCTGTGGCCGCCTGGTTTTTGTTTTTTGCCGGGGTGGTGATTTTGCAGTACACCGGGCACTTTCTGGATTACCTGTATCCCATTGTGGCCTTTCAGATGGGGGCCTTGTTCCTCAAGCTATTTGCCGGAGGGAAGAAAAATGAAAACAGCACCAGCGATAAAGGCCAGGAAGTGGCCGACAAGCTCAAGGAAGTTGTCCAGGGTATTGGCGACGGTTAGGGTTCTGCTCGCGCTGGTGGGTATGGGCACAGTGGGTCTGGCCGAGCCGGCCCGCCTCGAGCTCAGTGGTAAAGCCCGCCTCGAGCGCCCCGGCCAGGCAGTACAGACCTATACCCGTAGCAGTGGCCCGGCACTGGTACTAAACCTCGAGGTCGGCGACCGTTTATGCGTTACCGAAGGCAAGGGCCGCCTCCAGTATGGGGTGCGGGCTTTTACCCTGGAAGCCAGGGGAGCCGCTTGCTTCGAGGTTGCCCGGCCCCGGTCGCTCTGGCAAAGCCTGGTGGCCAGTTGCCAGGACATTGGGGTCTGCAAAAAGCGAGCTGAAGCAGCCTTCGTAAAAGAAGCCAAGAGCCGGGGCCTGGAGGAAAACATCCCGGTGCTCTACCTACCCACCGATTACCGGCTGGATACGCTTTATCTGACCGTGGCAGCCGGGCAAAGCCTGCGCCTACTCGAAAACCAGAAGGAACTCGCCCGAATTGAAGCCAGCAGCGAGGAGTTTGCAATTCCCAGTATCATGCTGCGCAAAGCCACACACCTCGAGGTCAGCAACCGCTCGGGGGTGGTGGTGTACCGGGCCCCCGTGCGCTGGGTATACCTTTTTGCCCAAGTGGAAGCCGAAACAACCCGCGAGGCCGCGCTGGCCCTCTGGCTTACCGGCTATATCGGCTATGCCCCCGCTGCCTACAGTTACCTTATGGCAACGGGCCAGACCGAGCTGGCCCACATCCTGGCAGCCCAGATTCGGCAGGAGTTCCGGGGAAGTTACCGCTAAGCGCTTTTGAAGGTGGTTCCAGGGCAGCCCCAGCAGGCCTTGCGGCCAGCAAAAAACCCCCTGCAAACCCCCACCATTTCTGATACCCTACTCGGCATGGACTTTGTGTTGAACCTGCTGTTGATCGCTGTCGGTATCGTGCTGTTGTACTTTGGGGGTGATGCGCTGGTAAAGAATGCGGTGGTGCTGGCCCGCACCTGGGGCATCAGCACCATGGTGGTCGGCCTGACGGTGGTGGCCTTTGGCACCAGCAGCCCCGAACTGGCCGCGAGCCTGGCTGCCGCGCTCACGGGTAGCCCGGACATTGCCATCGGGAATGTGGTGGGTTCCAACATCCTGAACATCCTGCTCATCCTGGGGGTCACAGCGCTGGTGGCACCCATCCGGGCCCAGGCCCAGTTCATCAAGCGCGAGGTGCCCATCATGATTGGCGCATCCTTGCTGCTGTTCGTGTTTCTGCACACGGGTGGGCAGGTAGGGCGCTGGGAAGGGCTGGCGTCGGTGGTTCTGCTGGGGCTATATATCTGGTTTTTGTACCGCAGCAGTGCAGGCGAGAACCCTGAGGTGCTTAGTGAGTTCGACCAGGAGTACGGCCAACCCGCCAAAGCGGGCTGGCAAACCTATGGGGGGATCCTGCTGGGTCTGGTGCTGCTGGGGGTGGGGGCCCGCCTCCTGACCATAGGGGCGGTGGAGCTGGCCCGGGCCTTCGGGGTTCCCGAGCTGGTGATCGGCCTGACCATCGTGGCCCTGGGCACCAGCCTGCCAGAGGTAGCTGCCTCCATCACCGCGGCCCTCAAGCGGGAGCCGGACATCGCCCTGGGCAACATTGTGGGCTCCAACGTGTTTAACATCCTGGGCATTCTGGGCATTACCGCCCTGGTACAGCCCGTGGGCCTGCCCTGGGAAAACATCCAGCGCGATATGTGGATGATGCTGGCAGCCAGTGTGCTGCTATGGCCGTTTCTGGCTACCGGATACCGCCTGGGACGCCGGGAGGGCGGCGTTTTTCTGGGGCTGTATGTGGCCTATGTGGCTTTTTTGATCCACAGTACTGCTCAGCGCAACGTGGGTTGATGCGCCTGGGCCAGCATGACGATGGCCCGCTCCAGAGCTAGACGCATGTCCCTGCCGGTTTTTGCAGCTTGCTCGGCCTCCATCAGGATTTCCAGAGCCCGCGTTACAGCCTCGCCCGACATCTTTTTAGCCAAAAGAAGGGTCTGTTTGGCAGCGTAGGGGTGCATGCCCAGGGCGCTGGCAGCCACGCCCTCCCCCATCATGGGGTCGTCCTGCAACAGCGCCCAGGCCCTGGCTACCCGCACATACTGCCAGGAAAGCGCCCCTAAAATCCGCAAGGGGTCTTCGCCCCGCTCCAGGAGTTCGCGGGCGTACTTGACAGCCTGCATGGGTTTGCCCTCGGTGGTCGAACGCACCAGATCAAAACCGGAGATGGGGGTATCCAGCGCTGCCAGGGCCTGCACCTTCTCGAGGGTGATGGGAGCAGAAACAAACCTGAGTTTTTTTAGCTCCTGGTCGAGGGCCTCGAGGCCCAGGGCGGGGTTCTCGGCGCTGCTTTTGCCCCCCACCAGCCCCGCCAGATACGAGGCAATGGCCCCTGGCAGCTTGAGGTCGTAGTGGCGGGCGCGGTTGACGACCCAGTTGGTCATTTCCTTGGGGCCCGGGGTGGGGTGGTCACGCCGGGTGGCCTTTTCGGCGTACCACTTGCTGCGAGCAGCCGTAGGCCGGGGGTCCAGCAGCAGCACCACCGCATCGGGCGGCAGGCTCTCCAGCACTTCCTTGAGGGGCTTCCATTCGGCTTCGGTTAGGTCGCGCAAATCTACCAGAGCGCCCCCTGGGCCAAACAGTCCACCGCTGGCCTCCTGGGCCACCAGGGCGGGCTCGGGGGGCATTAAGCGTTGTGGCAAACCCTGCAAGCTGGCCTCTTGCAGCAGGGCTTCTTTAGCCAGGAAGCTATCGCCTGTAAAAACCTGAATCATCTACCAGGGCAGAATACCAGAGCCGTCTGGAGGTGGCCCGCTCCAACCCAGCCCACCTCGCCACGGGTTCAAACCGCGGGCTCAGGGGCCGGCTCGGCCTGTTGCGAAGGCAACTGGGCCACCTGATCCGGTTTATGCCCAGGCTTGGCTTGTTTTTCCGCCTCTGGCTTGACCCCCTGGGTAACGGCATATTCCCACCAGAGCTGCAAAAGCTGGGGCTCGAGGTCGGCCACCATTCCTTGCAGGCGGACCAGCTCGTTGCGGGCCAGGCCGTTGTTGATGACCACACCCACAGGTTTCAGGGTGAACTTGGCCCATGCCTCCCCGTCGCGGGTCACAAAAATGTGCGGTTTTTCCTGGGCGCTGCCCGACTTGACATAAAAGCGAAAACCACCCCGGCGCATCAGCGTCAACATGGTGTAATTGTACCGGGCTCCCCCAGAAAGCTGCTGTGCTTCTGACCACCTCGAGCGTTACGTGCTGGGGTGGCCCCAGGATGCGCCCCCATCGGAACCGCTTCAACAACCCTTCAGGCCACCTTTTGCTGGCATATTTCGTATAGATTGAAGTCTGGTGGATAAGGGTCTGCGGCTTCTGATTGTGGTGGCCCTGCTGGGCAGCTTCACGCTTTATAGCTGGCGGGGTTTGGGTGAGGTATTTCGCGAGCGTGGGCGTTACACCGACGCACTGGGGTTAATTCCCGCCGCCACCCCACCCTTACGCTTTGGCGTACCCTCGCTACAAGAATTGGTAGTGCGCTACCACCTCGAGCCCACCCAGGCCACCTGCGCACTGTGCCACATCGGCAAAGAAAACACCAGGCAGTTCAACCCCTTTGGCCGGTATTATCAGGCCATCGTGCACAGGCTGCTCAACGAGACCGTGGCCGCCGACAGCCCCGAGGCCCGCAGCATCTTCCAGCTTAGTGTGGCGCAAATTCGCCAGGCCATCCAGGAAGTCACCCAGGATGGGCTCGATTCGGATCGGGATGGATTTGACAACGACCTCGAGCTCTTGTTCGGTTTTCGGCCAGGCGAGGCCCAGTCCAGGCCAGACCTGGAGGCACAAACCCTCCAGCGCTACCGCAAACGCCTGCGGGAACTCGCCAAAGCAGGGCAACTGGAAGCCCGGCTGCACATGGAAAACCCGTCGAAGAAAGGCTTGCCGGCACAGGAGGCCACCCTGACCTTTTGGGGTTTTACTCAAGACCAGAAACCCCTGGTGCGGCTGGAACGGCTGATGCTTTACAAAGCTGCCCTTTCCAAGGAATAGAGCGCTCTTCACAAATATTGAGCTACCCACAACTTGATTGCTTTGTCCTGCACAGCACAGTGGAGGCCTGTGGGGAGTGGGTTAAGGTGGGGTTCATTTAAGCCGCTCCCCGCAAAACGGGGAGCGGGTCGGGGCGGTAGCTGCAAGACTAGTCGGCTGCCTGGGGCCGGGGGGTTCCCTTCTGCTCGCCCCTCAGGAAGAACAGCAGCCCCAGCACAAAGGGGATCAGGGCCATCCAGAAGCTGGGGTAGGGGTAGAACAGGGCCAAAGCCAGCAAACCCATCACCCAGCTTTCCCAGCGCCGCAGCGGGTGACGGGTGTAGCCCACCGTGGCCGCAGCCAGGAAAACAATGGCTACCGCCGTAAAGAAGAAGCGCTCGAGGATAATCAGCCACCCCTCGATCCCCGGCACATTCTGCAGCACCGGCAAGACGAGCAGGCCCGTACCGGTAAAGGAGAGCAGGAAGAAGAAGCCGATGATGTATTTTGCCAGCGCCACCCGTGCCGCATACACCCCGGTCAGGATGGGGTTGGTTTTGAACACCGAGGCCGCCGCATAACCCGAAAGCGCTACCGGTGGGGTGACGTCGGCCAGCACCGCATAGTAGAAGAGGAACATGTGGGTCGCCAGGGTTGCGGCCAGCACAGCCTGCTGGGGCTCGAGGCCATAGCCCTGGAAGTTGGCAGAGGCAATTTTGATGATGGCTGGTGCTGTGAGCGAGGCGGTGAGCACGTAGGTCGCCGTAGGCGGCACCCCCATCCCCAGAATCAGGCTAAAAACCGCCGTAACCAGCGTCGCCAGCAACAGGCTTTCCCCCGAAACCTGCTCCAGGAAAATCGAGAACTTGGAGGGCAGGCCGGTAATCACCATCATGCCGAAAATCAGGTTGGCCGCCACAATGGCCGAACCGATGGGAATCAGCTGGCGAAACCCCTCCACCAAGCCCTGGGCAATGGGTTCGATGGCCGCGCGCAACTTGCCTGCGGCCGCGGCAGGGTACACAAACGTTCCCAGGAGCAGCCCCAACACCGCCAGCGTAATGGGCAGCACCGGGATGTTGCCCAGGTTCCACCCCGCCAGCAATGGGGTCAAACTACCCACAACGCCCAGAACAATGCCCAGGGGCAGACCAATCTTGTAGGCCGGGCCCTGCATGGCCTCGTTCAGCGGGGCAGGCCGCAGGGTAGGGTCGAGGTAGGCGATTAACACAAAGGCCAGCGCCGCCAGGTAGACCGCTGTAGCCACCTCGGTTCCCAGGTAAAGCAGCGTCACGATTAAAACAATCGGGATAAAAATGATGCTGTAGCGCAGGGCGTAGCGTCGCCCCAAAGGAATATCCGCTCCCACCGGCGGTAGCTTGGCCTTACGGGCATAAAACTCGTTGAAGGTGAGAATCCCTACCAGATACAGCATCATGGGCCCCAGGGCCATAATCACCACCCAGAGGTAGCTGATCTGCAGGATTTCCACCATCACAAAGGCGATGGAGCCCAGGACTGGCGGCGTAATCAGGGCAATGGTGCCGGCGGTGGCCACCAGGCCGGCGGCCGTCATCTTGTCGTAGTTGGCTTTTTCATAAAGGGGCTTGGTCAGGGTGGCTACAAACTGGGTATCGGCAGCCCCAGAACCGCTAAACATACCCATAAACACCGAGGCGATGCCGGTTACCCGGCCCGGGGTCTGGGGGGTGCGGCCAACCATGGCCAGGGCCATATTGGCCACCACCTTGCCCAGCCCCAGGGCTCCGATGAGTCCCGAGAGAATGGTGAAGTAGACAATATATTTGGCCGAAACCCCAGTGATAAGGCCATAGATGCCGGCCTCGGTTTCGTTGAAGGTTTTGCCCAGGATCAGGTCAATGCCGTTTTTGGCCCCCCGGAAGGTACCTGGCACATACTGGCCGTACATGTTGTAGGTCAGGAAAATAAGCACCAGCGAGGGCATGATGGGACCCAGCAGCCTGCTCACCAGCCCCAGCACCAGAATGATGACGGTGAAGGACATGGCCATATCCCAGCCCGCGGGAATTACCGCACGGTTGACCAGTTCTTCGTAGTAGCGCACCTGGTAGGCCCAGGGCGCAATGGCCAGTAAAGCTGCGGCTATATCGGCGTAGCGCCGCAACCGGGGCAGCAGGTTGGGGCCTACCGCAAAGGCCCAAGCCAGCGTGCCCATTAGCTTGCCGAGCAGGGGAATATCGACCCCAGGTACATTAGGCACCCAGAAGGTGTACAAGAACGGCAGCGACAAAACCAAAAAAACCCAGGAGCCCACGGTGGGCCGGGCGGCTTGAAGTTGCGAGGTGATTAGGTAGCCGGCCACCAGCAACAGCAGCACGTGGGTGGCCCGTCGTAGCTGTACCTGATCCAGAATGCTGATATTCTCCCGACTCAACGGCGTGAAGGGGTGAAGCACCAGGTACAAGCTAAACAAAGCCGCCACCAGGAGGATGAACCAGATGATGCGTCCCAGCAGGGTGGTTCTACCTGCACTGTCTTTAGGTATCTCCATAAACCAACCTCCAAAAACCTGCTATGTGCGTGATTATACCGGGCCTTTTAGCTTCTGCCGGGATTGCCTTTTCAAGCCCCGACTGCTATGAAAAAGCTCCCCCAGGCTCGAGGGAGCTTACAAAAAAACTGACCCAGTTTAGCGAATGGCACCAACTTCACGCAGGTAGCGCACGGCGCCAGGGTGGAAGGGAACTACCATTTTCTGGTTGTACAGATCTACGGTGTTCTTGATGGTGGTGTCCCGTGCGGCAGCGGTGGTGGTCACCAGGGTCTGCAAGTTGCTAAAAACCGCCTTCATGATGGCCTCGGCCAGGTCCTCGGGCATGGAGGCTGGGCAGAGGAACACATTGCCGGTAAAGAGGGCGAACACATCATCTTTGGTGCCATAGGCGTTCTTGGGCAGCCTACCAGTGCTGATAATGCCGGGGAACTCCTTGAGCAGAAGTTGTGCGGTGGGGCCAGTGCGCGGCGAGTCGATGAGCTTGATCTGGTCGCCTTTGCGGGCCAGGCTCTGGGCCAGCTCGACTACGCTCGAGGTGGGCACACCCCCAACCCAGAAATAGGCGTCAATGGTGCCTTCGGAAAGGGCCTTGGCCGACTCTGCAGCGGGCAGGCGCTCGCGCTTGGCAAACTCACGCACATCCACCCCGGCCCCTTTGAGCACCAGAAGGGCCAGGTTTTCCGTGGAGGAACCGGGCTGCCCGGTCGAAACCCTTTTGCCGCGCAGGTCACCCACAAACTTGATGCCCGACTTTTCGGTGGTCACGATATGAATCAGGCTGGGGTACATGTAGAACATGATGCGCTGCATATCAGCCTTGCGCTGGGCAAAGCGGGGTTCCTCACCGGTGTAGGTAACCAGGGCCGAGTCGGTGGTGGCAAGGGCGCAGTAGTAGGTGCGGGAGGCGGGGTCGGTGCGGTCGCGCAAGAGCAGCAAGTTGTCGTAGGAGCCGCCCGTCTGCTGGGCTGTGGCGTCGGCAACACCCGTCTCGCTCAAAATCTTGGCGATAGCCTGCCCGTAAAAGAAAAATACCCCACCGGTGCTGCCTGTAGGGATAACCACCCTGGGACGCTGCTGAGCAAACGCCGTGCCTGCCAGCAGCATCAGAACAACCATCGCAAGTTTCCACAATTTCATTAGCAAACCTCCTAAAACCGGCTCGGGAGCGAGCATTTGGTCACAACAAAAAGTTGTATAACCACAAGTTTAGCTTCCGGCTGTGGACAGTTTACATTCTACATGTAACATGTCAAGAGACATAATGGGGAAGCAGGCTTTTATCATATACATCCACTAAGCCAGCGATAGAGGGGCATGGGATT
>NZ_JBEVAL010000095.1:0-8941 GCF_051297115.1 Meiothermus cerbereus
CGTGCGACTTGCATGTCTTAGGCATACCGCCAGCGTTCACCCTGAGCCAGGATCAAACTCTCCAAAAATGCTCGCCGCGAGAGGCGAGACTTTGGGTTTGAGCTGTTGTGCTCAAAAGTTTTAACGTAGCAAAGCCACGTTGTGGTCGTATTTATTTCCTAACCTGCGCTTTCAAGATTCTCGCTCCACCTTTCGGCGACAGCAAAGAAGAGATTATCAAATGCCCTGGGCTATGTCAATAGGACCAATTCACCGCGCTATATCAGCAGTGCGATTAATTTCGCACCAGACAAGCAAAATACATGCATTAGCGCAGATCCACCGCCACCGTCTGCTCCCCCACCCGCAAGACATAGCGTCCAGGCAAGACGCGGGGTGTCTCGAGGCTGAACACATCGCCTGGCACCAGGGCGAAGCGGTCCAGTGGGGCGATGAGTTTAATGCTGCGGGCCTGGCCGGGCTCGAGGTTCACCTTGGCGAAGCCCACCAGGCGCTCGCGGGGGGCCAGGAAGCCAAGCGGAGGGAAGCGGGTATAAAGCTGCACCACGTCGCTGCCAGCACGTTTGCCGGTGTTGCGCACCTCCACATCCACCTCCACGGCGTTAGGGGTAGCTCTGGCGGCCTGCAGGCGGTAGGCAAAGTCGGTGTAGCTCAGGCCGTAGCCGAAAGGGTAGAGCGGCTCGGCTTTGGGGTAGATGTCGGGGTAGCGGTCGTAGGTGAAGGGCACCTGAGCAAAAAGCCTGGGCCAGGTGAAAGGCAGGCGACCGCTGGGGTTGTAGCGACCGAAAAGCACATCGGCCAGGGCACTGCCCGCCTCAGAACCAGGCAGGTAGGCCATCAGGATGGCCTTGGGGGTGAGCCACAGGTCGGGGGGAAAGACCAGGGGACGGCCAGCAAACAGCACCAGCACTATGGGCTTGCCCAGTGCCTTGAGGTCGCGCAGCAGCTTGTACTGCTCGGCAGGGAGTTCGCCGCTGAGGTTGTTGCCCTCGCTCTCGGCGTAGGGCTTTTCACCCAGGGCCACCACTACCGCGTCGGCGGCCCTGGCCGTGGCCGCGAGGGCTCGAGCATCCCTGGGGTCGGCATAAGCTACCTTCACCCCTTTAGGTGCGCCCTTTTGCAGGCCCTCGAGCAGGGTTATCCCAGGGGCTTTGGCTCCCTCTTTGCCCTGCCAGTCGATGCTCCAGCCGCCCATCTGCATGGTCTTGTCGGCAGCGGCGGGACCAGTGACGAGCAAGGTCCTGACGTTGGTGAGCGGCAGGGTGAAGGCGGCGTTTTCCAGCAAGGTGATGGACTCGAGGGCTGCCTGTTTGGCCAGGGTGCGCTGGGCCTCGATTATCTTCTCGGCCTCGGCGACCTCAACGTAGGGGCGCTCGAACAAACCAAGCTGAAACTTCAACCACAGCACCCGACCTGCCGCCTCGTCAACGCGGGCGCGGGGAATCCGGCCTGCCTCGACAAGTTCCTTCAGGGTCTGGAGGTAGCGGTCGGCCTCCATCGGAACCATGTACACGTCTACACCTGCGTTGATGCTCAGGGCTACGGCGTCGGCAAAGGTGGCGGCAACTTTGTGGTCGTTCACCAGCTTATCGATATCGTTCCAATCGGAAATCACCACGCCCTTGAAGCCCATCTGGCCGCGCAACACCTCGGTAAGCAGGTAACGCGAGGCGTGCACCGGCACCCCGTTGACCGAGCCGCTGTTGGCCATCACCGTGAGGGCGCCGGCCTCGAGGCCTGCCCGGAAGGGCGGCAGCCACACCTCTTGCAGGCTGCGGGGGGCCAGGAAGGCCGGGCTGCGGTCGGTACCGCCCAAAGGCTGGCCATAGCCGACAAAGTGCTTGAGCGTCGCGGCAACCTGGGTAGCCTGCAAACCCCGCACCGTGGCTGCAACCAGGCTACCCGCTAGAAGGGAATCTTCACCGAAGGTCTCGTAGAAGCGGCCCCAGCGCGGGTCACGGCCCAGGTCGGCTACGGGGGCAAAGTTCCACAGGGTGCCCGTAGCCCGCAGTTCCTGCCCCACCCGCCGGGCCACCTGCTCCACCAGGGCCGGGTTCCAGGTGGCCGCCAGGCCCAGGTTATGGGGGTAGAGGGTAGCCCCCACGAGGTTGTTGTGCCCGTGTACGGCGTCCACCCCGTAAAGGGAAGGAATGCCCAGTCGGCCCTTCTCCAGCGCCACCCGCTGGATGGCGTTGGTCATCTCGGCCCAGGCGCGGGGCGTGTTGGGCACCGGCCCCATCCCCCCGCCCGAGAGCACCGCGCCAATACCACGTTGCACAAGGTAGCGCTCGAGCAGCTCAGCCTTCAGCGGTCCCAGCCCCCAGCCATCTGACATCAGCTTGGACACCGCTATTTGCGTCATCTGGCCCAGTTTCTCTTCCAGCGTCATGCGAGAGAGCAGGTCGGCCACACGCTTCTCCACAGGCTGGGTGGGGTCTTTGTAGATGGGCTGGGCTAGCGCCAGGCTACCGACAAAACACACAACCCAGGCAAGAGCGAACCTCCATATTCTGGTCATATTGGGTTTCCTCTAAAGGGCAACAAATCTGGCGGGGCTTTAAGTGTCTCCATAAGCGAAATGCGAGATGCCGTACCGAAAGTTCGCTTTAGGAATTGCGCCAGGTATGCATTGACTCATTCCGCTGGTTTTGCCAATCTGCCCTGGCGCAACTTAGTACTAGCCAAGGTGCGAAAGGGCCAGGAGGCCGGGACTAAGGGCCAGCGGCCCGCTCGTACACCCGCACGTAATCCACCAGCATGCGCTGGGGGAAGCGGGTTGTCTCGTCGGGTCGGCCAGGCCAGCCACCGCCCACAGCCAGGTTGAGGATGATAAAGAAAGGCTGATCGAAGACCCAGCGGGTGTCTTCGGGCAGGTCGGCGGGGGTCAGGGTCTGGTAGCGCACGCCGTCTACATACCAGCGCAGCTCCCCTGGTTCCCACTCGAGCGCAAAGATGTGGAAGGCATCGGCAAAGTCCTTAGAAATCCGGTAGGACCTGGTAATGCCTTCGCCGCCGGAGTAGCCGGGGCCGTGAATGGTGCCGTGGACGGTGCGCGGCTCGCGCCCAATGTGCTCCATAATGTCAATCTCGCCGCAATTGGGCCATCGCACCGGGCCAAAGTTGCTGCCCAGCATCCAGAACGCCGCCCAAAGGCCCTGTCCGCGGGGGAGCTTAATGCGGGCCTCGATGCGCCCGTAGCGCTGCTCAAACTTGCCCTTGGTATTGATGCGCCCCGAAGTATAGCGACACGGGCCATACCAGCAGCGCAAACCCGGCAGACGCTGCTCGAGCGCGGCAATTACCAGGTTGCGCCCGTCGTGTACCAGGTTCAGGGTCGATTCGGTGTAGTACTGTAGCTCGCTGTTGCCCCAGCCCCAGCCGCCCGTCTCGATGTTCCACTTGCTGCGATCGACCGGGCTCCCACGCGGCAGGTTAAACTCGTCGGCCCAGACCAGCCGCCAGCCCGGCAGCTCCTGGGCCAGACCGCCCGAAAGTGCCATCAAGAAAAAGACCAGCCATTTGAACAAGTGTGGCTTCAAAGGTTTCACCTCCCTCACCAGGAACACTCCGGGCAAAGTAACCCAGGGCGTTCCCGGTTTTGTCTGGTATGGGGGTCGGCGAACGGGTTCTCTGCAGCAACGCCCATATGGTGATGCCGTCCACGCCCTTCGCGAGACCGTCCACCCAGACCCGGTATTACAGCGGTTCATGGCCTACTCGAGCCCCCGGTAGGCAAAGTAGTCAAAGTCTGCGTGGAGCCGCGTCCCACTCAAATCCTGCACACACAACCCAATAAAAGTACCGGTGAAGCCCAGCCCGCGGCAGTGGTCGTCGGAAAGCTTGTAGGCCGGAAAGCGCAGGGGAATCTCGCTCCAGTCTGTTCCATTGGCCGAGTAGGCAAAGCCAAAGGTATCGCGCTCGTAGCGCACCCTGAGGTAGACCCGGCGCCAGCCCTCGATGACTAGCTCCTGATCCAGGGGTTCGTTGTAGTGGCCGTTGTCGCAGGTCAGCACACCGAGGGTCTTGCCCAGGTCTTGGTCGCGGCTCACGCGCAGGTACACCCAGTTGGCGGTGTCGTAATAACAGACCAGCCCGGCCATCTGCTGGAAGTGCTGGGGTTCAAACTCGAGCACGGTCTCGGCCTCGGCGTAAAAGTGTTGCAAGCAGCGGGCCACCAGGCTCTGGCGGTGGCGCGAACTCAGCGACTCCCGCCCATACAGGCGCAGGTAGCCGGGGCGCTCGGTCAGCGAGAGCCAGGAGGGGTCGGGGGGGTGGCGCAGGGTCTGAAAGTGCAGGCTCAGGCTGGGGGCCTCAAACTCGTCGCGTTCGGGTTCCTGGGGCCAGGGGTGGGGGGGGAGGGCCGGGGCTTCGACCTCCAGGGCCGGGGTGTTTTCCCGGTGCCAGAGCCGGGGCCAGCCGTCCGGGCTCCAGCGGATTTTCTGCAGGGCGGTTTCGCGGCCCAGAGGGCAGTGGCGCCGGAGGGCCTGGGGGGGCTCGAGGGGACGCCCGACCAGGTGGGCCATGTACCACTCTCCCTGGGGCGTTTGTACCAGCGAAGCATGGCCGGCTTTTTGCAGGGGCAGCTCGGGGCGGCCTCGAGCGGTCAGGGTCGGGTAGCAGGGGTCTACCTGGTAAGGCCCCTCAATCTGGCGCGAACGGGCCACCGTCACGGCATGTTCATAGGTGGTGCCCCCTTCGGCTACCACCAGGTAATACCAGCCATCCTTCCTGTACAGGTGCGGCCCCTCGGTCACCCCCAGGGGGGTTCCCCGGAAGATGTTGTGCACCGGCCCCACCAGCCGCTTTTGTGCTGGGTCGTACTCCTGCAAGAGAATACCGGCAAAGGCGTTGCGGCCCTTGCGGTGGTCCCAGAGCATGTTCAGAAGCCATTTGCGCCCATCCTCGTCATGGAAGAGCGAGGGGTCGAAACCCGAGGAATTGAGATACACCGGCTCCGACCAGGGGCCTTCGATACGGGGGGCCGTCACCAGGTAGTTGTGTGCGTCCTTGAAAACATCCCCGTTGCCCCAGGTCTTTACGTCGGTGTAGATCAGGTAGAACTGCTCCCCATCGTGGCTCAGGCAAGGGGCCCAGATACCCCCGGAGTCGGGGTTGCCCAGCATCTGGAGCTGCGAGGTGCGGGTCAGGGCATAGCCGATGGGCCGCCAGTGCACCAGGTCACGCGAGTGGTGCAAACGCACCCCCGGCCACCACTCGAAGGTGGAGGTGGCAATAAAATAGTCATCCCCCACCCGCAGAATCGAGGGATCGGGGTGGAAACCCGGCAGGATGGGGTTGAGAATCCGGGTCATGGGTTGGCTACCGCCTCCCGCAGAAAATCCCGGAACCAGAGGCCGCTTGTTTTTACGGTGCGTTTCTGGTTGGAAAAATCCACGTACACCAGCCCAAAGCGTTTGGAATAGCCCTCGGCCCACTCGAAGTTATCCAGCAGGCTCCAGGCAAAGTAGCCTTTCAGGGGGGCGCCATGCCGCAGGGCCTGCAAACAGAGGGCCAGGTGGCGCTGGAAGTAGCGGGTACGCTCGAGGTCGTGCACCTGCCCATCGGCCCCCATCACATCGGGATAGGCTGCCCCGTTCTCGGTGATGTAGATGGCTTTTGGGCGGTACTCCCGGCCAACCCGCACCAGGGTTTCGTAGATTCCCTCTGGGTAAACCTCCCAGTCCATATCGGTATGTTCCTCGCCGGCCCGCACATACTGGAAGCGGTAGGGCTCGAGGTCGCCGTTTTTGACCACCGCGCGGGAGTAGTAGTTGATGCCCAGGAAGTCGGTAGGTGCTGCGATGGTCTTCAGGTCGTCGCCCTGCACGGGCGGGGCTTCGCCGTACAGGGCCAGCATGTCCGCGGGGTAGCCAAAGCCATACAGCGGATCCAGGTACCAGCGGTTCTGGAAACCGTCGAAGCGGCGGGCCGCGGCCACATCGGCGGGGTCGGTCGAGGCCGGGTGGCCCGGCGAGAGGTTGAGGGTGATGCCCACCTGAGCCCCAGGCACGTTTTGGCGAATAACCGGCACGGCCAGCCCGTGGGCCAGCAGCAGGTGGTGCGAGGCCCGCACGGAAAGGTGCAGGTCCTGCCGCCCCGGCGCATGAACGCCGATGTGGTAGCCCAGATAGGCCGAGCACCAGGGTTCGTTGAGGGTAATCCAGTGCTTGACCCGATCCCCCAGGTGCCGGGTTACCACGTCGGTGTACTCGGCAAAGGCGTAGGCAGTCTCCCGCTCCGGCCAGCCGCCCTGGTCTTCCAGGGGCTGGGGCAGGTCCCAGTGGTAAAGGGTGACCCAGGGGGTAATGCCCTGCGCCAGAAGGGTGTCCACCAGCCGGCTGTAAAAGTCCAGGCCTTTGGGGTTCACCGTCCCCCGGCCCTGGGGCAGGATGCGGGGCCAGGCCAGCGAGAAGCGGTAAGCGTTCACCCCCAGGTCCTTCATCAGGGCGATGTCCTCTGGATAGCGGTGGTAATGGTCGCAGGCCACGTCGCCGTTATGGCCCCCTTTGATTTTTCCGGGGGTATGGCTGAAGGTATCCCAGATGCTAAGCCCGCGTCCGTCTTCAGACACAGCCCCTTCAATCTGATAGGAAGAAGTAGCCGTGCCCCAAATGAAGCCTCGAGGGAAGTCGCTTCGTTTCATAGATCTCCTAGGGTTGTTGCAAGGTGCGCTGAAGGGCAAAGTAAGCCGGTTTGGGCTGGTAGTCGACATCGAAGATGAGGGGCTCGCTGGCCCCCCGCCAGGAGTGGGCGTCGGTAAAGCCCCACAGGGTAAAGGCTTTGCAGCGGGGCTGGCGCAGGCAGATTTGCAGCACCTCCCGGTACACCTGGGCCTGCTTTTCCAGGCGCTCGGCCCTGGAGCCCGCGCTGCCCAGGCGCACATCCATCTCGGTAATGTGAATTTCCAGGCCGAGCTGGGCGAAGCGCTCGAGGTTCTCCTCCATCCGCACCTGCCGGGGAGCGAAGCTCGAGTCCACATGCACCTGGAAACCCACCCCATCCAGCGGAACCCCTTTTGCCTTCAGGGACTTCAAGAGCGCGTAGATGGCATCCGACTTGGCCCCCAGGCCCTCGGCCCCGTAGTCGTTGTAGAACAGCTTGGCGCTGGGGTCAGCCGCACGGGCTAGCTGAAAGGCTTTTTCCAGGTAGCCTGGTAGAACGTCAAAAGGGGTTGAGCGCAGTTTGGCATCGTCGCCGATGGCCTCGTTCACCACGTCCCAGTAGGCAATTTTGCCGCGGTAGCGCCCTACCACCGTGCGGATATGGTCGCTCAGGATGGCCTCCATCTCGGCAGCGGTGAAGGTGCCGTACATCCAGCGGGGCAGTTGCTGGTGCCAGACCAGGGTATGCCCCCGCACCGCCTGCCGGTTCTTCCGGGCGAAGTCTAAAAGCAGATCGGCAGCGGCAAAGTTGTACTGACCTCGAGTGGTCTGCAAAGCCCCCCACTTCATCACGTTCTCGGCCACCACCAGATTGAACTCCCGGGCCAGCACCCGGGCATACTCGGGCTCCTGTAGAAGAAGGCTTGGTTCTACAGCCGCTCCAATCTGGATTTTTCGCGCCTCGGCCAGGTTTCGCAGCGGCGGACCCGGCTGGGCCAGTACCAGCAGTCCGAAAAAGATTCCCACCAAGGCCCCTCTGGACATAAGCATCAGACCTCCTAGTTCTTGACGGCTCCGCTGGTCAGCCCCTCCATAAGTTGCCGGGCCGCTATAGCAAAAACCAGCAGCAGCGGAGCGACCATCAGGGCCGTACCGGCCATAATCGCACCCCACTCCACATCGGTAGCCCCTTGCAGGGTACGCAGCACCACCGGTATGGTCTTGGTCTCCTGGGTCCGCATAATCACGTTCACATCGGCAAAGCGGTTCCAGGAGCCGATAAAGGTAATCAGGCCCAGGGTGCCCAGGGCTGGGCGGATGAGGGGCAGCACAATGCGCCAGTAAATCTGAAACTCGCTGCAGCCGTCTATCCGGGCTGCATCGATGAGCTCTTTAGGAATGGCCGAAATAATATACTGCCGCATCATAAAGATGCCCAAAGCACCGGCCATGGCCGGCACCCAGAGGGCTTTGGGGGTGTTGATCCAGCCAATCTGGAATATGAGCAGGTAGAAGGGAATCAGGTTGAGGATGGCCGGTATCAGCAGGGTGGCCATGACCACCGCAAAGAGCTGTTCGCGCCAGCGGAACTGGTACATGGCAAAGCCAAAACCGGCCAGGCTGCAAAAGAACAGGCTGGTAACGGTGGTCATAAAAGCCAGGTAGAAGTTGTTCCAGTAAGCCCGCCAAAAAGGAATTTTGTCAATCAAAATCTGGTAGTTGGTCAGGAAATGCTCGCCAAACCACAAGGGAGGTGGAAAACCGAAAATCTCCGAGCGCTGGTGGGTGGCAAACACAAACATAAAGTAGAACGGCGCTACGGTCAGTATCCCTCCCAGTGCCAGGAGGGCGTAGCCCCCCACGCGCAGCAGGAAACTTCCCAGCGATCCTCTTTTACCTGCCATCTCATTCCCCCCTTGCCGCACGGCCAAAGATCAGGTTGTTGAGGTAGGTGAGTATGCCGATAAAAATAAAAAGAATCCAGGCAATCGAGGCCGCCGTGCCCATCTCGAGCCACTCGAAGGCGGTTCGGTACATATACATGGTGGCTGTCTGCCCACCCGGCGTAGCCCCGCTGGCTCCCCCGTTAAGCAGAATGAAGGGCTGCTCGAAGAGCTGCATATTGCCGATGATGGTCAGGCTGACCGCAAAAAACATCATGGGCCGCAGCAGGGGTAAGGTGATGTAGCGAAACTGCTGGACGCGGCTGGCCCCGTCTACCGAGGCGGCTTCGTACAGGTCTTTGGGGATGGCCTGAATAGCAGACAGGTAAAGAAGCGTATTCCAGCCCAGGCTTTTATCATATACATCCACTAAGCCAGCGATAGAGGGGCATGGGA
>NZ_JBEVAL010000096.1:0-8830 GCF_051297115.1 Meiothermus cerbereus
CCGGGTGAACCTCATCTTGCTGGTGCACAACCTCATTCGCAGTCGGGTACTCCTGAAGATGGCTGGGGTGGAGCTATGAGGTAGCACACGAAGGAATTTGGAAGCTTACCTGGCAAGCTGTTTTGCACGGGAATGGTTGCGGAAGGGGTGGTTTTTCTTAAGACCGCCTCACAGGAAGCCTTAATGCAGCCAAATGGGCCTGGAACGAGCATTTGAGCTATGCCTACAAAACCAGAATATGCCGGGGCATAGAGGCGTGTGAGGGCTTTTACCGGTGACAAAACGGGCCTTGGGCGGCTTCCCCCCTGGGCTCACTCTGAGAAACTGCCCCAACAGGGCTTTAGACAATTTCTCACCTCTAAACCTTAGGCTAGACTTGCCCTCAAGAGGTGAGCCTTGCATCTGAAAGTGTGCTGACTCGGCGCATGCAGGATAAAGACGCAGCTTTAGCGGGCGTTGCCGTTGCGGGCTCGAGCTAACCCAAACAGGAGGTTGCATGAACATAGCCATACTTTGCCATGCCAGCGCAGGAGGTTCGGGTGTGGTGGCTACCGAGCTGGCCCTGGCCCTGGCCGGGCTAGGGCACAAGGTACACGTGGTGGCTACCGAACGTCCCTTTCGCCTGACCGAAGAGCGACTGAGCCAGCTTGGCCTGAGCAGCAACCTGCTTGGAGGCAAACCCATCTCCACGGGTCAAGACCCGGTGGGTGGGCTGGGCCGCATTTTTCGGGCTTCCAGGCAGAGCGTGGCCCGCTGGCTGGCTCTGCTCAAAAAACCGCTGCAAACAGGTTCGCTGCACTTTCACCAGATCCTGAGCGCCGATTACCCCTTGTTCCAGGAACCGCTTACCCCCCTGACTGCGGCCAACTCCATCGCCGAGCTAATCGAGCGCTACAAAATCGAGCTGGTGCATGCCCACTACGCCATTCCCCACGCCACAAGCGCCATTCTGGCCCGCGAAATGGGCCTGGACATCAAGGTAGTAACCACCCTGCACGGCACCGACGTGACCCTGGTGGGGCTCGAGCCGGCCTTTGCCAAAACCACCCAACACGCGGTGCGTACCTCCGACGCGGTGACGGCGGTCTCCCACTCGCTGGCCCGAGATGCCCGTAGCAAGCTGGGGGTGGAGCGCGAGATTGAGGTCATCTACAACTGGGTAGATCCGGAGCGCTTTAAGCCCAACCGCGACCCGGCCTACCGGGCCCGCTTTGCCCAGCCGGAGGAGGCCATCGTGCTGCACGTGTCCAATTTTCGTGCGGTCAAGCGCCCCCTGGACGCGCTGCGGGTGTTTGCCGGCATCCTCGAGAAGATGCCGGCCCGTATGCTCATGATTGGCGATGGGCCGCTGCGCCAGGAATGTGTAGAGCTGGCCCATGAGCTGGAAATAGCGGGACGGGTGCAGTTTTTGGAGTCTACGCCCAGCATCGAGAAGTTCATGAGCGTGGCCGACCTGTTTTTGCTGCCCTCCGAGCAGGAGTCCTTCGGGCTGGTGGCTTTAGAGGCCATGGCCAGTGGGGTTCCGGTGGTGGCCAGCCGGGTGGGGGGGCTGCCCGAACTGGTCGAGGAGGGTAAAACCGGCTTCTTGCGCCCGATGGGGGACATACCGGGGATGCTCGAGGCCAGCCTGGAAATCCTCACCAACCGCACCCGCCGCCGCAACATGGGCGAGGCAGCCCGTGCGCGGGCCATCGAGCGCTTCCGGCCCGAGGTGGTGCTGCCGCACTACCTGGAGGTCTACGAAAAGACCCTCGAGGGGGCGCTGGTTGGGAAGTAGGGCAAAGGCTACCCCCTACACCCCAACCCATACAATGCAAGTATGGGCAGCGAGACCGAGCGTAAATTCCTGGTGCGCTCAGAAAGCTGGAAGCCTGGTGCAGTGGGCGTGCCATACCGCCAGGGCTACCTGTGCCGCCAGGCTGCCCGTACCGTGCGGGTACGGGTTGCAGGCGGGCAGGCCTACCTGACCATCAAGGGCCAGGCCCAGGGCATTACCCGCCTGGAGTACGAGTACCCCATCCCCCTGGCCGATGCCCAGGCCTTGCTCGAGCAGCTTTGCTTGAAGCCCCTGATCGAGAAGACCCGCTACCGCCTTGAGTTTGCAGGGAGGGTTTGGGAGGTAGACGAGTTTGCAGGGGAGAACCAGGGCCTGGTGGTGGCGGAAGTGGAGCTCGAGGGGCCCGACCAGCCCCTCGAGCTGCCGGACTGGGTGGGGGAGGAGGTAACCCACGACCCCCGCTATCTGAACGCCAACCTGGTGGAGCATCCGTTCTCCAGGTGGGGAAAACCATGACTCCGGCGCATTTTTTCGCTGAACCATGAGAAATTTCCTTGTTCTTTGCCAGGATCCCCACCCAAGCGATGGTGGCGGGAGCCCTGGCATACAACCAGCTTTGACTTAGGCGAAACTGAACGCTTCGGTTGGGGTTCACATGCACGATACAATCTGCACATGGCAGTTCGACTCGAGCATATCCAGGCCGCCCGCGAGGTGATTCGCGGCGTCATCGCTACTACGCCCACCCTGCCCGACCCCCTTGCTTCCGACGAACTAGGGGCGCGGGTTTTCGTCAAGGCTGAGTGCCTGCAAAAAAGCGGCTCCTTCAAGATTCGCGGTGCCTATCACAAGCTTGCCGCCCTTACCCCCGAGGAAAAAGCCCGGGGGGTGATTGCCCCATCGGCAGGCAACCATGCCCAGGGGGTGGCCCTGGCGGCTGCCCTGCAGGGCATCCGTGCGGTGATTGTGATGCCCCAGCACGCCCCCCTCACCAAGGTGGTGGCCACCCGCCGCCTGGGGGCCGAGGTGGTGCTCCATGGAACCAGCTTCGACGATGCCGTGGCCCACGCCCACGAACTCCAGCAGCAGCAGGGCTACACCTACGTGCATGCCTTCAACGACGAAAAAATCATCGCCGGCCAGGGCACCATCGGCCTCGAGTTGCTGGAGGATTTGCCCGAGCTGGATGTGCTGGTGGTGCCCATCGGTGGCGGTGGCCTGATTGGTGGCATTGCCATCGCGGTCAAGAGCCTGCGCCCCAAGACCCGCATCGTGGGGGTACAGGCGGTGGGCTGTGCGCCGGTCAACCCCTCGCTTAAGGCCGGGAAGCCCCTAAGCGTGCCGGTGGCCCAGACCATCGCCGATGGTATTGCGGTCAAGCGGCCTGGCGAACTCACCCTGCCCCTTATCCAGCAGTACGTGGATCAGGTGATCGAAGTAACCGACGACGAAATCGCCCGGGGCATTGCCCACTGTGTCCAGAACCTCAAGCTGGTGGTGGAGGGGGCCGGGGCCGCCGGAATGGGAGCCATTCTAGCAGGTAAAGTGCCGGTGCAGCCGGGCCAGACGGTGGCTACCGTACTGTGCGGGGGCAACATCGATGGCAACCTGCTCTCACGCGTGATCGAACAGGTGATGGTGCGGCAGGGCCGCTACCTGCTGCTCAAGCTGGCGGTAATAGACCGTCCGGGAGCCCTGGCACGGGTGGTGGATTATGTGGCAGCGGCGGGGGCCAACATCATTGACATCTTCCACCGGCGGGCGCTCTGGCTGGCCCCGCTGGGCAAGGTGGGGGTGGAGCTGGTGCTGGAGGTGCGGGATGCCCAGCATGGCCACGAGGTGGTGGCTGGCCTCGAGCAGGCCGGTTATGCCGTCGAACGTGAAAACGTGGGCGACTGGCCCGATTGAAGCTCTGGCGAAGCGGCCTTGCTGGAGCACTGTTCATAATAGCCGCGCACAACCTGAATTGCTGTGTTCTGCACAGTACATCCCGGATGGGGGGCAGCGTCTGCGAAGGGTGCTAAGTGTCTCCATAAGCGAAATGCGAGATGCCGTACCGAAAGTTCGCTTTAGGAATTGCGCCAGGTATGCATTGACTCATTCCGCTGGTTTTGCCAATCTGCCCTGGCGCAACTTAAACCCTTGCCGGTTCCGCTATCGGCTGGTTTTCCACAGGCTTATCCACAATCCCAAAATCCTGTGCGATGAGCCGTGCGGTCATCTTGGCCGACATCATCACGCTAGGGGTTCCGGCCCCTGGCTGAACGCCTGCCCCCACCAGGTACAGGTTGGCAATGTCCTCGCTTTTGTTGTGGGGCCGGAAGAAGGCTGACTGGGCCAGAATGGGCTCGGGCCCAAAGGCATTGCCCAGGTAGCTACTCAGGGTGTGCTCAAAGTAGTCGGGGGTGATAAAGCTTTTGTGTACCAGGCGCTGCATCAGGCCCGGCAGGTAGCCGCGCTCGTCCAGGAAGTGGAGCACCTTGTTCACAAAGGGCTCACCCAGGAGCTCCCAGTCCAGCTTGCTGCCATTGTGAGGGACGGGAATCAGGGTGTAGGCCGCATGGTGGCCTGGAGGAGCCAGCGAGGGGTCGGTCAGGGTGGGGATGTGCAGGTACTGGCTGAAGTCCTTGGGCAGGATTTTGCGCCCGAAGATGTCCCGTAGCAGCTCCTCGTAGCGCGGCCCCAGGATGATGTTGTGGTGGCGCAGCTTCTGGCCTTCGTTGCCGTCGGCCTTGAAGCCAAAATAAATCACCACCAGCGACATGCTCTGGGGCCGGTTCTTCACGATGAAGTCCGACTGCCAGAAGCGGTACTGGGGCTCAATTAGCTTCAGGTAGGTGTTGGCGTAATCGGCGTTGGAGACCACGATGTCGGCGTGCAGTACGCTGCCGTCGGCTAAGGTGATGCCCTTGGCGATTTTCTTGTTGCCCTCGCGTACCACATTAATCTTCTTGACCTCGGCGCTAAAGCGCATAGTACCGCCAAGCTCCTCGAACTTTTGCACAAAAGCCCGCACCAAGGCCCCGGTGCCCCCCAGGGCAAAGTGAATGCCCCAGGTTTTTTCCACAAAGTGAATCATGGCGTAGATGGCGGGCACGCTCAGGGGGTTGCCCCCCACCAGCAGGGTCTCGAAGCTGAAGACCTGGCGCAGCTTGGGCGATTTGAAGTATTTGCTGGCAAAGCTGAAGAGGGTACGCACCGCATCCAGCCGGAGCAGGTCGGGTATAACCCGCAGCATGGTGCCCAGGTCGCCGAAGTGGGTGTAGCCGAGCTCGAGGAACCCCCTTTCAAAAATCGCCCGTGCATCGGTATGAAAGCGCTCATAGCCCTCGAGGTCGCCCGGCTCGCCCAGGGCTGCTACCTGGCGGCGGGTGTTCTCGGGGTCGCCGTCGTAGTCGAAGAAAGTGCCGTCGTCAAAGTAGATGCGGTAAAAGGGCAGAATGGGGATAAGCTGCACGTACCTGCTGGTGTTGGGCCCGCCCGAGAGGCCCTCTTTGATTCTTTTATCTTCCCCGAGAATTTCGGGGGGAAAATCGGGGAGGTGCAGGTTGGACTTACCACGCTCCAAGCTAAACAGCTCCTCGATGAAGTACGGCACGGTAATCACGGTAGGCCCCATGTCGAAGGTAAACCCGTCTACCTGCCGGACGTAAGCCCGCCCGCCGGGGCCGTCCAGTTTTTCCACGATGGTGGTCTCGAAGCCCAGGCTTTGCAGGCGCAGGCCCATCGCCAGACCCCCAATCCCCGAGCCAATCACAATCGCTGTTCTTGTCATATCAGGGACAAGAATACCCCCAAGGGCCAAGGGCATTCTTCGGCGAGGCTACATTTGGGGGTTATATGCTGTGCAACATGAAAGCCATCCAGGTACACCGAGCAGGCGGCCCCGAAGTTTTGGAACTCACCGACCTCCCCAAACCCCACCCTGGCCCTGGGCAGGTGCTCATCAAGGTCGAGGCAGCGGGCCTCAACTTCGCCGACATCTTGTATGTGGCAGGCGAGTATCTGGTGCGTACCCGCTACCCCACGGTTCCGGGCATGGAGTTTGCCGGGGTCATCGAGGCGCTCGGCGAAGGGGTGGAGGGGTTGCATCCGGGCCAGCGGGTGGCAGCCCTGGGGGGCAGCGGCGCATTTGCCGAGTATGCGCTGGTGCCAGCCCGCTCGGTGCTGCCGGTGCCAGCCCAGATGAGCGCTGCCGAGGCCGCCGCTTTCCCGGTTTCTTACTTCACCGCCTACTTTGCGCTGGCCACCCAGGCCCGGGCCAGGCCGGGAGAATGGGTTCTGGTGCAAGCAGCCGCCGGTGCGCTGGGCACGGCTTCTATTCAGGTGGCCAAAGCGCTGGGGCTGCGGGTGATGGCGCTGGCCAGCAGCGAGGAAAAACTGGCCCTTTGCCAGGGCCTGGGGGCCGAGGTAACCCTGCTCAACACCCAGGGCGACCTGGTGGATGCGGTCAAAAACGCCACCGAGGGCAGGGGGGTAGACATCCTGATGGAGGTGGTGGGGGGTGAGGGTTTTGCCCAGAGCCTCAGGATGCTGGCCTACCGGGGGCGCTTGCTGGTGATTGGTTCGGCCTCCCGCCAGATGGCCCAGATGTACCCGGTGAGCCTGATGAAGGGCAACCAGAGCGTTATTGGCGTGTGGCTTACCCCTTTCCTGAGCGACCCTGCCGAGATGCAGGCGGCCACGGCCTTCCTGATGCCCCTGGTGGCTTCGGGCCAGATCAGGCCGGTGGTGGGCCAGCGCTTCAAGCTAGAGGAGGCCGCCGAAGCGTTCAGGTTTGTGCTGAGCCGTAAGAACACCGGAAAGGTGATTCTGGAGCCATGAATACCGCCGATGTGGTTGTGGTCGGACTGGGCGCGATGGGCAGCGCCAGCCTGTACCAGTTGGCCCGGCGGGGGGCCAGGGTCATCGGGATAGACCGGCATCTGCCGTCGCACACCTATGGTTCCAGCCACGGGGAGACCCGCATTACCCGGCAGGCCATCGGTGAAGGGGTGGCCTATGTGCCGCTGGTGCTGCGTTCGCACCAGATCTGGCGCGAGCTCGAGGCCCAGACCGGCAGCTCGCTTTTTCTGGCCTGTGGGGGCCTCATTTTGAGCGGCCCGGCAGGCGAGGCCCTGCACCACGGCAAGCCACAGTTTTTGCCGCGCACCCTCGAGGCCGCCCGGCAGTTTGGCATTGCCCACGAAGTGCTGGATGCGGCGCAAATACAAAAGCGGTTTCCGCAGCTTAGCCTGCAAGGCGACGAAACCGGTTACTACGAACCCGGCGCAGGGCTGCTCTACCCGGAGCGCTGCCTGGAAGTGCAGCTCGAGCAGGCCCGGCGTCTGGGCGCAGCAGTGAAAACCGGCGAACAGGTGCTCAAGATTACGCCCCAATCCGATGGGGTGCTGATCGAAACCGATAAAAGCCGCTACTCCGCGGCCAAAGCGGTGGTGGGCGTAGGGGCCTGGGCCGCCGACCTGCTGGGCGAGCCGTTCGCGCGGGTGCTCCGGGTTTATCGCCAGGTGTTGTTCTGGCTCGAGGCCCAAAACCCCCAGGCTTACGGGCCAGAGCGCTTTCCCATCTTTATCTGGATGTTTGGCGACGCCGAAGGTGAGCACTTTTATGGTTTCCCCCAGGTTTCGCAGGGCGTAAAAGTAGCTACCGAGCAATCGCAGGTATCCACCCACCCCGACCAGGTAGAGCGCCAAATATCCGAAGCCGAGACCCAGTCCTTCCTATCCCGCTACGTGCAGGGTCGTTTGAAAGGGCTGGGCCCTGGGTGTCTCAGGAGCGCCACCTGCCTGTACACCTCTACCCTCGATGGCGACTTCATCCTCGACCACCACCCCGACTCCGAGCGTATTCTGGTGGCCTCGCCCTGTTCGGGCCACGGCTTCAAACACTCAGCGGCAGTAGGGGAGGCTATGGCTGAGCTGGCCCTGTACGGGCGCAGCCCGCTCGACCTGACCCCCTTCCGCCTGGCCCAACGACCGGCCTGGGGATAGGGCTTCAAATACCTTATGGGGGTATGCTATGCTCTGTGGCGACACGGAGGCTAAACGATGCTCTCGAGCGTAACCCCAATGGAGTGGATTCTAGGTGGCGTGGTGGGCCTTGGCTTGCTGGTGCTCATCCTGCTGATAACTGCCCCGTTTGGTGAGGTGTTCAAAAAGAAAGATTGAGCAAGGTGCGTTTTTTGCACAAGCGCAGAAGCAAAGGGAAGCGCAATTACGGCTGTGCCTCCAGCGGCGCCTGGGTGTCCCAGCAGGCCAGGGCCTTGAGAACGGCGTTGCGCTCGTTCTGGTGAGAGAGCCGTTTTAGGGCTTCGCGCACGGGAAACCAGGCTACCCCGTCCACCTCTTCCTTTTGGGGCCGGGGGGTTCCGCCCACATAGCCCATCAAAAAGTGGTGCACTTCTTTGGTAACCGTGGTCTGGATGCCATCGTCCTTGACGGTAAAGTGGTAGCGAATGCTGCCCAAGGGGGCCAGCACCCTGGCCTCGATGCCGGTTTCCTCGCGTACTTCGCGGACTGCTGTCTGCGGATAGCGCTCCCCTGGCTCCACCTGGCCTTTGGGCAGGCTCCAGACCCGCCCATCCTTGATGGCGATGAGGAGCACCTCGAGGCCCTTTCCGCCCGCCCGCTCCCGCAATACCACACCCCCCGCCGAAGTCACACGGCGGCGCGATTGCGGCAGCACCTGGGGCCTGGTAACCCCGGACATGCCGCGCTTGGGTCTACGGCGGCGCGAACCAACTGAATAACGCATACTGTAACAACTTTCCAATGACCCAAAAATGGGTACCTTGTTTTAGTTTACACGGAACAAGCGCATTTGTCGTGTATGAAGGCACATATCCTGCGGTTTGGAGCGGACTCGAGCTTTGAGGGGACGAGAAAAAAAAGCGCCCCGAAGGGCGCTTGTCTTGAACAAAGAAAGATCAGCCGAGCTTGCTTGCGGCGCTAGGCGACGCAAGATGACGCAGACACGCTGCGTAAACGCTCCTTAGAAAGGAGGTGATCCAGCCGCACCTTCCGGTACAGCTACCTTGTTACGACTTAGCCCCAG
>NZ_JBEVAL010000097.1:0-8654 GCF_051297115.1 Meiothermus cerbereus
CGAGGTCATCCGGGGGTGGCGGGGTTCGGGTGGATTCCTGAAGAATGACTATCTATCTAAGGTTGGTATTAGACCAATTTTGGCGGTGGTCTATAATGGCCTGTATGCGTCGTGTCGTTGTTACTGGAATTGGCCCGATTGCTCCCAATGGCATCGGGGCTGAAGCCTTTCATAAAGCCCAGCTCGAGGGTAAATCTGGCATCCGTAGGATTACCCAGTTTGATGCCTCGAGCTACCCGGTTCAGATTGCGGGGGAGGTGGACATAAACCCTGAAGCCTACATCGACCGGCGTGAGCTGCGCCGTCTGGACCGCTTCACCCAGCTGGCCCTGATTGCCGGACATCTGGCCTTGCAGGACGCGGGCCTCGAGCCAGAAAAAGAAGACCCCACCCGCATCGGTACCCTTATCGGAACGGGCATCGGGGGCATGATTACCTGGCAGGAGCAGAGCAGGGTGCTGTTTGAAAAAGGCGGTACCCGCCTTTCGCCTTTCTTTATTCCCATGATGATTGCCAACATGGCCTCGGCCCATCTGGCCATGAAATATGGCTTCATGGGGCCTTCGTCTACCGTGGTGACGGCCTGTGCCACTGGCTCAGATGCCATCGGTAATGCGTTTCGGGTTGTGCAGCTGGGCGAGGCCGATGTCATGCTGACAGGCGGTACCGAGGCCTCGGTAGCTGAGATGGCCATTGGCAGCTTTGGGGTGATGCGGGCCCTTTCGACCCGTAACCACGAGCCTGAAAAAGCCAGCCGCCCCTTTACCAAAAGCCGCGACGGCTTTGTGCTCTCGGAAGGGGCTGCGGTCTTGGTGCTGGAAGAGTACGAACGGGCCAGGGCCCGCGGCGCTAGAATTTACGCCGAACTGGTCGGTTTTGGCCGCAGCGCCGATGCCCACCACATCACCGAGCCCCACCCGGAAGGCAAGGGGGCTGCCCTCGCCATGAAAGCCGCCCTCAAGGACGCAAAAATCAGCCCTGAGCAGGTGGGTTACATCAACGCCCACGGCACCTCGACGCCAGTTGGGGATAGAGCCGAGACCCTGGCCATAAAAAATGTTTTTGGCGAGCACGCCTACAAGCTTGCGGTCTCGTCCACCAAGAGCATGATTGGACACCTGCTGGGCGCGGCGGGGGCCATTGAGGCCATTGCCAGCGTTCAGGCCCTGGCGAGCGGAATTCTGCCCCCCACCATTAACCTCGACGACCCCGACCCCGAACTCGACCTCGACTATGTGCCCAACACCCCTCGAGAAAAGCAGGTGGACTACGCCCTCTCGAACTCCTTTGCTTTTGGGGGCATGAACGCGACCCTGTTGTTTAAGCGGGTCTAGCACCCCCGCCTCGCAACCTCGAGCATCTTGTCGTGCCTGGGCCTTCCCAGGTCGCGCAAGCCCTTTTTGCTGGTGTACCCGTTTTGCGCGGTGGTTGCAGGGTGCAAGCCAGCGCAGCCGGCTGGATGACCCCCTTTGGCCGTGACTGTGCAGCCAAACTCAGCATACCAACCTACCATTCGCTTATCATTTTCTTGCTTATATTGAAGTATGACCCTGCGTCAAGCGTTGTTGAGCGGTTTGGCGGTGCTCGGAATGGCCGGTTCGGCACTGGCTTCTCCTGCCCAGGATTTATTCGATCAGGCCACCTTTCTGATTGGTTTTTATTACAACGGCCCGGCCAAAGTCCCCCACTTTAGGGAGCTCCGGCGGCAGTATCAGCCAGAACTCCAGCGGCTTTGCGCTACCGAAGGGGATCGCTGTGGCTTCGATAAGGCCAGACGGGTTATCGAACGCATAGTGCAGGACATCGCCGACCCTTTTACAATGCTGCTTACCAGAGACCAGCTCATTGATGACCAGCGCTATGGGGCGGGCCTGGGGCCGGCTGCCCCCCGGGTGGGGGTCTGGGTGCGGGAGACCCCCAGGGGGCTGGTGGTGAGCGAGGCCTTTCCCGGCGAGCCTGCTTATGAGGCAGGGCTGCGCCGGGGCGACCTGATTACCCAGGTTGCGGCCCAGCCCGCAACCCTGGCCCGCCTGAGTGCGGCTGAGGCAGCCCGCAATGCCTTTAGCCTGAGCTACACCCGCCAGGGGACGCCCCGCACGGTCACCCTTACCCCACGGGTGGCCGGGACTACCATGCAGCCCCGGCTCGAGATCAACAACAACACGGCCTATCTGCGCGTCTATCACCTGTACAGCTCCGAAAACTACTCCACGGCCCAGCGCATTCACGATGCCGCACGCCGGGCGGAGCAAGCCGGAGCTCGAGGGATGGTTATTGATCTCCGCGACGCCCTTACCGGCTACGATTCGGAAGCCCTGCTGAGTGCGGCGGCCTTTATCGGCAGGGGTGGGTTTATCTACGACCGCCGCTTTGAAGGTCAGGACGAGACCCACACGGTGGAAAACGGCAAGCTTTATGTGCAGCCCGAAGGCGACGAGAAGGAAGAACAAAGCGCCCTCGAGCGGCCCTACCTGGCCCGTATACCACTGGTGGTGCTGGTTAACCGAAATACCTTCAACTCCGCGGAGATGCTGGCCTACTTCCTGCAGGCCGCGGGCCGGGCCAAGGTGGTAGGCGAGCCTACTGCCGGCGCCCTGGGGATGTCCGGGAGCGCTGAAGGTCCCCTCATCAACGGCGAGTTTATTGCGGTTTCCTCACTCAGAATGCGCAACCTGGACGGCTCGCCCTTCCCCCTAAAAGTCAGCCCCGACGTGGTGATGGAAGACGACCTCGAGGCCCTCGTTGCAGGGCGCGACCGGATACTGGAGCGTGCCCTGGAAATGCTGCGGTAGGTGGATACTATGCGCAAACTGTTTGCAACCCTGGCCCTGCTCGGCTCGCTTTCGCTGGCCTCGCCTGCTCAGGATCTCTTCGACCAGGCCAGCTTCTATGTGGAATTCTATTACTACGGCCCCGCTGCCCTGAACCTCAAGGAGCTTACGGCCCGCTACCAAAGCGCGCTGGATCGCGCCTGTGCACCCCAAAAAGACACCTGCTCCTATAGCCAGGCGGTGCCCATCATCCAGCAGATGGTGGAGGAGTTGAACGACAACCACACCTATTACCTGAGCCCCGAAGCCCTGCGCAGCACCCGTGAAAGTCGTCAGGGCAACGCACCTTCCCGCACGCTGCGTATTGGCGTAACCCACCTGCCCATACCCGGCTCCCGTGACCGCCTGATTGTGGATGTGGTAGAGGGAGGGCCTGCCGACGAGGCTGGGTTGGCCTATGGCGACCGCATCATCGCCATCAACGGTCGGCCCCTGAGCGAGCTACCCGACGACAACCAGGTCGTACAGTTCTTAACGCAATCGGTGCAGTCGGGGCGTCCGGTGGTTCTGACCATTTTGCGGGGCCCTGAACGCCAGCGCCTCGAGATCACCCTTACGGGCCGCGAAATCAACCTGGCCCGCTTCCCCTCGCTCAAAATTAGGCCGGACGGGGTGGCGGTGCTCAAAATCCCCGACTTCGACGCCCAGGGTCAGGTGGGGCGGCGGGTGCACGAGCTTGTGCGCGAAGCCCAGCAGAAAAACGCACGGGCCATGGTATTGGACTTGCGGGGTAATAGCGGCGGCTTGCTCACCGAGATGATTGTTTCGGCGGCTGCTTTCCTGGATGAAGCTTACGTGGCCCTGGTGGACCGCTACCAGACCGAGCGCAACGAGTTTCGCGTCCGCGATGGGCGGCTTACTGTTACCCGCAACGGTCAAGCCGAAAGCGTTAACCTGCCTTTTCTGACCCGCTGGCGCGGCCCACTGGTGGTGCTGGTAGACGGAAACACCGCCTCGGGCGGGGAGTACCTGGCCTCGGCCCTCCAGAAGGCCAGGGTCGGGCCCCTGGTAGGTGTGGCCACGCTGGGTATTGGCAATACCACCACCCGCCCCTTCAACCTGATTAACGGTGGGGCCCTGAGCATCTCCTACAACCGGGCCTTTTTTGCCGATGGAACGCCCTTCCCAGCTCGAGCTACCCCAGATTTTGTGGTGGAGAGTTCCCTCGAGCAGCTCGCCAACACCGGGCGCGACCTCCCTTTCGAGAAGGCCCTGGAGGCGCTGGGCATTAGGTCTACAGGCCGTTAGTGGAATGCTTTAGGTGGGATTCAACCGAGCGTGGGTTGAAAATTACATCCCAACTGGGGGCTTTTGCTTACAATCTGGGTGAAGCTATGAAAGTTTCTGCACGCCTCGACTTCCTGCCTGTTACAAGTGATTCGGCTACAGTCGTGCACAGTTTGTATCTGAATTGCCCCACCTATATCGCGCTTATTGGGGGCGACATGCCCTCCCTGAACGACATTCAGCGCGAGCTCGATACCCTTCGCCATGACACGCGGCGTCAGGCGGTTTTGCTTTTTCACCAAGACCGGGCCGTGGGTTTTCTGGACTACAAAGTGGCCTACCCCGACCTGCACTCGGCAACCATCAGCCTGTTGCTCATCGAAGAGAAACTTCAGGGCCAGGGCTTGGGCAAAGCCGCAGTGGAGCAGCTCGAGGCCATGCTGCGAAGCCGTATGGATCGGCTATACGCAGTGGTGTATGGCAACAACGAGCAGGCCAAACGCTTCTGGGAGCGGCTGGGCTTTGAGCACTTGCGCGATAGTGGCCCTACCCTAAGCTGGTACTTGAAAGCACTGAAGTAATTTTGGGGGTGCACCTATGGATCTGGGTATTGCGGGCAAGCTGGCCCTGGTGACGGGAGCCTCGCAGGGAATTGGGCGGGCTGTTGCTATCACTTTGGCGCAAGAAGGGGCCAGGGTGGTGGTGGTGGCACGAAGCCACGAGAAGCTTCAAGAGCTGGTGCAGCAAATTGAGCTGGATGGGGGAGAGGCCCATGCGGTTGCGGTTGACCTCACACAAGCCGTGGAGTTAGAGCGTCTGGTTGCGGAAGTTCAGAAGCTGGGAACTGTAGAACTTTTCCTGGGTAATACAGGGGGGCCCAGGCCTGGAGCAGCCCGAGATCTGAAGGTGCAAGATTTTCGTACGGCTGCTGAGTCGCTGTGGTACCCGATGGTGGCGCTGGTAAATGCTTTGCTGCCTGGTATGCAGGCGAGGCAATTTGGGAGAATCCTGTTCATCACCTCGTTGGCTGTCAAAGAGCCTATCGAAAACCTGGCTCTTTCCAATGCTCTGCGGGCTGGGCTTACCGGGTATGCCAAAACCCTGGCCAGGGAAGTGGCCTCCCTGGGCATTACGGTCAATACCCTGGGGCCGGGCTATACCCGCACTGAACGTGTCGAGGAGGTATTTGCCTTTCGTGCCCAGAATCAGGGTATTGACCTGGAAGCAGCGTATGCCCAGCAGGCTGCACAGATACCGGCCGGTCGTATGGCCTTGCTTCAGGAGATTGCCGATGTGGCCGTTTTTTTGTTGTCGGCCAGGGCCAGCTATCTGACCGGCCAGGCCATTATGGTAGATGGTGGGGCTATTCGCGGGTTGCTGTAACCCCTACCCGAAGCTTTCTATCTATCGCACTCTTCACAGGCGTGGTTTCCCATCTGGGAGGCCACTGTGCTGTGCAGGACAAAGCCATCAAGTTGTGAGCAGCTCAATATTTGTGAAGAGCACTCTAAGTATCTCTGTGAAGCCGGTATAAGGTGGGGCAAGCCTAGCTCGGGCGATGGGACAAATGCCGCCTGCTGTGGGCCTTACCCTAACAAGATGATGCAGGTGACTGTGACCAGGCCTTTTGAAATCTTCGAAAGCTTTGCGCTGTTTAAAGGGGTAGCTTCTAGCAGCATTGAGTTTTTAAGTGCACAAAGCGAGTTGCTCGAGCTGACCAAAAGCCAACCCCTTTTCTTTCAGGGCGATCCAGTAGAACGGCTTTACCTGGTGGTAGAGGGGCTCATAAAGGTATAGCGTCTCGATCCTAAAGGGGATCGCCAGGTTGTGATTCACATGAATCAATCGGGCCAGTGTGTTGCTGCCATGGCAGTTTTTTTACACCAGCCCAAATACCCGGCTTCAGCCGAAGCGGCCGAGGCCAGCCGGGTTCTGGCCATATCTGCTGAGGCCCTTTACCGCTTGGTGCAGCAAGACCTTACCCTTTGCAACAACATGTTGCATCTGGTAGCAGAGTGTGCCCAGCAGGTGGTTCAGGTGCTCGATCGAATGGTTTTCCGTGAGCTGGACTCGAGGCTGGCCGAATACCTGCTTTTTATGGCGCAGACACACGGTCAGGGTTTTAAGCTGCCCACTAATACCGAAATTGCGGCCATTGTAGGGACGACCCCCGAGCCGGTAAGCCGCAAGTTGGGCCAATTTTCTTTGCAGGGCTGGATAGAAGTTAAAAAACGCGAGGTTCGTGTCACCAACCCATCTGCATTGCAAAAGCTGGTGCGAGCTGTATGAACTCCGCCAGAAGCGTTCTGCTAAGTCCAGGTACCAGTGCTCTTCCTGCTGATGCTTGGGGTGGGGGCCCCAGAAAGCAAACCAATCAAGAATCCGATTTGTCGGCTCTATAACAGAATTTGACTTTAGTCATGGACTTTTTGGCTTCGGGAGTGTTCAGATACTTGGGGGAGTTTATCTCGGAGGTGGTAATGAAAATTTCAGCAGAGGTCATACTATGCGAAACTGGCTGACCGGAGGAGGCATCGTACTGATGGCAGCCCTCCTGTTGGGGGTGATGGCTGGAGCTGGGGGATACACTGCCAACCGTGCCCAAGCCATCTCGTATCTCTCCAACGATCCCAAAGCTTGTGTGAACTGCCACATCATGCGTGAAGCCTACGACACCTGGCAGAAGTCTGGTCACGGCCATGTGGCGAAGTGCGTAGACTGCCACCTACCCCACGACACGGTTGGCAAATGGGCCACCAAGGTCGAGCATGGCTGGAACCACTCCGTGGCTTTCACCCTGCAAAACTTTCACGAGCCCATTCAAATCAAAGGACGAAGCCTGGCAGTCGTAGAACAAAACTGTGTAAGTTGCCACCGCAACCTGCTTGGGGGAGTTTTACAAGCCCAAACGGCTTTTCGGAATGCTCACACCAATCTGGATGCTAACCAAGGAGTCCTGGGTTGTGTGAGCTGCCACCGAGGCGTGGGACACGGACATTAGGGGGAACCTATGAATAGACGATGGCTATGGGTTAGTGCAACGGTAGCAATTCTTGCGGCACTGGGGACTCTTGGAATACTGGCTCTGTTGAACAACATCAACACCCGCCAGGCTGAGGCCCGAGAGACCGTGTTTCGGGTGGTAGACATTACCGAAGAAACCTATGATTCCTCGGTATGGGGAAAAAACTTTCCTTTCCAATACGACACCTTCAAACGTACAGTAGATGTCGAGCGCACGCGCTATGGCGGATCGGAAAATATCCAGAAGTTGGATAAATATCCGCACTTACGCGTTTTGTGGGAGGGCTTTCCTTTCGCGGTAGATTTTCGCGAGGAGCGCGGTCACTATTACATGCTGGACGATCAGCGGAAGACGGAGCGGGTGCATCAGTTTAAGCAGCCTGGTTCATGCCTCAACTGCCACTCCAGTGTGATCGAGGCCTATCGCACCGCGGCACTTCAGGGTGGCCTGCCTGCCGACAAGGTGCATACCCAAGAGGCCTTCTTTGTGGGTGCCAAGGTACTTAGTGAGATGCCCTGGTCGGAAGCCAACAAACTTGTCAAGAATGCAATTGGCTGCATTGACTGCCATGATCCCAAGACCATGGCTTTACGCATCACCCGTCCAAGCTTCTTCAATGGCATCCGCGATCTAGCCAAGTCCAACGATCCCGTGCCCCACCTTCCCAGCATCGAACGCTGGCGGGCCGGCAACCGGCAAAAGGAGTACGACCCCAACGTAGATGCCAGCCGCCAGGAGATGCGCTCGATGGTGTGTGCACAGTGCCACGTGGAATACTACTTTGACAAACCGCCCACCAGAACTCTAATTTTCCCTTGGCAAAACGGTCTGAAGGTTGAGCAGCAGTTGCAATACTACGACCAAATCGGTTGGCGGGACTGGGTTCACAAGAGATCAGGGGCCGAGGTAATGAAGGTTCAGCACCCCGAGTTCGAGATGTGGTCGCAAGGTGTGCACGCTCGAGCGGGTGTGTCCTGTGCAGACTGCCACATGCCCTACCAGCGTGTAGGTGCTGTCAAGATTACCAACCACCACGCACGTAGCCCCATGCTTAACATTGCCCAAAGCTGCCAGACCTGCCACAACGTTCCGGAAGCGGAACTGCTAAGCCGGGTGGAAGCCATCCAGACCCGTACCGACAAGCTGCAAGAACAAGCAAAACAGGCTGTGGTAGACCTGATTCAAGCCATCGTGGCGGCCCAAACCAGTGGAGCTTCTGAGGAGGCTCTCAAGAAGGCACGCGCCCTTCAGCGCTCTGCCCAGTTCAAGGTGGATTGGGTCTTCTCGGAAAACTCACGTGGTTTCCATGCACCCCAGGAGGCCGCTCGAATTCTGGGTGAATCCATTGATGAAGCACGGCAAGGCGTTCTAGAAGCCTACAAAGCCGAAATAGCCGCTAAGGCCAAGCAGTAGCCCCATCTTGCGGGCAAACTTGCCACAAGCAGTGCATCCCCGCTAAATAGCGGGGATGCAAGCTTTTTAGATGTGCCGCGATCACCGTGTCATGTGATACCAAATCTATGTAGATAATAACTCATGCCAAGCAAAGCCATAGCCCTACACGCCCACCT
>NZ_JBEVAL010000098.1:0-8529 GCF_051297115.1 Meiothermus cerbereus
TCTTTCCAGATCCGTTAGGCCCCAACAGGGCCACCTTTTCTCCTGGCACGAGCGTCAAGCTCACCTCTTCAAGCGCCCGCACATCCCCGTAAGCTTTGCTGACCCCTCTGAAAACCAGGATACTGTCTCCCATCGCGCCCCCTACGCCATCAAGAAAACCGCGTCCCAAGCCTCCAACGTCCCTGACGCGGCCAGCAGCGCTAAGGCAGCGCCAGCGGCACCTGTCTGCAAGCTTGGATCATCCACGGCGGGCAGCTTTTCCTCCTGATTCCGAATACCAAATGTCGTGTCGGGTTCGTAGTGAGCAAGCATCCGATCAATTATCTCGTTTACCGCCCCTTTCCACTCATCATTGGGGAGGTCAGTGGCGAAGTGAAGCAAAACAGCCAGGAAGCCGGCCAGCCCGTGGCAGAAGGTCGGCGCTGTGAGCCCCTGTATTTCAGCGGGACGCCTGATCGCCGAGCGGACGAGTTCGCAAGCCAGCGCTGCCCAATCGGGTCGGGCGAAGCCCCTGGCTGCCAACTGGAGGGCGCGGGCCACGCCGGGGTTTCCGTAGCACCAGGCTGTGCGGGAGGGTCCTGAGGTTTGTTGCAGGATCGGGAGGCGGCGATAGGGCACGTCTGGTCCATAGGGGGTCTCACGCAGAGCCTGCTGTATGCGCCGTACCAATAGCCCTGCTGATTGCTCCATTCCTGGCTCACGCAAGCCCGAACCCCAAGCGAGCCCCAATAAGGCCAGCGGGCCGGGAATCCCGTGGGCCAGCCCGAGATCTAGATAGCCCTGGGCTAGCTCGGGGCGATCAGCGAGCTCGAAGGAGCGCACCGCCCAGGCGGGGGTGAAAAACCCTTCAGGCGCAATCCGCTGACTCCAAACCACGAGTTTGCGCAAGATTTTGCGCAGGAGGTATTCCGCATCCGTATCCCTGGCAGCTAGATTCAACAAGTAGCGACCCACCCCGGCAAGCCCATACGTAGCGTCGAAAACGGTGGGATGGACTCCCCCATTAAGGGGGGCTTCCTTGAGCAAAGCATTTACGCCTTGGAAAAGTCGGGTATTTATCGCCCGCCGCGCCAGCCCATTCAGCCTATAATCCGCCCAGGCCAAGCCTGCCAAGCCTGTGAGCAATCCCACCGACGTGGCGGGGTGATCAAGGGCATGGTCAAGGTAGTGCCGGGCCGTCTGCTCCCAGCTCGGGTTCAACCCTGCCTGCGCGGCGTGGGCAAACGTCCAAGCTAAACCGGCATCACCGAAGCCCACGCTGGCAGGATCCCACCGGGGGCGAGCTTCGCCTGCCTTGACCGGTGGTAGCCGCTCGACTGCCGCGAGGACAGCTTTTCGGTCAGACAGCCGTGCAAGGACCTCCGCAGCTACGGTTGTTGCTGGGGAAACCCAGGGAAAGTCTGGTTTCATGCCTTTTCCCAAGCCTCAAGGGGGAGCGTAGTCGGGATGTAGTGCCGGAAGCCGTCGTATAAAGCATAGAGAAAGTGTATAACGCGATACTCCTCTTCTTGGGATAGGCCCAGGCGGTTGGCGTGCATATGAATCAGGCTGGCCACGACGTGACCTAAGGGGTAGAGCAGCTCTTGCCCTTGCTCCAGGTCTTGTAGCGCCCGGGCTGGAGGGCCGAGCCGAGTCTTGAAGTCGCGGTGCCAGTTGGCCAGCTGATCGGCTAGTGGCTCCGATCCCACCGCGCTCCCGCGGCACCAAGCCATCAATTGCCACAGCCGGGGTCGGGCGTGGCCAAATTCCCGTCGCCACTGCCGGGTTTTTTCTTTGCCTTTTTGGCCAAGATCCTGTAGATGCGCCTTTGCCAGACTACGGTACAGATTGTAGCGATCCTTGGCGCTCATGCTCAGTCCCTCCAGCAGGCTATCTATAGAGCATAGCGCCAGCTCACCGAGCGGCAAGGCTGGCTTGAGGGTGAGCAGCTCGAGCAGCGCGTGCGTCTCGAGGCAGAAGATCTCCTCGCACACGGCCAGACCCTTCTCGCCACCGTAGCGTTCGAATTCCGGCTCGTAGGTGTCGATACACCAACGCCGCAAGAACCCGTAGTCGGCGTAGCGCTGGGCCTCTTGGCTGAAACGATCCATCAGCTCACCCTCATTGCTGAAGATGCGCACCCGCAGATGGTTGTCAGGGTCTTGGTAGCGCACGTAGAACCAGCTGGGGGAGCCGCACTCCTTCAGGAGTTGCTGCAAGGCGAAGAGCAGATCGTTTTGGAAGGTGGCTGGGCCGTACAGCTTGAGGTAGGTGACCCCCTGTCCCGGAAAGCGCATCCTCCGGACAGGGTCAAGGCCCCGCACAAATCTCGCCGCCCGCTGGGGGTGCGACTCCTCAGCTGACCCGAGCGGCAGCCGGAGTATGTACTCATGCAGGTAGTGGCCGCCATGACCGGTCACCCAGGCCGAGCGGGGGTCGGGAGCCTCCTCGACATATTCCGCCGCATCTCGGCGAAGTAGCTCTAAGCAGGCTGGGTGATCCAGGTCTAACAGCAGCCGATTATCGTGGTTGCCGATGTAGACGTAGCGGGGCACTTGCCAGCGCGCTCGCCAGCTGTCTAAGGCCTCGAGGTCTCGCGGCAGCGGCCGGGGGAGCCTCCAGCGGGCCGGGGCCAGTACTACTTGACCTTGCCGAACCCGCGGCAGGAAAGGCAGGGTGGCCAAAGGACCCCACTGCCATGGCGGTATAAGCGGAATCCCTTGATCGCCGACTTCTCGGAGAAAGCGCACCGGGTTAGGCGCAAGTTGGGGGTTGAGCACGTGGGGAGCCCGAGGCAGCACAATACGGTCGAGGCTGGGCGAGTAGACATAAAATCGTTGCCCATCCACCCCGACCAGCAGCTCGCCAAGCGGAAGGTGCCGCTCGATGGGAACGCCAGGAGTGACTTGAACCGCAATCTGATAAGGGTAGAGGCTCGGATGTAGGGCGACGTTGGTGTGATGGCCAACTCGGTCAGAATAGACGACCTCAGCAAAAGCATAGTTAGGATGACGGCATACCTCTTCCTGAGCCAGCGTCTTGAGCATCTGATAAAAGCGTTCATCCAGGTGAGCGAAGCGGCCGAAGACCCCACCTCTACCGGCGACAAACCCCGCTGGGCCGATGACCAGACTCGGTGTTCCGTCCTTCTCGTGGATGCTGAAAAAAACCTCAACTGCGGGGGGTAGAATTGGTTCAAGTTCGCCCTGAGGCAGGGCAATGCCTTCGAGATCCAGATCGGGTCGGCCCTCTTTTAGGCACAGGGAAACCTGTTCTGCTAGCATCATGTAGATCTCGCGAAGCTCTGGCGGTGTTGGCCCAGCCCATGGACGGTGGGGTGAGGGGTTGTGATAGCCGGGTGGTGGCCCCAGCCCGAGCTCCTCATCCAGCAGCTCGAGCAGGGGCACCTCCCGCAGCCCATACCGTTCTAGAAACGCTTGCGCATACTCGCGGAGGGGGGCCTCGGCAGGTGAGCGGGTGCCGAATAGCCGAGCCAGCAGCCGGGCCGCCTTCTGCAGGGGAGCAATTACCTGGTGGGACAGGCTGGCCGCCTCTAGGCTCAGTCCGAGGTCCACCTGAATCAGATGTTGTCGATCCCCCCGTTGCAGGCCGAGTTCGTCGTAAAGGGTTTTGAGGGTCTCGGTGCCCTCCCCAACTTCTGTGCTAAGCTCGTGAATGAGTTTCGAGGTCCGAAACAGCTGTTCCGTCGTCTCACTGAGTGCGGAGGTTGGCGGAACCATGTGTACGAGATATGAGTGGGGTTCTGCATCAGTAAGGGGAGGCCGTAGAGTGCTCAGGAGCACGCCTTCATCCAACAGCTTGAGCAAGAAGAGGTCGATGTCGACTTCCGAACTCTGCGGGTAACACTCTTTTAGTCGACGTATTACATCGCCGTACCGGACGGGCTGGGCTGTGTACTCGAGGATCATTCGCACCGGATCAGTGAGGCGCATCCAGGCCTGTCCTGGGTCTTGGCCCCGGCCGTAGCCATCCCGGCAGGTGACCCGAATCCAACTGCCCCAGCGCAACAGCGCCGGGTTGGCGTAGACCTTGAGTTCAGGATGCAACACCGGATCACGCTCGAGGGCCTGCACAAAGGTGAGCGTTTGGCTATAGTCCAGCCGAGCCCGCTTCTGATGGTTGCTGAGCTTACCGAGCCGCAGCTGCGTCTGCTCCCCAATCGGTACGAACGCCACCCCAGCGAATAGCCCGAACGGGGTGGGCCGCGTGGTAGCCCGGATCAGGTAACGCAACAGCCCTAACAACAGAGGTGTACTTGGCGACTGCTCTCCGTCTCGCCAACGCTCGGCCTCGCGCGCCAGGCTGGGGCTCGCCAGCCACAACGCCTCCAGGAAAACCGGGTCACGCAGGATTTCCAGCAGGTGGCTGGCGAGCCCCCCGGGAGCAGATAGCGCCTGCAGATACCCCTCGACGGGGAGCAACGGGATACGCACCATGGCTCCTTGCACCATGCACCCCCAGCTCACCCGAAGGTGTTCCCCTCATCGCGGCTATAAAGCCACACAGCCAGCAACAGGAAGGCTGCGGTGTACGCAGCCAGCAACGCGAAGGAAACAAGCGAGGGTAGCGCCAAGCCTGCCGCGCCGAGCGCCAGGTCAATCAGGAGTGTACTCGGAAGGTATGTGAAGATGGCCTGGACCCACTCCGGGAGGGAAAGCAAAGGCAGAAACACCGGAAAAAGGAGGAGTGCCCCGGTGTAGGCAATGAGCAACTGGGCGGAGTTCGGCCGTACGAGATAGGCGGCGGCCAGGCCCAAAGCGGTGAAGGGCAGGCTGCCCAGCACCAGCGCCAGCGGCAGCAAAACCCAGGCGTAGTAGGGTAAGGAAGCCCCAGCGAAAACCAGCCCCACCAGGAGTACACCTACGGCGGTCAGTGCGGCCATGGCTGCTCCGGTGGAGAGTTTTCCCAGGAAAAAAGCCAGCGGCGGCATGGGTGCTACCTGGCGCAGCCGGATCCAGCCTTGGGCGCGTTCCGAGGCAGCCCCTATTCCCACCGCGAGCAGTCCTACGTTGATAACCCCTAAGGCAGCGAAGCGGATGAGGAAATCCTCCCCGAGGTCGCGGCCTAGCAGGAGGAGCAGCCCGTAGGCGGCCACGCCGCCGAGCGGGACGCCGATGAACTGTCCGGGAATGCGCAGTTGCTGCAGCAGGGCGTATTTGGCTTCCAAATAGTAGGGGTTACCCTTCGGCGCGATCATGCTTGAACCCTCAAGAACGCTGCTTTGAGATGAAAACTGGGACCCATGCGATCGCATGGGTCCCAAAGCAGTGCTCAAGCCTGCGGTTCCTCAGCCTGGGCACAGGCCAGCAAGGTGATGGTGACCACACAACACAGGAAGCTGCGCAGGCTTATGGTTACGCAGGGCGCGGTGGTTTGCGGACTGATCGCGCCTGTACTCATTGAGGCGCTGGTCCTGATGTCGAGACTAGCCGGGTCGAAAGGGTCAAGGGCTGCACTTGCCATACACACCTCCAGTCAGCGGGCTGCTTTTTGGGATTGGGGTATCCCGCAAGATCAAGCTTAGCCGCTAAAGTCGAGGCATTTCAACAAAGAAACTCATCCGGCTACGGGTGAGTTTTTACCCTGGCTCAGCTCGGGGCGGTCCCACTTTTGGCAGTAAGGGAGTAAGCCGAAATAGTATAAAGCGAGCTGAGCCCGATTCTCCAGGCCGAGTTTGTCCTTCAACCTGTGCACCCAGTTATAGATCGTCCGGTGAGAGACCTGCAGGGTCCGGGCGATCCGATCGTTCGACCAGCCTAAGGCCACAAAGCGAAGCACCAGGCGCTCGCGGGGCGTAAGGACTTCATCATCAAGCGATGGCCCTTGGTAGAGGCGTTCCCCTGTTGCTATTCGGCGGAGGACCACATCCAATTGCACTGGCCCATTGGGCTCGGAGATTAGGCCCTCGGGCTTCCGATCCATCAGATCTCGCAGGTAATGGAGGGCAGTACAGCCAGTCACGATCAGAACCGGGCGGGGTAATTCGAGGAATGCCCAGTAGGCAAAACCCCATGGGGCATCAATGACCAAGTGCAGATCATCGGCTAAGCCGAACTCCTCGAGAAGCTCCTGGCCATAGCGTTGGAACAAGGGAAGGCCGCTGTGGCATGACATTAGCTGGATCCTGGTATGCCGCGAAGGGGATGGGATACAGGTCGGCAGGTTGTTCTGTTCCCAGAATACTGAGCGTGTCATGGTCGGTTTGTAGGTTTTACCACTATATCAGCACTGGATTAAGTTTACCCAAGTTGCCACCTATCCCCGGAGCTGAAAAAATAGTGGCCGCTATGCTGAGCAAAGTCATAGCGGCCTTCTGCATTATAGACGATGCCCTCAAGGCCCTGGGCCACCAGGATCACCCCCAAACCCAAGTCCCCTCCAGCGCCATCCTCACCCTGGCCCTTTTTGCCTCGCTAGAGCTTGGGGGCAAGCACAACAAGGCCCTGGCCCTCGCCAAAGACCTCAAGCTCTTCCGCCACCTCCCCTCCCCAAGCCGCTTCAACCGCAGGCTCCACGCCCTCTACCCCCTCCTCCTCCCCCTCCTTCACCTCCTCTCCCAGGCCTGGAAAAACCTCCACCAGGCCCAGGCCTACGCCCTGGACACCTTCCCCCTCCCCGCCTGCGCCAACATCCGCGCCCCCCGCTCAAAACTCTTCCCAGAGAAGGTCTACCGGGGCTTCATCCCCAGCCAGCGGGTCTACTTCCACGGGCTCAAGCTCCACCTGCTAGTGGACGAGAAGAAGTTCATCCACGAGGTGAACCTGAGCCCAGGGAGCCTGCATGACCTGAGCTCCCTTCTCCTCCTTCCCCTAGACCTGCCCGAGGGGGCAAGGCTCTACCTGGACCGGGGGTACGAGAGTCACCTCTACGAAGACCTCCTTGGGGAGGCCCAGGGGGTGGTGCCCATGGTCATCCGCCGGCGGAATAGCCGCAGGTACCTGCCTTGGATGCCGTACCTGGCCATCCTGGGACGGAGGGTGGTGGAGACGGTGGGCAGCATGCTCCACACCATGTTCCCCAAGCGCATCCATGCCGTGACCCCAAGGGGCTTCGTCATCAAGGTCCTCTCCTTCGTCCTGGCCCACAACCTCAGCCTCCTGAACCTGGACGGACACATGTGAGACTCTAGAAGCCCCAGGTGGGATAAAAAGAGGGGGACCGACTCCTGAAGGAGGTCCCCCAAGTGCAGCTTACCACGGTTGGCAAAGCGATATGGCAAGGAGCGAGGAAGGCCCAGGAGCTGGGAGCGGCCGGAGCCAGCGACCCCCTGGTCCAGGAACGGCTACGCAAGCTCAAGCAGGTGGAGGCGTTCAGGAAGCACGGGGTGAGCTGGCCCGAGATCCAGGCCCTGGTGGGGATCAGCCGGGCCACCTATTACCGCTGGCGGAGAAGGCTCAAGGGCCAAGGGCTTAAAGGCCTTCTTCCGAAACCCAAACGACCCAGACGCCTACGGCGGAAGGTGCACTGGACCTCCGAACTCCTCATCGCAATCGAAGACTTGCGGAGACAAAACCGCACCTGGGGCCGCTGGCCGATCTGGTGGAGTTTGAGGAAGCGAGGCTTTGGGGTGAGCGAACGCACCGTGGGGCGGATCCTGGCCTACCTGGAAGCACACGGCCGCGTGGAAAGCGTAGCCGCCTTTCTGGCCCAGGCCCGGCGGGGGAAGGGGGGGCGAAGACCCAGGAGGCCCTATGCGCAAAGGAAGCCCAAGGGATACGAGGTGGGTCACCCTGGCGACCTTATCCAGGTGGATACCCTCACCGTGACCCTGGGCCCTGGGGAGACGATCCAGCACTTCTCGGCCGTCGACCTCTTCACCCGTTTCTCCCTTGCGGAAGTCCACACCCGAGCCACGGCCAACCTGGCGGCCAGCTTTCTTGCCCGCCTGATGGTGCGAGCGCCTTTTCCTATCCGTGCGGTGCAGGTGGATGGGGGCAGCGAGTTTATGTCCGATTTTGAGGAGGTCTGTGAACGTTTGGGCGTTAAGCTCTTCGTTCTTCCTCCGAGGAGCCCCAAGCTCAATGGTCACGTGGAGCGGATGCAGCGGACCTTTAGGGATGAGTTCTACACACGACCGTTGCCTTCACAGATCCCCGAGCTCCAAAGGGAGCTTGACGCCTACCTGGACCACTACAACCGCCGGCGACCCCACCGGGCCTTGGGGGGCCTGGCCCCTTTAGAGTACCTGGCTAGAATACGGGGGGAGGCGGTCCCCACAGAGTCTCAAATGTGTTGACCGACTACACCCCCTTGACCAACCGACCTGAAAGTGTGTATAACCTAAGTACACGACAAAACCCCGAGTAGGCAAAAGCAGGCCGCTCCTGTAAGGTGTTTCTGCCTGAGACACGGTAATGGAGCGGTTGCTTTGAATGATACTACTTTGATAGAGTTTTTGTCCCCGCACTGGCGAATCCACCGCCAGCGGATGGTGTTCATAGCCCAGCTGGTAGTGAGCCTGGTGCTGGTGCGGACCGTCAGCTGGAGCCGATTGACCACCGCCATAGACGGCCCTGGGGCGGGGGGATT
>NZ_JBEVAL010000099.1:0-8518 GCF_051297115.1 Meiothermus cerbereus
ATCGCTTGGGTAGCAGCTTGCTCGACTATTCATGCTCGATTATATCGTCTGGGAAAGTTTTAAGACAGTCTCTAACACAACCCTCTATAGCCCCTTCATACCGTAAGCTTTGCTTACGCGGTGGTACGGGATTCTTTCAGATTGAGGTGGGGGCTCCTGCCGTTTGGGTACAAGGGCCTTCACCAAAACTACACATCTCGTACTGAGCCTGTACACAAGGATCGCAGAATATTGGCTGCGGCGGAGGTAACGCCTTGAAGAGACTATTTCCAACCCTCGCAACCCTGCTGGCCCTGGCCCCTCCCGCCCTGGCCCAGGGCCTCGAGCTCCCCCAGGCCCTCCAGACCTTGCCCCGCACCCTGGACTGGAAAAGCGCCGACCTTAACTACGAGAGCGCAGTGCGGCAGCTCGAGGCCGCCCAGGCCGCCTTGGGCTTCAAGCTGTCGGGTGGGGCCGACTACAGCCTGCGCGAGAGCAGCGGCAGCAACCTGATCCTCTCCAGCACCGCCAGCATAGGGCTGCTGCCCTGGTCGAGCAGCGCCGATGCCGTGCGCAGCGCCGAGCGGGCCTTGGAACGGGCCGCCCTGACCCGCCGCGACGCCCGCAACAACCTGTGGATCACCCTGCACACCCAGTACTTCAACCTGCGTCAGGCCCAGGCCGACCTGGCCGTTGCCCAGGCCACCCTGGCCCTGCGCGAACGCCAGTTGCAAATCGTTAGTGCCCAAAACCAGGCCGGTGCTGCTACCCTGAGCGAGTTGCTCGCGGCCCAGCAGAACCTGGACACCGCCCGCTCGGGGCTGGTGAGCGCCCAGGGAGCCCTCGAGCTCGCTCGCCTTTCGCTTTCCAACACCTTGGGCCAGAACCCCCAGCAGCTCGGCAGCCCCAGCACCCCCCCCGAGGAACCCAGCCTGCCCGCCGAAAGCCTGGAAGCCCTGCTGCAAAGGGCTCTGGAGAGTCGTTCCGACGTGCTGCGGGCTTTGTTGCAGCTCCGCGAGGCCGAAGAAAACCTGGCCAGCGCCGAGCGCGACCGCTGGATTCCCAACGCCTCGGTGAGCGCAGGCTACAGCAGCAGCGGCAACTCGCTTTCAGCGGGGCTGAACTTCAAAAGCGGCGTGGCCTCGGTCTCGGCGGCGGTGCCCCTGGTGCAGGGCACCGGCGGTTCGCCGGCCCAGGGTTACAACCTGGGGCTATCGCTAAGCGTGCCCCTCTTCGACCCCGTGAGCGACAGCCGCATCCACACCGCCCATACCGCTCTACAAGCCGCCCGGCAGGCCCTGGAAACCGCCCGCAAGGCCGCCGAGCTGGATGTGCGGCAGAAATACCAGGGCCTGCAGACCGCCAAAGCCGCCATTGCCGCAGCCCGAGCCGGCCTAAACGCCGCCAACCAGAACCTGCGCACGGCCCAGGCCCGGCTCCAGGCCGGAACCGGCACCGCTTTGGATGTGCAGTCGGCCCAACTGGGCCTGTTCCAGGCCCAGCGCAACCTCGAGGCCGCCTTCATCCAGGCCCAACTGGCCGCCCTGGCCTTGCAAAACGCCCTGGGCACCAACCTTACCGCAAGTCTTGGAGGAAATAGATGATTCACCTTGCAAAACGCTTTTTTTGGCTCCTGCCGATGCTGGCTTTTTCGGCTGGGCTGGCCCAGAACTCCCTGACCCTGGTACAGGCCCTTTCGCAGGCCTACAGCCGCGGCCCCTTGCTGCAAAGCGCCCAGGCCACCCTGCAAAACGCCACCCTCCAGCTCAACGCCCTCAAGGCCGACCCCAGCACCCTGATTGTGGCCCTCACCCAGGCCGAGCACAACGCCCGGCTGGCCCAGGTCAACCTCGAGGCCACCCGGCTTTCGGTCATGCAGAGCGTGGTGAACGCCTATATTGGCCTCTATGAAGCCCAGCAGAACGTGGCGCTGTTCCAGGCCCAGGTAGCCCTGAACCAGCGCAACCTGGAGGTGGCCAGGGCCCGCCAGGCTGCCGGTAATGCCACCGCGCTGGACGTCTCGCGGGCCCAGACCACCCTGGACAGCGCGAGGCAATCCCTGACCAACGCCCAGTCCCAGCTTCCGGTGCTGGCCGCCCAACTCGCAACGCTGTTGGGCCTGAGCGACCTGGGCAACCAGACCATAGCCGCCCCGCCGAACCCCCTTGCCCTGCAGGCCGACCTCGAGGCCCTGCGCAACGGTCTGTTCGAGCGCCTCCCCAGCGTGCTGCAAGCCCAACAGGCCGTGGAACTCTCCCAGCTCAGCGTCAAACTGGCCGACAACGACTACACCCCCGCCGTACAGCTCAACACCGCCAAAACCAGCCTGGAAAACAACCTGCGCACCCTGCAAACCGCCCAGCAAAACGCCCAGACCAGCCTGACCAACACCTACCAGGCTGCCCAGAACGCCTATCGCAACATCGCCCTGGCCCAGGCCAACGTGACCAACGCCCAGCGGGTCGTAGAGCAGAGCCAAGCCGCCCTGCGGGCCGGCACCATCTCGGCCTTGCAACTGCAAACCGACCAGGTCTCGCTCCGAAGCGCCGAGTACGGGCTGGTGCAGGCTGTGGGCAACTACTGGAAAGCCCTGGCGGCCTTTTCGGTAGCCGCCGGCCAGGACTTCACCGGCCTGGTGCGGGCGGCCAGCGCGCCCTAGCCCCACCACACCCTGCTTTAGGGGAAGGCATGATAGACAGTCTCGAGCAAATCCAGGCCCGCAACCGCCTGCTGCTGGAAGAGATGCGCCAGGAGGCCCAGCGGTTCATCGAGCTGCTCGAGGCCTGGGCGGCTTCGGACGACGAAGACCTGAAAGCCGAGCTCGTGGCTCAGGTTACTACCCTACGCATCCATGCTCAGACGCTCGAGAAGGGTTTTGAGGCCGAGCTCGAGGCCATGCCCGAGGACGAGGGGTAAGTACCCCTGAAACTCTTGCCTTCGGTTCCCACCAAGCATGAAGCCTGATAATGCGACAGGGAGCTACTTTGGCAACTTCCGAACTCACCTGTCTTGCGCGGATTTGTATCTACGGGACAGTGCAATGATGGGTTGGGCCTCATGTCAGTTGATTGCAAAACTTACGTGCTGTTTCAATGAAGTCATTGATACGCTCAAGCGGTTCAAACCAGTAAACGTCCTCATCGGGGTATTGTTTAGAAACCACCGAGTTCGTGAGAAGGTCTTTGCCTGTCAACTCTCTCAGTCTATTTATGTACTTATCATCGATTACACCAAGGTTGTGAGCATAAAGGTGACGATGAAGCATTAGCTCCTGGATTGTAGGTAACTCAGGCAACTTCTCGAGATCAATACCGACAGTGCGTAGCAAGGGTATGGCCCCATCAGATTTGTTCCAAGGCATGAGGCGTTGAAAAATGTTTTGTTTGTACAGCCGATCTTGTCGAAGTTGGGAAAGATTCTTATATCCCTTCTTATACATATAGTAGTCACGTAAGCAGGTTTCTACTGAAGCAGCAGCGCGAATTAGCGTACCCATGTCAAAGAATTTGTCAGAAAGACGCTGCGTCCATACATCCCAATAGGTAGAGCACTCGGGAAAGGTTTTCTTAGTCTCCGATGTTAGAACATAGTCATTCAAAGCCTTTTTTAGCATATGACGAGCGAAGTAGTGGGTTTCTGCAACTCTTTCGATTTCGGGATTGCGCATTTTGAACCACCTTGTGCTTTTTGAGGCACTATCAGTGATGCTCTTTATGGACAACATCTCATACCAGAGTTTTATCTGACGGGAATATTTCACACAGCTCGCAAAAATAGCTACAAAAATTCCTTGATAGATTCATACTAGGCATAACACTTTCCAAGATCAAGCGCGGTGGTGTGTCTTCACCAAATCTTCGCATTGCGTACACTGAACGTTGGATATTCTGGAAGAAAATCGTGGGGTGAACATGACACAAGCCCGTTCCCGTATCCGCGTACCCTGGCTTTGGCTGGTTGTGGCTCTGGTGTTGGCCGGTCTGGGGGGTGCGGCCTATTGGTTCTTGCGGCCCAAGCCCGCCAGCGCTGCCCCTGCGCTCGAGACCGCCCCGGTGCAGCGGGGGTTGTTCCGGGTCTCGGTCTCGGGGCCGGGCACCCTCGAGGCCGTCCAGAGCCTGGCGGTTAAGCCTGCCGTCAACGGCACGGTGCTTAGGCTGCCCAACGTGGGCGACCGGGTGCAAAAAGGCCAGCTTGTCGTAGAGCTCGACCCCACCAACTACAACCGCGCCCTGGAGAACGCCCGGCTGGCGCTGCAAAAAGCCCAGGCCAACCTGGACAAGCTGCGGGCCGACCAGGCCAGCACCCAGGCCACCAACCGCCAGAACATCGCCAGTGCCGAGGTGGCTTTTGCCAACGCGAGGCGCGACCTCGAGGCCGCCCGCACCAACCTCGAGGCCACCCAGAAGCTCTTCGACCTGGGCGGGGCCAGCGCCCAGAGCCTGCAAAGCGCCCGCGATGCCTACGCCAAGGCCCAGGCCAGCCTGGAAATCGCCCAGGTCAACCTCAACACCGCCCGCCAGGCCCTGGCCTTGCGCAACAACGCCAACGCGCAAGATCTGAAAAACGCCCAGATTGCCTTAGAGCAGGCCCGCCTCGAGGTCAAAAACGCCGAGGAAAACCTGGCCAATACCAAAATCTATGCCCCCTTCGATGGGGTGGTCTCGGAGGTCAACGCCCAGGTGGGGAGCATCGGGGTGGGGGCCACGGTTAACAACAGCACCGCCCTGCTCACCCTGATTGACGACAGCAGCGTTAATCTGCCGGTGCAGATTGACGAAAGCGAGATCGCCAAGGTTAGGGTGGGTCAGAAGGTCGAGGTGACCCTCGACGCCTTCAGCAACGAGACCTTCCAGGGGGTGGTGACGGCCATCTCGCCCAGCGCCCGCATCCAGCAGAACATCGCGGTGTTTTACGTAACCGTCAACATACCCAACCCCGAGCGCAAGCTGCGGCCCGGCATGACCGCCGAGGGCGAGATTATCGCCGAGGAAATCCCCAACGCCCTCACCATCCCCAAGCGGGCGGTGCAGACCGTGCGCAACCGGGCCTACGTGGACGTGCTGCAACCCGACGGCGGCAAGGAGACCGTGCGGGTGGTGCTGGGGCCCGACGATGGGGTGAACCAGGTAGTGCTGGAGGGCCTCGAGCCGCGCCAGAGCGTGGTCTTGCCCAGCCGTGCACCTGCGAGCTCGAACAGCTCGAGCGGACAGGGGGGCCTGCGCCTGCCCCTCGGCGTACCAGCGGGAGGTGGCCGGTGACGGTGGTCGCACTCGACCAGGTGCGCAAGGTGTACAAAAGCGGGGCGCTGGAGTTCGAGGCCCTCAAAGGGGTTTCGCTGGAGATTCGCACGGGCGAGATGGCGGCCCTGATGGGGCCCTCGGGCTCGGGCAAAACCACCCTGATGCAGATTATCGGCCTGCTCGACCGCCCCACCGAGGGGCGCTATGTCCTGGCCGGGCGGGACGTGACCACCCTGACCGAAAACGAGCGGGCCGAGGTACGCAACCAGGAGATTGGCTTCGTTTTCCAGGCCTTTCACCTGCTGCCGCGCCTGAACGTACTGGAAAACGTGGAGGTGCCCCTCACCTACGCCGGTTATAGCCCCCACGAACGGCGGGAGCGGGCGGTTGAAGTGCTGCACAAGGTGGGGCTGGGGGACAAGCTCAAAAACCTGCCCTCCCAGCTCTCGGGCGGCCAGAAGCAGCGGGTGGCCATCGCCCGGGCCCTGACCCTGCGCCCCTCCATCCTGCTGGCCGACGAGCCGACCGGCAACCTCGACTCCAAAACCGCCGGCGAGGTGATGCGGCTGTTCCAGGAGCTCAACGACGAGGGCACCTGCGTCATTATCGTGACCCACGAGGCCGACATCGCCGATTACACCGGACGCATCGTGCGCATTCGCGACGGGCAGATCGAGTCCGACGGCCCCAATCCCCACCGCAAACGGGCTGTAGGAGGTTTGGCATGAGCGCATCCATGGTAACGCAAGCGCCCAAAAAAGTGCGTTCGCACGCAGCCGGAATGAACCTTTGGCAGGTGTTCCGCATCGCCTGGCGGGCCATTCTGGGCAACCCCTTGCGCTCGGTTCTAACCACCCTGGGGGTGATTATCGGGGTGGCGGCGGTGGTGGCGCTGACCATGGTGGGGCAGGGCTCTACCGCCAACATTACCCGCACCCTGCAGAGCCTGGGTACCAACCTGCTCACCATCGGCAGCAACACCGGAGGGCGGGGCGGGGGCTTTGGCCTGGTGCGCTTTGGGGGGCCCCAGACCATCACCCTGGCCGACGCCGAAGCGGTGAAATCGGCCTTCGCAGGCCGCCTGGCCGGCGTGGCCCCGGCCTTGCAAAGCAACCAGCAGATCAAGGTGGGGGCCAACAACCTCAACGCCACCGTGATTGGCACCTGGCCCGACTACGCCGGTGTTCGCAACGCCCAGCCCGCCCAGGGCAGCTTCTTTAGCGAGGCCGACCTGCAAAGCCGCCGCCGGGTGGCGGTGATCGGCTACGGCATCGCCCAGGACTTGTTCGGCGGCCAGGATCCTCTGGGGCAGCGCCTGCGCATTGCGGGCATCTCCTTTACGGTGGTGGGGGTGCTGCCCGACAAGGGCGACTCGGGCTTTGCCAGCCCCAACTACCAGGTGATGGTGCCGCTTTCGACCTTCCTGCAGCGCCTTTCCCGCAGCAGCACCGGCGAGCCCAGGGTGAACGCCATCTACGTGCAGGCCCCCGACAAGGACTCGCTCACCCGCTTGCAGCAAGAGCTTACCGACTTTATGGCCCTGCGCCGCAAAATCACCGACCCCAGCCAGTACGACTTTAGCGTGCAGAACCAGGCCGACGCGCTGGCCTCGGTGAACCAGGTGACCCAGACCATGACCCTCTTTCTGGGCGGGGTGGCCGGAATTAGCCTGCTGGTGGGCGGCATCGGCATTATGAACATCATGCTGGTCTCGGTAACCGAGCGCACCCGCGAGATCGGCATCCGCAAGGCCCTGGGGGCCAAGCCCCGCGATATCCTGACCCAGTTTTTGGTGGAGTCGGTGGTGCTCTCGGTGGGGGGCGGGGTGCTGGGCATCTTTTTGGGTCTGGCGATGGCCGGCAGCGTGGGCCAGTTTTTGCGTGTCACCCCCATTTTCGACCCCTTCAGCATGGTGCTGGCCTTCGTGTTCTCGGTGGCGGTGGGGGTGTTCTTCGGGTTTTATCCGGCCTCGAGGGCCGCCCGGCTCGACCCGGTGGAGTCGCTCCGCTACGAGTAGCCCGGGGCCGACCCCAGCTCTTTATGGCTTCTACACAAATCCCTGGCAAACTCTTCACGCAAGGAGGAAAGATGAAACAATGGTTGAGTCTTTTGGTGATGCTGGCGCTGGGCCTGGCTCTGGCCCAGGGAGGGCCGCCCAACATCAGTCCCGAGATGCGGCAGCGTTTTGAGGCCTACCGTCCGGTACTGGATCTGGTCGCCACCATTGGGCTGATGGACGACTTGGAAAAGCAGCGCGGACTGGCTTTTACCAAGGCGCAGGCCCAGAAGCTGCTGCCCATCCTGCGCGACCTGCAAAACCGCGCCGACCTGAAGCCCGCCGATGCCAGCAAGATGCTGAGCACCATCGAGGACAGCATCCTCACCCCGGCCCAGCTCAAGTGGATCGACCAGACCATCCTCCAGCAGCGGGAGGAGGCCCGCCAGCGGCGTGAGGCCGGGGGGCAGAACCCCCAGGCCGGTCAGGGCAATTTCCAGGGCCAGCCGCGCCAGGGCGGGCCAGGGGGGTTCTTCCAGGCCATAACCCAGGGCAAGCCCTACAACCCCTTCAAGGAACAGCCCCGCACGGCCGATAACCTCAAGAACCTGATTGCCCTGTTGTCCAAAAAGTAAGGGGGGGTTATGTCGCGGCTTTTCGCACTGCTGCTTTTGTGCGGGGTCGCGCTGTCCCAGAGCCGGCTCGAGCTCGTCCCGGCCCAGAGCGAGGCCCGCTACCGGGTGCGCGAACAGCTTGCAGGCATCAACTTCCCCACCGATGCGGTGGGGGTCAGCAAGCAGGTGCTGGGGTTGGTACGGCTCGACCGGAATGGGCGGGCCCTCGAGGGCTCGCGTTTTGCCGTAGATCTTTCGGCCCTCACCAGCGACGAGGCCCGGCGCGACAACTACCTTCGGCGCAACGCCCTCAACACCGCCCAGTACCCCCTGGCCGAGTTCGTGCCCAGGGAGGTGCGCGGCCTGAGCTTCCCGCTGCCCACAAGCAGCAAGGCCACCGTGCAGATGGTGGGCGAGCTGAAGATCCGCGAGGTGCAGAAAAGCGTCACCTGGGAGGGCGAGGTGGAGTTTCGCGGCGATACCGCCACCTTGCAGGCCCGCACCCGCTTCACCTTCCGCGACTTTGGCCTAACCCAGCCCCGCGTACTCTCGGTGCTGAGTGTGGACGAAAACATCCGCCTCGAGGTGAGCTTTACCTTCCGGGTACAGGAGCGTTATACCGGATTCAAAAAGATAATCTTCAAACAAAAAGCGCTAAGAGGCTATCTTTTTGAATCCTAGAGCACACC
>NZ_JBEVAL010000100.1:0-8143 GCF_051297115.1 Meiothermus cerbereus
TAACTCACCCCCGTCCCTTATTTTCCACTGGGTGTCAAGTCCTTTTCCGAATTGGCGTAACGTAGTATCTTTCTCCGCAGAAGCCACAAGATGTGGTTTCTGGGTCGGATACCAGGGGAAGCGCGGTGCAATTCCGCCGCTGTCGCGCAACGGTTATAGCCCGAATACCTGCTTCCGGTCCTCATCGCTCGCCCCCGCGCAAGGGGCGGAAAGGATGGTTCGAATGAGTTTCCCTGTACAAATAGACAGCGGCTAGAAGCCCCGTTGTGCCTCTGCTGACCTGTGTTTATCGGACTCCCTTTACCCTTTGGGGTGAGCTTTCCAGGAGGTTTACTTGCTCATTGTCTACGCGTCCAAAACTGGCAACGTCGAGCGTTTTGTACAGAAGCTGGGCTTTAGACGACTGCGCCTTGCGAGCGGGGAGGAAGAGGTGGCAGAGCCTTGCTTACTTCTGACCTACACCACCGGCTTCGGCCAGGCGCCAGTAGAGGTGCTCCGCTTTGTGGAGCACAACCGGCCTCACATCCGGGGTGTGGCGGTGAGTGGCAACCGCAACTGGGGCAGCAACTTTGCCCGAGCGGGCGATGTGCTGGCCGAGCGTTATGGCCTGATTGTGGTGCACAGATTTGAACTGGCCGGTACGGCCAGGGATATCGCAATCGTCAAGGAGGTTATAGGTGCGCTATCTCGAGCTCAACAGTGCGGTGCTGCATAAAAGAGATGGGTTTTTCCAGCTAGAGAAAGACCTCGAGGCCGCCCAGGCCTTCGAAGAGGAAGCCTTGGGGAAACTCAGAAAGTTCCCCGACCCCATCATCCGGCTGCGTACCCTGGTCCAGGAGGGCTACTACGAGAATTTCTTCGTCCACTACGACGAGGCAACCATCCTGAGGCTCTTTGATCTGGCCTACAGCTATGGCTTCCGCTTCCAGAGCTTCATGGCGGTCTCCAAGTTCTACAAGGACTACGCCCTCAAAAGCGATGACAAAAAGCTCTACCTGGAACGCTACGAGGACCGGGTGCTATCCGTAGCCCTGCACTTAGGCCAGGGCGACGCAGCCAAAGCCGAGGCCTATGTGCGGGCCATGATGGAGCAGCGCTACCAGCCCGCCACCCCCACCTTTCTGAACGCCGGGCGGGCCCGGCGGGGGGAGCTGGTCTCCTGTTTTCTTTTGGAGGTGGACGACTCGCTTAACTCCATCGGCTACAACCTGAATGCCGCCATGCAGCTTTCCAAGATTGGGGGCGGGGTAGCCCTCAACCTCTCCCGCCTGAGGGCGCGGGGCGAGCCCATCAAGGGCGTGGCCCACGCCGCCAAGGGGGTGGTGCCGGTGATGAAGCTCCTGGAGGACGCCTTCAACTACGCCGACCAGATGGGGCAGCGCAAGGGGGCCGGGGCGGTGTACCTCAACATCTTCCACTGGGACGTGGAAGAGTTTCTGGATACCAAGAAGATCAATGCCGACGAGAAAAGCCGCATCCAGACCCTCTCCTTGGGGCTCATCGTGCCACAGAAATTCTTCGAGCTAGCCGAACGGGGCGAGGACTTCTTCGTCTTCGCGCCTTACTCGGTCTACCAGGCCTTTGGGGAGCACCTCGACGACATGAACCTCGACCGGCGGTACGAGGAGCTCCTGGCCCACCCCCAGGTCAAGAAGCGGGCCCTTTCAGCCCGGGCCATGCTCACCCGCATCGCCCAGACCCAGTTCGAGTCGGGCTACCCCTATATCGTCTACAAGAGCAACGCCAACCGGGCGCACCCCCTCAAGGCTTTAGGCCAGATCAAGATGTCGAACCTCTGCACCGAGATCTTCCAGCTACAGACCCCCACCCTGGTAGGCGAGGCAGGGGAGGTGGTGGAGCCAGGCTTCGACATCAGCTGCAACCTGGGCTCCCTCAACATCGTGAACGTGATGGAGCAGAAGAACCTGGCCGAGAGCGTGCACACCGCCATGGACGCCCTCACCGCGGTCAGCGATGCCAGTGCGGTGCGCCAGGTGCCGGGCGTGTACCGGGCCAACCAAGCCTTCCACTCGGTGGGCTTAGGGGCTATGAACCTGCACGGGTTTTTAGCCAAGAACCGCCTGAGCTACGAGTCGGTGGAGGCCCGCGACTTCGTGCGGAGCTTCTTCGCTGCGGTGAACTACCATAGCCTGAAGCGCTCCATGGAGATCGCCCGGGAGCGTGGGGTGTGTTTCTTTGGCTTTGAAAGATCTACCTACGCCAGCGGCGAGTACTTTGAGCCATACCTGACCACAGACTTCCGCCCCCGCACCGAGGCCGTGCAAAAACTTTTTCAGGGCATCCCCCTGCCCTCTCCCGAGGACTGGGCCCGCCTGAAGGAGGAGGTGGCAGAGCACGGGCTCTACCACGCCTACCGGCTGGCGATAGCCCCCACCGCCTCCATCAGCTACATCCAGAACGCCACCCCCTCCATCCAGCCCATCGTAGAACACGTGGAGACCCGCACCTACGGCAACGCTACCACCTACTACCCCATGCCCTTTCTTTCCGAAGAAACCTACTGGTTTTACAAGAGCGCTTACCACATGAACATGTACCGCCTGATCGACCTGGTGGCCGAGGCCCAGGCCCATGTGGACCAGGGCATCAGCACGGTCATCTACGTCACCAGCGAGACCAGCACCCGCGAGCTGGCCCGGCTTTACGTGTACGCGGCCAAAAAAGGCCTCAAGAGCCTCTACTACACCCGCACCAAGAACCTCTCGGTAGAGGAGTGCCTGTCCTGCTCAGTCTAAGGAAAAGCCTATGGAACTAGTCGAACAAACCTTCAGCGCCGTCAACTGGAACCGCCTGGAAGACGCTTACACCAAGATGTTCTGGGATCAAAACGTGCGGCAGTTCTGGGTCGACGAGGAGATTCCGCTGGCCGACGACAAGCTGACCTGGATGACCCTCTCCAAAGAAGAGCAGCGGGTCTACGAGCAGGTGCTGGCCGGGCTGACCCTGCTCGACACCGTGCAGGGAAGCGTGGGGATGCCCCTTCTGTCGCAGCACATCCCCAAGCTGCAAGCCAAGGCGGTGCTCTCCTTCATGGGGGCCATGGAGCACATGCACGCCAAAAGCTACAGCAGCATCTTCTCAACCCTGTGCAGCAGTGAGCGAATCGGCGAGCTGTTCGACTGGGTAAAAGGGCAGCCCCTCTTGCAGGAAAAGCAGCGCTTCGTTCTCGAGCGCTACCGGGGGGTACAAGACCCCCAGAGCCTCTACCTGGGCCTCGCGGCCAGTGTGTTCCTGGAGTCCTTTCTGTTTTACTCGGGCTTCTTTTTCCCGCTGCTCTTAGCGGGCCAGGGCAGGCTGGTGAACTCCGGCGAGATCATCTCGCTCATCATCCGCGACGAGAGCATCCACGGGGTGTATGTGGGTCTGCTGGCCCAGGAGGTGTGCGCCAGTTTGAGCGAGAGGGCCCAGAAAAAGGCGGAGCGGGAGGTCTACGAGATGCTGGAGCAGCTCGAGGCCCTCGAGCGCCGCTACACCCAGACCCTGTACGCGCCCCTTGGCCTGGAGGAAGCCGTTCTAACCTTCGCGCACTACAACGCCGACAAGGCCCTGATGAACCTGGGGCTAAAGCCTCACTTCGAGGTGGGCGCGGAACAGGTCAATCCGGTGGTGCTGGCCGGGCTCTCGACCAAAACCAAAAACCACGACTTTTTCTCCACCAAGGGCAATGGCTATGTCAAGGCCATCCGGGTAGAGCCCCTCTGCGATGCGGATTTCATCTTCGAAGGCCTCTCGCCCGAGTATCTCCCCGTCACCAAGCGCGATGGGCGGGAGGTTCCCTTCGACGAGATACGTATCGTGCGGGCAGTAGAGAAGGCTGCCACCGCCGTGGGGGTAGGCCTCGAGCCTGAGGTCATCGAGCAGCTTATCCTCTCCCCCATCAAGCGGCGGGCACGCAAGGAGCGGTTGCACATCGAGAAGATCCAGGACATGGTGGAGGAGGGCCTGATGAAAAGCTACCCCCAGGTGGCTAGGGCTTATATCCTCTACCGCGAGGAGCGCACCCGCCTGCGGGGTTTGGCATGAGCCAGCAGACCCGTACCGTACACCTGGTACGCCCACCCGACTGCAACCACTATGGCAACCTGTATGGGGGCACGGCCATGGCCTGGATGGACGAGGCTGCGTTCGTGGCTGCCACCCGCTACGCCCGCTCTAAGGTGGTTACGGTACACACCGACGCCATCGATTTCCACCAGCCCGTTCCACAGGGCTCGATTGTGGAGCTGGTGGCCTGGGTTACCTCGGTGGGGCGCAGCTCCATGCGCCTGGAGGTGGAGATGTGGGTCGAGCCGATCAGCAAAGAAACGCGCATCCTGGCCTGTCGGTCTGGTTTTGTGATGGTCGCGTTGGACGAAAACGGAAAGCCCAGGGCCATCAACGCTCCAGGTTGAGACGTTCTGAGGCGAAAACATGCGCCTCTCGCTTCCAACAAGATACCCTGTATGGCAGTTCTCCTGGCCCTGACGCTCGACTGGTTTTTGCGGGAACCCCCCGCCCGGCTGCATCCGGTGGTCTGGATGGGGGCTTACCTGAACCGGGTGGGGCGAAAGCTGACCTCGAGGCCACCCCGAAGCGCGCTGCTGCTGGGTGCAGGGTACTGGCTGATGGGTGCCGTTTTGGTGTTAGAGAAAAGAGGGGGTGTGGGGGAGCTATAATCCCCCGGTTCTCGCCTCGCCACGGCGAGGCGACGAGGATACATGGACTCCCCTACGTCCGCCGGTGGCGGACATAGCATAGTGGGCGGCAGATGTGTGCTAAAATCTCCTCGGGGACAGCGTTCCCCGTGCACCTTGAAACTTGGAGTAAGGGGTTCCATTGGGTAGTCCGATGGGTAAAACTCCAAACGAACACCCGTGGGAGAGTCTGTGCTGAAATGCCACCTCCCAGATACGGAGTCAAGGTTTTTCTGGGCTCGGACGGAGCCTTCGGGGATGGATACGGCAGTAGCCGTTCCGTGAGAACCGAGAAGCCTCGGACTTCAGTCCGAGGAGTCGTCACCAGTATACGGAGCCCTGGCGTGGCAACTCGAGCAGCTCGCGGATTCCTTGAAGCTGCTGTTCACGGCGCTCTCGCTCAAACCCCTTTTTGCCTTTCGGATGCTGCTCGATGAGGTAAACGCAGTGGAAAAGCTCCTGGAGGAGAGCCTCGAGGCGGCCCGCACCCGCCTCAGCCACCTCGTCAGCCGCCCCGCCGAGGCCCTATCCCCGAATGAGGTGCGCGAAAGCGCCCTGGAGAGCCTGGCCGAGAACCTCAACGACTCGCTGGTAGCCCCTCTGTTTTGGTTCGTCTTGCTGGGCCTGTCAGGAGCTGCCCTGTACCGTTTTGCCAATACTGCCGATGCCTTATGGGGGTATCGGGGAAGCTGGGAGTGGGCCGGCAAGTTCGCGGCCTGCGCCGACGACTGCCTGAGCTACATCCCGGCGCGCATCACCGGCCTACTGCTATGTGGCTGGCGTTGCCCCTGGAAAGCGCTCTGGCGGGAAGCCCGCAAGACCCCCTCGCCCAACAGCGGCTGGCCCATGGCGGCGCTGGCCCTTTTCCTGGGCATACGCCTGTCCAAGCCCAACGTGTACGTGCTGCACTCGAGCGGACGCCTCCCCACAGCCCAGGACCTGCAGGCTGGGCTAAGCCGGGCTATCTGGGTGGGCTGGAGCGCAGGGCTTGTGGCTGGTTTGTGCACCTGGAACAGCGGCCAGGCTATCCTGGGATTGTTCTAGAGCCATACTTGAGGATAGGCCACATGACTGCACCAGAACAACCACCATAATGGTCACTCATGATTGATGACGTTCTCATGCCTATACACGGGGGTACCGATTCCGGCCCCACCCCACGCTACGATTTTTCCACCAACGCCAATAGCCTAGGCCCCGACCCCCGCGCCCTGGCTGCGGTCCAGGCTGCCGACCCCAGCCACTATCCTGACCCGCTCTACACCTCGCTGCACGACGCCCTGGCCGAGTTTCACCAGGTGCCGCCCGAGCATGTGGCCGTGGGCGGCGGCACCAGCGAGCTGATTCACCGCCTGACCCGCTGGCGCTACCTGCGCGGGCCGATGCTGATCCTACCGCCCACCTTCAGCGAGTACGCCCGCGCTGCCCAGCCCGCTGAGCTACCCCTGCTGCGGGCCAGCAGTGGGGAGGCCTTTTTGAGGCTGTTGCCTAAAGCTACCCTAGCTTTTCTGTGCGTGCCCAACAACCCCACCGGCGAGATCTACGATTTCATAGAGGAGGCTGCACATATCGCTGAACGACATCGCATCGCTCTGGTGCTTGACCTGGCCTACTACTACCTACTGCCCGACCCGCCCCGCTTGCCCAGCAACACCTGGCGCTTATACAGCCCCAACAAGGCCCACGGCCTGACCGGGGTACGCGCAGGTTATCTGATCGCTCCGCAAAGCCTGGTACACTTCCGCAACCTGGCTCCTTCCTGGGTGGTGGGAGTGCATGGCGAGGCCCTTTTGCGTGCCGTAATGCAAGAGGCATCTCAGGCCTGGCTGGCGAGAAGCCGCCAGGAACTCTGGCAACTGCGAAGCCAGCTGGCCGAGGGGTTGCGCCAGCAGGGCCTCGAGGTGCGCGAAAGCCCCGCCAACTTTCTGCTGGTAAAAGTAGGCCGGGCCACCGCGGTGGCCCGGCAGCTCCACTCTATGGGTTTTCGGGTGCGGGACTGCACTTCTTTCGGTTTACCAGAGTGGCTACGGCTTTCAGCCCAGCCTGCAGCGGCTCAGGCGGAATTGCTCGAGGCACTGCCCCGCTGCATGAAAGCGCGCACCTAGGCGCCATGCCAATTCGGAAAAGGACTTGATACCTGTTGGAAAATAAGGGACTGAGGGTTAGAGAAAAGAGGGGGCGTGGGGGAGCTATAATCCCCCGGACTTTCAGTCCGTGGGATACATGGACTCCCCCACGTCCGCCGGAGGCGGACCATGAAATCGGACAACCACAGGTGAGACTCTGAGTGAAGCAAAATAGGGGAACCACTTTTAGGAAGAGGAGGTTCCCCAGATGCAGCTTACCACAGTCGGCAAAGAGGTCTTTAGAGGCGCCAGGAAAGCTTTAGAACTGGCCGAGGCCGGCGCAGGTGACCCCACAGTCCTTAGAACGCCTGCGCCAGCTCAAGCAGGTGGAAGCCCTCAGGAAACGGGAGGCACCCTGGAGCGAGGTGCAGGAGGTGGTGGGCCTCAGCCGGGCCAGCTACTACCGCTGGAAGGGAAGGCTCAAGGAGCAGGGACTCACCGGCCTGAAACCCAGAAGTAAGCGACCCCAACGCCTGCGGGGCAAGGTGCATTGGACCCCCGAGCTGCTGGCGCAGGTGGAAGGCTTGCGGAAGGAGAACCCCACCTGGGGGCGCTGGCCCATCTGGCTTTCCTTGCGGAAGGCGGGCTATACCTTGAGCGAGCGCACGGTGGGACGCATCCTGGCCTACCTGGAGGGGCAGGGACGCATAGAGCGGGTGGCTGGCTTCCTGGCCCGGACGAGGAGGGGGAAGTCCAAGCGGAGGGCGCCAAGGCCCTACGCACAGCGGAAGCCCCCGGGCTATGAGGTCAAGGCCCCTGGGGACCTGGTGCAGATAGACACCCTGAGCGTGAACCTGGGGCCCGGGGAGGAGGTCAAGCACTTTTCCGCGGTGGAACTCTCTACCCGCCTGGCCTGGGCTGCGGTGCACCGCCGGGCCACGGCCCAGACGGCGGCAGGGTTTCTGCGGGAGCTGGTGGACAGGAGTCCTTTTCCCATCCGGGCGGTGCAGGTGGATGGGGGAAGCGAGTTCATGGCGGCGTTTGAGGAGGGCTGCCAGGCTCTGGGCATCCGGCTCTTCGTGCTGCCCCCGCGGAGTCCTAAGCTCAACGGCCATGTGGAACGTATACAGCGGACCTTCCGGGACGAGTTCTACACCCGGCCCTTGCCCACAAGGGTAGGCGAAATCCAGGCCGAGCTGGAGGACTACCTGGCGTACTACAACGGCCATAGACCCCACATGGCCCTGGAGGGCTTGGCTCCCCTGGAGTTCCTGGCTAAACTACAGGCGGAGTCGGTTCCCCAAGAGTCTCAGATGTGTTGACCGATTACAGCAGTATCCAGATGGTGAGGACGACGCTGGCGGGGGTCTTGCTCTGGGGGTC
>NZ_JBEVAL010000101.1:0-8112 GCF_051297115.1 Meiothermus cerbereus
GAGCGGGGGGTGTTTGAAGACCTGGTGCATGACCTGCGGGAAACCCTACGGCTGTTGCAGGGTCGAGCAGCTCAACCCAGCGCCGCCATCTATGATGCACGAACCTTGCAATCCAGCCCCGAGAGCGGGGAGCGGGCAGGCTACGATGGGGCCAAGCGCCGTAAAGGCAGCAAGGTGCACATGGCGGTGGATACCCTGGGTCATCTGCTGGCCCTGCTGGTTACCCCTGCCAACGAGCAGGAACGCAGCCAGGTGGGGGAGCTCTCCCAGGCGGTGCAAGCTGTTACCAACCAGCGGGTCGAAATCGCATACGTAGATCAGGGCTATACAGGCTCGGAGGCGGAGCAGGCGGCTGCGCAGGAAGGGATAGCGCTGTGTGTGGTCAAGCTGGAGGAAGCCAAAAGGGGCTTCGTGTTGCTTCCCCGGCGTTGGGTAGTTGAGCGCAGCTTTGCCTGGATGGCTCGTTTTCGTCGGCTGGCGCGTGACTACGAACGACTTACCGAAACGCTGAAGGGTTTTCACTGGCTGGCCTTCTCGATTCTGTTATTACCGAAAGTTCTTGATGGTTTACGATCGGCTTCTTAGCAGACTCTAGGACGTTGGTGGCCAGGAGGAACCGTCCCAGGCCCCGCCTCGCCCGCTCCAGCTTCCCCTCGTCCACCTCCAAGCGGGCCAGGAGGCGGTAACTCACCGAGAGGGGCGCCTCCCCCTTCCGGGGACGCCCCACCCGTCCCCGGCGCCGCTCTTCCTGTACCCCCAGGTAGACCAGGCGGTGGTAGGGCAGCCTCCCGCCCGCCTCCTCCAGGGCCCGCCGGGCGTCCGCCTCGCAGGCGAACCTTCGGGAAAGGAGCCTCCCCAGGGCCTTCTCAGCCTCCCCCTCCGCCCGCGCCACCCGCCGCCGGAGGCCCTCTTCCTCCTCCCGGGCCCGGGCCTCGCTCTCCACCAACAGCCAGCGCTGCCTCACCCCCCGTAGTCCGCCTCCACCTCCAGCCCCCGGTACCCCGGGAGCAGAGGGGTCCAAGCTCCTCGCGGAAACTCCCCTTCCAGCAGGGCCCGGGCCTCCTTAAGGGTAGCGGGCACCCGCAGAATCCAGGAGAACCCCTCCAGGGCCCGGAGGTTCTCCCGGCTGTACCCCGCCCCGTCCAGCACCACCACCGCCCCCAGGTCCAGGGCCTGGCGGTAGCGGGCTAATAGAGGCACCAGGGCCTCCCGATCCGACTGGTTGCCGTCCCCGGGGGCGAAGAGCAGGGGAATCCCCCCGGTGTCGGCGCAGACCAGGTTCATCACCCACTGCTTGAGGTCGGGCCGGTGGTCCCGGCTGTAGCCGTAGGTGACGCGGATGGCCCCCACCTCTTCCCCCAGGCCCTCGTACCGCCCGTGGACGTGGAAGCTGGTGGAGTCCACGTGCAGAGCCTGTATGGGAAAGGGAAAGGCCTGGCGGGCCTCCCTGGCCACCTCCAGGAACACCTCGGTGACCCCGGCGGCGTAGAGGGTGTCCAGCATCCGGCCCATGCGGTCGTCGTTGAGGAGGTCGGGGGTGATGCCGGGACCCAGGAGGTGCTCGGTGGGCTTGCCCTGGAAGAAGTGGCCGAAGAGGTAGAGGGGGGAGGCGACGAAGCCCAAGGCGTTCAAGATGGCGGCCTTGAGGGCCATCCCGGTGGAGACCTTTTCCCCGGGCCTAGGGCCCACGAGGCGGTCCACGGTCTCCACCAACCGGATTCTGTCCAGCACGCTGGCCACCAGGCCCAGGTGGCCCAGGTCGTAGACCTGTAGGTTGGGTGGGGTTTCCATCCCAAAATCCTAAGGCATGGGGGGAGGGGTGCGGAATGTCGGTTTTGAACAACGCGCAAAAGTATGCCCCCAAAGCAGCCGTGCAGGTCGAGCTCGGCCACTCCGACGACCGGCAGTTTGCCATTCTGAGCGTGCAGGACGAAGGGCCGGGTATGCCCCCGGAGGTGTTGCAGCGGGCTATCGAGCCCTTCTACCGCGCCCCCGGAACCCGTGTGCCGGGCAACGGACTGGGCCTGAGCGTGGCTGCCCAGGTAGCCCAGGTACACGGCGGTCGGCTGGTATTGAGAAACCTCGAGCCCCACGGCCTCGCAGCTGAGCTGTGGATTCGGGTTCAATCGGCCTGATCGAGCGGGAACTTCACCTCGAAAACCGCCCCGCCTTCGGGTCGGTTGTGGGCCCCCACGGTTCCTCTGTGCAACTCCACCAGGGTTTTGACGATGGAAAGCCCCAGGCCGCTGCCGCCGGTGGCCCTCGAGCGCGAGGCTTCGGCCCGGTAAAAGCGGTCAAACACCTTGTTTAGCGCTTCTGCCGGAATGCCGGGGCCGCTGTCCTGCACCCGCAGGTAGGCCTGGGTGGTGTCTGAGGTGACTTCCAGGGCAATCTTCCCTCCCGCTGGCGTATGTTCCAGGGCGTTGGAGAGCAGGTTCCCGATCACCTGAGCCAGGCGGTCGGGGTCGGCCTGTATCGGGATGGCCCGACCGGGTAGCTTCAGCTCGAGCTCGACTTGTCGGGCCTTTAGCGCAGCCCGAAAGGTGGCAGCCATCCGGCCCACCAACTCGACCAGGTTCATAGGTTGCAATGTCAGGTTGAGCCGCCCCGCGTCGGCCAGCGAGAGGGTGCGCAGGTCTTCGACCAGGCGCGAGAGCAGGGCGGCCTGGTGGTGCAGGCGGTCAATCTCGCCCATCTCCAGGGGCATTACCCCATCCTGGATGGCCTCCAGGCGGCCCTGCATCACCGTCAGGGGGGTGCGCAGCTCGTGGGCAATATCGGCAATCATGGCCCGTCGCTCGGCCTCGAGTTGCTCCAAAGCCTCGGCCATGCGATTGAAGTTACGGGCCAGCCGGGCCGCCTCGTCCTCGCCTCGAGGGGTGACGATACGGGCGGCGAAATCGCCCTGAGCCAGGCGGCTGGCCGCGTCGGAAATAGCCTCGATGGGTCGGGCGATGCGCCGGGCAAAGACCAGCGCCAGCAACACCCCCAGCCCGGTGGCGGCCAGGCCGGCAATCAGCAGATTTTGCTGCAAACGGGCCTCCAGGCTGGGTCGGCGCAGACGGGGCGGGGCTTGTAGCCGAACCGGCCGTGCATCGGGGCTGTCCAGGGCAGTGATCCAGAAAATTGGGTTGGGGTTGTCGGGGTTATCCGAGGGGCGCATCTGTACCCGTATTGCGCGGCCCTCTGCCAGCATCTGCCGCAGCTCGGGGGTCAGGCTCAGGCTGGGCGGGCGCTCCTCGTTGCGCCGCAAAAAGTCCCGCACCTCAGGGGGCAGCTCTCGAAAGGTTCGCTCCCGCTGGAAGGTGTTGAGGGCCACCGTCAAAAGGCTGGTGGTAATAGCCACCAGGGCCATCAGCAGGCTCAGGCGTACTTCAATGCGATGGAAAAGGTGCATACAAACAGTAGGAGACTGCAACAATCAAGCCTCGACCCACAAGCGATACCCCACCCCCCGCACGGTTTCCAGAAGCCCCGCACCGCCAGCGGCCTCGAGCTTCTTACGCAGGTTTTTGAGGTGCACGTCCACCACCCGCTCCAGCGCGTCGGAGTCGGGCAGGGCCGCCTCGAGCAGTTCGGCGCGGGAAAAGGCCTTGCCGGGGGTGCGGGCCAGGGTTTCCAGCAGGCGAAACTCGCTGAGGGTGAGCTCGAGGCGCAACCCCTCCAGGCGGGCCACCACCTTCTCGCTATCTATTTCCAGCGGCCCCACCCGCAGGATGCCTTTGGGCGCCTCGGCCAGCACTGCCCGGCGCAGCACCGCCTTGACCCGGGCCACCACCTCGCGGGGGCTAAAGGGCTTGGTTATGTAATCGTCGGCGCCCAGCTCCAGACCCAGCAGCTTGTCCAGGTCCTCGGTACGGGCCGTCACCAGAATCACCGGGGTGTTGCCGTGGTTGCGGATGCGGCGCAGCACCTCGAGGCCATCCATCTCCGGCAGCATGATGTCCAGCAGCACCAGGTCGGGCTGTGCTGCCCAAACCAGGTTCAAGGCCTGAGGGCCATCGGAGGCCCGCTCGGTGCGGAACCCCTCCCGGCGCAGGTAGCCCTCGAGGATTTCGGCAATCTCCGGCTCGTCTTCCACCACCAGTACCAATGCCACCCCATTTAGTGTATCGGTAGTGGACAGTTCCATGACAGCACCTTCGCTCATCTTCATGAAGGGGCGGAGTGGGTTGTGTGAAGCTGGCATGTAGAGCAGATTGCACAAATACCCTGGTGCTTGCACCAGTACAGCGGCCGGAGCGGTTATCGGAAAAAACCTGGTAATCCCCGAAACTGTACAGGACTCGTTTTTTGCCGCCAATCCTGGCGGCAAAAAATAAAGTGAAACGCGATAGGAGCCATCGGCACAATCCCCAGCAAAAGTAACCGTCGGCTGACCAGCCCTGTTGCATCCTCTGGCCCATGGACAAAGGAGGCCAGATGTGGAAGAAGCCGAAAATTCGTAACCACCGTTTCATGCTCCCTAGTGTAGTTCTTATACAACCTACCCTCCGGGTAAGATAACCCAATGACAGGCTGGTTTCGGGTACTGCTGGTCGTGGTGTTGTCGGCCTCGGCCTGGGCCAAAGGCGTAGTACTGCCGTTCTCGGGGCCAGGAGGCCATTCCATTGCACAGGCGGTAGCGGGGGGGCTGGGGGTGGCGCCGCCTTCGCTGGCTGCTATCTTGTTGCCGGACATGCCCTGGCAGGGCAGCTACGACCTGGCGGCAGGTTCGCTGAGCACGGCCGGGGGTGCGCGGCTGGCTCGAGAAATTAGCGGCGCTACCTGGCTTTTGGTGGGTGCAATAGACCGGCAGGGTTGGGTGCGGGTGTTTCTGGCCGACGAGCGCGGCATTCGCAAAGCACGCTTCAGCCGGCCCGAACTGGCGATGTACTGGACGGCGGCGCAGGTGGGAGTAAAAGCGGGAGGGTGGAAGCTCGAGCCCGTACGGGAAAACGACCTGGCACGGCTGTCCCAAGGCGACCTGGGCGTGCAAGGCAGCCCCCTGCCCATTCCCTACTACCGGGCGGCGGTGGCCCTGCGCGACGATGGGGTGGCCTCGCTGTTGATTACCGAGCAACTGCCCAGAGACCTGCACGATTTCTGGAACCGGGTGCGGCAGAACCAACCACCCCTGGCCTATCAGGCCCTGGTAGATTTTTCCGAGCGCCGCCGGGTGGAGGCTTTGAGCGCGGCCCGCAAACTGGCCGAAGGCAAGGTCTACGAGCGACTCACCGCCCTGCTGTTGTTTCGGGGTTTGGAGGATCCGCAGTGGGCTGCGCTGGCCCGTAACCTGACCGAGACGGCCCCCGAGATGCCTTTGGCCTGGGAGGAACTGAGCTTCGCGGCCTTCGACGAGAACAAAGCAGAATTGGCCAAAACCGCCTTGGAACGAGCGGCGGCGCTACTGCCTGAGAAAAACCTCTACTGGACCAACCTGGGCTGGGCCCATTATCTGTTGGGTGACTACGCCCGCTCGGTGAGCGCATCGCTGCGCTCGCTGAAGCTGGAGGCGCAGGTCCGCGAGGAATACGCTGTTCCGGCTTACAACCTGGGGCTGGTGCGGGCGCTCTACGGCGACCATCTGGGTGCCCGGGAAGCCTACAACCTGGCGCTACGGGTGGATGAGGGCCAGGAATTTCAGGCCGCCCTGAAGGATTTGCAGGAGGCGGGCCAGCCCCGGCTGGAATTCTGGAAGGGCTATCTGGCCGAGCGCGCCGGTTTGAATGAGCGGGCCCGGAGCCACTACCAGCGCTTCGTGCAGAACAACCCCCAAAGCCCGTTGGTGGCCTGGGCCCAACGGGCGGTGGCGCAAATGCAGCAGGCCAAAGTGGAGGTTTCGCTAGAGCGCCTGATGTTGCGGGCGGATGACCTCGAGGCCCGTCCCTTTGGGGCGGGCGAGGCGGTTTTTCCCCAGGTCCGAATCGAGGGTTTTCCCTATCTCGCCTCGGGAACCCTGGTGACCCGTTTGCTGGATGCCCAGGGTCAGGTGCTGCAAAGTGCCAACAAGGCGGTGGCGGCTCGCCCCCTGACTACCGGTATCGTGCAGACCGGGGCGGCGGTGCGCCTGCCGCGCGAAGGTACCTACACCCTCGAGGTGCTCTACGGTTCGGCCAAGGCCCGTCTCGAGCTCACCGCAGGCAAGCCCAGCCTGACCCGCCAGCTTTACACGGCCGGCATCGTACTACGCAACCTGAGCAACGCACCCCTGCTAAGCGGCGCGCAGATGCTCTCGCCGGAGGGTGAGGCCCTGGCGATTCAGCAAGTCCAGGCCGCCTTGCACGAGGTGGCCCCCCGGGCTCAGCAAATCCCCAACCTGAGCCGCAAACTCACCAGCGGCCCCTACAGCGGCAACAGCATCGCCGAGCTCTTGCAAAAGGCCGACGAGGCCCTGGTGTGGGCTTTCCTCGAGGCGGTGGTGGGCCAGCCCGACCTGATTGGGGATGGGGATGTGGTCAACGGCTTCATCGGTTGGCTTTCGCCAGCCCCTCGCTAAAAGGTTGTTTTGTAGCAGGAACGATACATGTTCTTGGAGGTCTTGGTTGATTTTGGAAGAGCTCTTGCGGGGTATGTCGTGAGCCCAGAACTGGCTGCGGTCACGTTTGCGCTGCTCTCGGCGGTTTCCTGGGGCGCAGGCGATTTCAGCGGGGGGGTGGCCTCCCGCAGGCTCAACCCCTACCTAATTGCCCTGCTGGTGCACGCCACGGGGCTGCTGCTTTTTACGCTCTTGGCTTTGCTGCGTGCAGAGGTGTTTCAACCCCAGGATATCCCCTGGAGCATCGCCGCTGGGTTGGCGGGATGTGTGGGCCTGGTGTTTTTGTACCGGGCCTTCCAGTTTGGGCAGATGGGCCTGGCTGCGCCCATCGCGGGGGTGGTGGGGGCCGCCCTGGCTGCTTTGGTGGGGGTTTTCCTCGAGGGTCTGCCGGCGCCCTTGCAACAGATGGGCTTTGCGGTGGGCTTGCTGGGGGTCTGGCTTGCGGCCCGCCCCGAAGGGGCCACCGGCCCTTCCCAGGGGCTCTTCTACGCTTTTCTGGCCGGGCTGGGTTTTGGCGGTTACTTTGCCCTCATTCACCAGGTGGAGGGTTTGTTCTGGCCCTCGGCCCTGGCCAAGCTGGTGGCAACCACCCTGATGCTCGGGCTGGTCTGGCGGATGGGCTTGCTGCGCCGGGAGACCGGGCTTTCCGCTACCCTGGGGCTGGTGGGTCTGGCCGGTCTGCTCGATGCTGGGGGGAATGTGCTTTTTTTGGTGGCAGCCCAGGCGGGTCGGCTGGATGTGGCTGCGGTAATTTCCTCGCTGTATCCGGCCTTTACGGCCCTCCTGGCCTGGGGCTTGCTGCGTGAGCGCTTGAGCCAGGGCCAGACCCTGGGGGTGCTGCTTTCGCTGGTGGCCATTGCCCTGATTGCCTCGGGCTGATGGGTGGTTGGGTCTTGGGGCTTCAGCTTTCGACCCCAGGCCGGTAGGCTGTTGCTATGCGTCTGATTACGGTGTTTGGTTCGTCCAGGGTACAGCCGGGTACACCCGCTTTTGCCGAGGCCCACGCCTGGGGTCTGGCCATTGCCCAGGCCGGTTTTGGCGTGGCTACCGGCGGCTACAACGGGGCTATGGAGGCCGTCTCGCAGGGCGCCAAGGAGGGCGGGGGGCTGGTGGTGGGCATCACCGCGCCCAGCCTCTTCCCCCAGCGCGACGGGCCCAACCTGCACGTGGATCTGGAGCTGCCCTCCTCCTCACTGCTCACCCGCATCGAGCGGCTCATTGACGTGGGCATGGCCTGTCTGGCCCTGCCGGGCGGGGTGGGTACCCTGGCCGAGATACTGGCGGCCTGGAACCTGAACCATATTGCCCAGCTACACGGCAAGCCCCAAAAGCCGCTGGGGGTGCATGTGGGGTGGCTCGAGGTCCTACGGCCCGGCCTCGAGGTCACTCCCCAAAACCTGCAACTGCTCACCCCCATCCACTCGCTGCAAAGCCTGCAGGCGTTTCTGAAGCGACTGTCTAATACCAGATTCGGTTAGTTCGTCACCGTTCGGTGACGAACTAACCCGACCAAAGGGATACGCTTTCTTCGCCGAGCGCAGCGAGGGGTGTGCTCTAGGATTCAAAAAGATAGCCTCTTAGCGCTTTTTGTTTGA
>NZ_JBEVAL010000102.1:0-8103 GCF_051297115.1 Meiothermus cerbereus
TGGGGCTGGGTATGGGTTTGTTCGGGTTCATGCTGTATATGATAAGAGCCTGGCCGGTCGGCCACAAAAACCTCCTCTGCCACCGCCCACAGCTTGCGGCGGTTGGGCAGGTCGGTGAGGGGGTCGTGGTAGGCCAGATACTCGATACGGGCTTGCTGGCGCTTGCGTTCACCCACATCGCGAATGGAAATCAAGACCTGCTCATGGCCTGCAATCTGCACCCGCACCCCCTGGGCCTCAACCTCGAGTTCGCGGCCATCGCGGGTAAGCAGCCGAATTTCCTCGAGGGTATCGCGTTCCCCTCCCAAAGTGCGCTGTATCCGCTCGGCCACGCGCGGAAGTGAGTCTGGGTGAACAAACTGGGTCAGGGGTTGCCCCACCACTTCCTCGAGGCGCTCGTAGCCCAGCCCCCGCAGCCCCACCGGGTTGAGGTAGAGCACCCTGGAACCATCGCACAGCGCCACCGCATCGGGCAAGGTCTCCATCAAGGTTCGGTAGATGGCCTCCTGTTCGCGCAGGGCCTCGTAAACCTGGGCGCGGTCAATGGCCATGCAAAGCTGGCTCGCCACCCCCTCCAGAAAGCGCACGTCCCGCTGCTCGAGGTCGGCATTGGTGCTGCCCACCACCAGCACCCCAAACACCCTGCCTTTCACCGGCAACGGCACCGCCACCAGGCTTCGCTCACCCAGCAAACCAGCTTTACTACGCTCTTCGGTGCTGTGCATGACCACCGTTTCGGCCTGGTGGGCAGCCCGGTACACAATCTCGTGGGTCGGCTCGAAACGTTCGGGCAGGGTTTGCTTACCCCCGGACCATATCAGCCGCAGATAGGCCCCTTCAGGCCGATAGGCGGCAATGCTGTCGAAACGCGGATGCTCCTGCAGCACGTCCACCACCCCGCGCATCAGGGCCAGCGGCTCGAGGTCGCGGGCCAGGCCATCGCGCACTTTGGAAAATAGGGCGAGCTCGAGGTTGCGCTCCTCGGCCTGGGCCTGGCTTTTCCTCATGGCGGCTTCAGCGGCCCAGCGGCGGTCGTACTGAAAACGAAAAAGCCCCACCACCAGACAGGTGGTAAGCCCCACTGCTCCCACCACCAGCACCGCTTCCCCCAGGCCCGACTGCCATGGGGCTCCCACAGAATTCAGCAATGCAGTATGGAAAGGGAGCAAAGTTAGGCCCACCGTCAGCGCCCCCCAGATTCCCAGGGCCCAGCTCAAAAGGGCCACCCCGGGCAAAACCAGGGGCAGGGCCCCGTGGTTGAGGCTTTGATACATCACCGGAAAAGCCAGCCCGTACATCAACATGAAGCTCAGGCCCAGGAACAGCTCGAGCCTGCGTGGCCTCAACCAGGTCATCATCTGCGCGTACAAGTACAGGCCTCCGGCAAATCTCTACGCGACCCTGCAACCCACATGGATCCCGAGGTTTTAGATTGGCTGCACCAAAGTCGCCTCACGTACTCGGTGATTCTACTCACTATGCAGCCTTTCCGAAACGTTAATCACACAAAGCCCCTACGTTACGCCCTCAACAGCAGTTACGTCACGTCGACAAAAAAAGGCCCAGACAGCCTTTTCTATAACCATCATCGCGGCCAGACCGGGTTGAGTAACGCGGCTTTGGGTTTTTGTTGGGTCTGCACTCACCCTGGACAATACCTGCATGCCCACGCATCCAAATAAAGCGGTTATGTTGGCACTGAGCAAATACACGCAACTTGTGCATTGAAGCAAAGGCGAAATGCCACCGCTGCATCTGCCTTGTTAGCAGCCCCCAGTATGGCACTGGTTGGCTTATCGCACTCTTCACTGTGCAGGACAAAGCCATCAAGTTGTGAGCAGCTCCACATGTGAAGAGCGCTCTAGCCCTAGCGCCCCACCCCCAGCAGGTAAGCCGCAATGGGGCCTACCGCGTCACCATGGCGGCTGGTGAGGATGTCCAGGTGGGTCAGGTTAGGCAGGATGCGGATGTCTGTGCGGGTACTGGGGAAGGTTTCGCCCACGCTGCGGAAGCTGCCTTCCTGGGGCAGCAAACCACGCCCTGCCCCCAGGGCCAATACCTGGAAGGGCAACGGGCGCGGCTTTAGCTCGGGCATGGCCACATCGTAGGCCGAGATGTCGAGGGACAGGCGGTAAGGAAAAAACCACTCCGAAAAGCCGGTGGTGGGGCTGGCGTACATCCCAATAAACTCCATGGGGTCGGTGGCCTCGCCATTATCGCGCCACTCCACCCGGCCCCCCCGCGGCCCGCGAATGGTGTAAATCAGGCTGCCCACCACAAAGCTGAGCAGGTTAATACCTTCACGCCCGGTAGACTGCCCCACCGAGACCGCAAAAACAGGCGATAGGGCATAGCGCTCATCCACGCGGTACAAGGCTGCAGCCAGCCGGCTGGCCCGGAAAGGGGCCCAGCCAGGGGGGGCATCGGCCTGGGGATTCTGGGCGGTCATGAAGGCCTGGGCTTCAGCCTGGGCAAAACCTACTGGGTTCAACCCGAAAGCGTTGATGTAAGGTGGGGCTTTGCCCTCCAGGAGTTCATTGAGACCTGCCAGACGTCCAAAACTCCCCTCGCTGCCGCCCAAATACTGCTCGCGGCTAAGGGGAACCAGGCGGGGTGCGCCGTCTAGCAAAACCAGACCGCTGATTTTTTCACCCCGGTACAGGGCAAAAAGCGAGGCCAGGCTAGCCCCCAGCGAGTGCCCCGCCAGCACCACCGGGCCACCGCTGCGGGCCTGGTCTATCACCCGCTCGAGGTCTTCCAGGTGCACCCTCAGGCCCCAGTCCTTCAGAAAGGGAAAATCGGGCAGCTTGTAGTTCTGGTAGTAGGCCCAGGGGTCGGCAGTGGTGAAGCCCCGACGATCTTCCAGGCCATTGGCCCGCCGATCCCAGGCCCAGACCGACCAGCCGGGAGCCGCCAACACCAGCCGGCGGGCCAGGGCGTCGAAGTTGGTTGCACCACCCAAAAAACCCGGAACAAACACAATGGTGCCGCGTGGGGTGCCCTGGGCCGGGTAGACCAGCGTATAGCTTCTGTCCAGGGCCGCGCCTGCCGCTGTGCTTGCGCCGGGAATGGCCCGGTACTCGGGCTGGCCGTTCCAGCGCAGGGGCTGAGCCAGGCCCAGCCCCAACAAAGCCAGTAAAACAATCCAGATGCGCATGACTCCTATGCTGCGACCAGATTGGGTTTCAAACTTGACCTGGGCTCACAAAAAGGTGGGCCGAAGCCCACCTCAACCCCATGTTTTGGCTTACGGACTGCCAAAGGAGTCTTCCACCACGACCACCTCGAGGGTCTCGCCAGCCAGCAAGCCCACAGCAAAGACACTGTAGACCTTACCGCCTTCAAACGCCACCCCCTCCAGCGGGAGGGCCACATTGGTGGTGCCGGTGGGGCGCACCTCGAGGTTGTAGGCACCTGCTGGAACGAGGCCGTAGCCCGAAACCTGGTTGAAGGCCAGGTTACGGAACAGCACCGGCCCACCTTTGAGGGCCACATCCACGGCTGGTGCATCTGGCGAGGCGTGCACAATGCGTACTTTTGCTACGCCTTCGGCAGGGGCAATGCGGTCTTCGACCACGCGGGCCTTGAGGGCCGAGGCCGTACCGAGCGCCATCACCGTGTAGTACTTGCCGGCCTGTACGCGGATGTTTACGTCGGCTACCTTGGTCGGGTTCTGTCCGGTGGTCTGTACGGTCAGGGTCAGGCTGCCCGCGGGCACCTCGGCGTAGTAGGTTACGTCCTTGAAAGTCTGGGCCTCAAAAACCTTACTCCCGCCCGTTAGGATGTCAACCGCTGGCGCATCGGGCACCAGGTGGGCAAAACGCACGTAAGCCGTATTGTCCTGAGCCAGGGCAAAGCCAAACACCAGCACCAAGCCTGCGATCCACCTCGTCCACAGCATAGAGCTCTCCTTTCTAAACCACAGGGTTATTCGTTTCCCTGGCATCGTAACCTGAGGCGCACAATCCGGCAACCCGTCTGGATTACAAACCAGACTTTTTTATGGAAAAAATCCCCTGTCGGGCGACAGGGGATCGAGGCTTTGGTCTTGCTATTTGGGCAACAGCACGGTATCAATCACGTGAATGACGCCGTTTTTGGCCTGAATGTCAACCGCCGTGACCGTAGAGTTGCCATTGAGGATTACCTTGCCATCTTTAACTTCGATGGCAACACCCTGGCCCTGAACGGTCTTGGCTTCTTTCAGAGTAACCACCTGGCTCGAGGACACCCGCCCGGCCACGACGTGGTAGGTCAGGACCTTGGTCAGGGCAGCCTTGTCGGCCAGAAGCTTGTCCAGGTCGGCTTTGGGAATCTTGGCAAAGGCTGCATTGGTGGGCGCGAAGACTGTAAAGGGGCCCTCTCCAGAAAGGGTTTCCACCAGGCCCGCCGCCTGCACTGCCGCCAGCAGGGTGCTGAAGTTGGGGTTGGTAGCCACTATCTGCGCGATGGTCTGGTTCTGGGTGGTGCTCTGGGCGTTGGTAAGGGTTAGTCCGAGAACGGCCAGGGCCAGGCTACCAGCGATGAGCAAAGCTTTGATCTTCATATGCTACCTCCGTGTGCATCTTTGAAATGGGGTTGAAAGCAGCGCGATGGGGCTGGCGGTTCCGATGTTTATCGGCTTTTGCTTTACTTCCACCGCTTGTTTCAACCTCTAGGGTAGAGCTTATATGTAGAAGCTTGGTACAATATGCGTCCAGACTACGTTCAGGTTTGCGGTGCGTGCAGCAGGTGTAGCCTGCCAAGCACACCAGGGCCCACAGCATGGGTTGCTGGGCTATGCGCTCCCCTGGGGTTCAGATTTGGCAATTTTCTCGGCAACGGCCAGGTAGCGCTTGCGGGCCAGGTGCAAATCCAGCAACGGGGTTTGGTAGGGCTGGGGCTTGCCCCCCGACTCGGGCACCCAGCGCTTTAGCCAGGTACCGCTGGGGTCGTGGGCTTCAGCCTGGGTAATCAGATTAAATACGCGGAAGTAGGGGGCTGCATCCACCCCCAAGCCCCCGGCCCATTGCCAGCCTTGCAGGTTGGAGGCGTTATCGCCATCCAAGAGCAGATCGCGGAAGGCCCGTTCACATTTCTGCCAGGGCAGCAAGGCCAGTTTGACCGCGAACTGCGCCACCACCATGCGGGCTCGGTTGGACAAAAAGCCCGTGGCCTGCAGTTCGCGCATGCTGGCATCCACCACCGGTATACCGGTCTGCCCCTGAAGCCAGGCCTCAAAAAGCTCGTCATCGTCGTTCCAGGGCAGGTCGTTCCAGCGGGGGTCAAAGGCCTGGGTCATCATCTGCGGGCGGTGGTAGAGCAGGTCGCCGCTAAAGTCACGCCAGCATAGCTCGTTAACCCATTTGCGGGCCCCTTCACCCCCTATCTGCAAAGCCCTTTGGGCGGCCAGGCGGGGCGAAAGCACCCCCAGGGTGAAGTAGCAGGAGAGCCTCGAGGTCCCCTCGCCGCCCAGTGCATCGCGGGTCTGGTGGTAGCCGGTCAGCCTATCGCGCAAAAAAACCTCGAGCGCCCTCTGCGCGGCCTCCTCACCCGCCGGTGGCAGCGGCACACCAGGGGTTTCTTGGGGGACGGTGCCCAGGTCTAAGCCCAGGGGAAGAGGTGTGGGCGGAAAGTAGGTGGGGGCCTCGAGCAAAACCGGTGCCCCGGCAGCCCACCAACGCCTGGAGTACGGCGTAAAGACCGTGTAGGGGCCTCCATCGGGTTTCACGATGTTACCGGGTTCCTGGATGTACTGCCCTTCCAGCCAGGACACCCGCCCCGGTAGAGCCTCCCCCACCTTCTGGTCGCGCAAGCGGGCATAGGGGGTCGAGTTGCGCACTGCGTAAACCCGGTTTGCCGCGAGCTCGCTGACAACCTGAGGCAACACCTCCCACGGCAGACCCACACGAACCAGCAAAAAGCTTCCCCGGCGGAGATAGGCTTCACGCAGGGCCGCGGTGTTCTGATAAAACCAGGCCCGCCGGCGTGGGCTGGTGTTTTGCAGGATGTTGGGATCCAAAACCACCAGCCCCAGGGCCGGGCCGGACTTCAAAGCCTCAACCAGGGCCGGGTTATCGTGCAGGCGAAGGTCGGCACGGTGCCAGACGAGGTTCATGGCCTGGTTTTAAGGGCAAAAGCCTTTGCTTGCAGGAGCCTGTCCTACAAACAGCCGTCTCGCTGTGCTGCAGAACCACGCTAGTATTGAAGGCATGATTGTAGACGCCCACCTCGACCTCGCCCACAACGTAGTGAACCTGGGGCGCGACCTGACCCTGCCGCTTGCAGAGCTGCGCACACGCGACACCCGCGCCGAGATACCCGTCGTGACCCTGCCTGCCCTGCGCGAAGGGGGCGTGGGCGTCTGCTTTGCCACCCTCTGGGTAGACCCCCATAAGGACAGCCAACCCCAGGGTGCCCACCGCCAGGCCCTCAAGCAGCTGGAGGTGTACCTGCGCTGGGAAGAGCAGGGCTGGGTACGTATCCTGCGCGACCGGGCCAGTCTGGAGAAGCATCTGGCGTTGTGGCCTCAGGACAGAATTACAGCCCTGGTGATCCTGATTGAAGGCGCCGAGTGCATCCGTGAGCCTGGCGAGGTGGCTTTTTGGAAGACAGAAGGGGTTCGCCTGATTGGCCCGGCCTGGAACCGCACCCGCTACTGCGGTGGAACCCGCGAACCCGGCGGCCTGAGCGAGCTGGGCCTCGAGCTCATGCAGGCCATGTACGAAAGTCGGCTGGCCCTCGATTTTTCCCACATGGACGAACAGGCCTTCTGGCAGGCCCTCGAGGTGTTCGACGGCCCGGTCTGTGCTACCCACAGCAACCCCCGGGCCTTGCTGGGCGGCGAGGGGCTCGAGTTCTCCAACCGCCACCTGAGCGACGCCATGATCCAGGCCATCGGAGCCCGCCAGGGGGTCATTGGCACAGTTTTGTTCGGGTTTTTTCTCGACCACACCTGGAAGCGTGGCATGGAACGGGTGGGGCTGGAAGTGGTGGGGCGGCACCTGGCCCACACCGCAGGTTTAATCGGCTGGGACAGGGTGGGCATCGGCTCCGACTTCGATGGCGGCTTTGGCATGAAGGAAAACCCGTATGGGCTGGACGAGCCCGCCGATCTGCAAAAAATCGCCCAGCTAGTCCCCGAACCTTTCCAGTCCAAGGTGCTTGGTGAAAACTGGCTGCGCTGGTTAGACACCGTGCTTGGCTAAACGCTGGGTTTTGAATCTAAAATCTTGTGGGGCATGGTATAACGGGGCCGTGAATCTCACTAGTCTGTGGATCGGCCTGATTGCGGGAGGTTTTGGGGGGTTGGTAGGGCTTGGAGGCGGTATAGTTGCCGTCCCGCTGATGTCGAGCTTTCTAAAACTCACCCAGCACCGCGCTGTGGCCACGAGCCTGGTAATGGTTGTTTTTACAGGCCTGGTTGGAGCCTTTACCTACGCCACCCAGGGCACAGTGGACTGGTTGGCTGCCCTGGTCATCTTCCCCAGCGCCATGCTCACGGCCAACTGGGGTGCACGTTTTGCCAACCGGCTACCCGAGTGGAAACTCAAGCGGGTATTCGGCTGGTACCTGGTTGTGGTTGCCCTGAGCCTGTTGCTCAAACCCTACATTCCCCATGTCGACGAACCCTTGCAGGGATGGTTTAAGATTATTCCACTCATCGTTACGGGTGCAGCAGCGGGTTTCGCCTCAGGCTTGCTGGGCGTGGGTGGTGGCACCATTACGGTGCCGATTATGGTGCTGCTGGTGGGCCTCGAGCAGCACACAGCCCAGGGCACTTCCCTGCTGGCTATGGTGCCGTCGGCGCTGGTGGGTTCTTATACCCACTACCGTCACGGCAACCTGGCCCAGGAGTATGTGCCGGGGTTGGTTGTGGGCATTCTGGTCGGGGCCTTTGCAGGCGGTTTGGTAGCCAACCAGCTACCTGAGTTCTGGCTTAGGTTGGTATTTTCTGGGGTACTAATCTGGACAGCCCTGCGCTACGTGGGGGCCAAACCCAAAACCAGCCCCCAGGCTACGGAACCAACCAAGTTGATCTGATATCCCACATTCCGCACCCCCCTTCACTCCAGCAGGTAATATCGCTCCACCCCCAGCAGGCGGGCTGCTGTCTCGTGATGG
>NZ_JBEVAL010000103.1:0-7654 GCF_051297115.1 Meiothermus cerbereus
GATCAGCATTGGTTTCCACCCCAAAATCCTAAAGTCAAGGTAGAGGGGTGCGGAATGTGGCCTCGAGGGGGCCTTGCTGGTAGCGTGCCATCCACCAGCGGCTCACACCAGCCTGTAGCGAAACAAAGCCAACGGCCACGATGGGGAACCAGATGGGGCTGACCTGGCCGTACAGCCCCAGGCCATAGCCATAAAAAACCGTGCTCATAACCGCGGACTGGAGCAGATAGTTGGTGAGGGGCATACGGCCTGCGTAGCGCAGGTGATGCAACCAGCCCAGCCTGTCCCAGAACAAGCGCGAAAGGGCCAGGTAAACCAGGGCAAAGCAAAGCCCGCCCAGCCCCCGCAGCGGCTGCAAATCGGGGTGCAGGGCGTTGTAAAGGTTGACCGGAACCCCCACCAGAAGCCCAGCCGCTACCACGCGCCACAGCAGGGCCGGGCCGATGTGCTGCCAGCGCGGGGCCAGGTACATGCCCAGCAAAAACAAGCCCACCAGCTCGGCGCCAAACAGCAAAGCAGACAGGGGGGTGTTGTAAAGCCAGGCCTCGAGCCGGGTTCTACTCACCTCCCAGAAGCTGCCTTGCAGGAAAACCTCGCTGTGGGGGAATACGCCCACCTGATCGCGCAAAGTGTTTGTAATGATCCACCATAAAGCATACCCCAGCAACAAAAACTTGCCGATGTCCACAGGCCGAACCTCTCGACTCAGGTAGCGCAGCGCCAAGAAGCCCACCAGGGCATAGGTACCCAGGATGTCGCCCTCGAACAAAAAGATGCCGTGCAGGGCGCCCAGCCCCAGCATCCACCCCAGGCGTCGCTTGAGCAGTACGTTAGCTTCCAGACCGGCGGCCACAAAGCGCTGGTACTGCAGGGCCAGCCCCAGCCCAAACAGAATAGAGAAGATGGTGTAGAACTTGCCGCTAAAGAAAAAAGCCACGATTTGCCGACCCAGGGTGTAGCTCCAGTTTTCCCCGTGCAGGGTCGCATACAGCTCCACGCCCGCAAAATGCTCGAGGTTGACCACCAGGATGCCCACCAGGGCCAGCCCCCGCGCCGCATCCAAAAAAGGCTCACGCGACTGGGGCGGCAGGGGTTGCACAGCCTGATTGTACGGAAATTGCTTTAGAATCACCCATATGCAAATCCCTCCCTTTTTGCGCGGCGATGTAGAGGGTGTTCACTGGCTGGTCTCGGTGTGGCTACGGAACCTGGATGAAGTAGAGGAGACGGTGCAGAAGTGGGCCGGGAATCTTACGCCAGAAGGGTTTTGGTGGGTGCCTGCGCCCGAAACCAACCCCATTGGGGGGTTGGTGCGGCATATTGGGGGTGCTTCCTACCGCTTGCTGTTGCGTGGCACCGCTCAGGAAATACCCGAAGCCCTGCGCATCCGCCCTGCCGAGGAGATGGCCCCAAGCGGACGGGCGCCGGTGGAGGTGCTGGCCGAGTTTGTGCAGAACCTCGAGCGGGTTCGGGCGGGCCTGCGGGCACTGGAAGCCGAAGACCTGATGCGTACGGTACAGCTTGGCCCCCACCAGGTAAAAGCGGTTTATGTGCTCGACCACATTGCCGCCCATGCCCAGCACCACGCGGGCCAGGTCATTACCACCCGCAAGCTGTGGGATGCCCAAAACCGCTAGAAATAGCCTGAGCATCGTCGCCGCCAGATCGGTTAGGCCCCTGCGGGGGCAAAGCGTAGCCGCTGCCCAGTCCTTATATTGACAGATTTATATATATCAATGTAAATTGCGGCCATGCCCACCCTGGCCCCCCCACAAGAAGTAAGCCTGGAGGAGAGCTCCCTCGAGGTAGCCGCCGCGCTTTTCAAAGCCCTCGCGGATCCGGCCCGGCTCAAGATCCTGGCCCACCTGGCCCGCAACCCGAATGGCGCTTGCTGCGGCCCTGAGCCGGGGGTGTGTGCCTGCGACCTCGAGGCCGTGACCGGGCTTTCGCAGCCCACCGTATCGCACCACATGAAGTGCCTGGTCTCGGCCCGGCTGGTCAGAGGGGAAAAACGCGGCAAGTGGATGTACTACCAGATTGACCCTAGGGGTTTTGCCCTGATCAAGGCCTTTTTGCCCAGCATTGGCGGGTAATCGTTCCAAAGAGGAGGAAGGTATGACCACACAGGAACTGCTCGAGACCCTGGCTTCGCACCAAGACAAGTCGCTGGTCTTCGAAGCCAGCGGACAGCGGATCGCCCCCGGCTACCATGTCACCGAGGTGATGAACGTCACCTACGAAAGCATGGATTGTGGCGGCCAGGCCAACTTCTGGCGCGAGACGGTGGTACAGCTCATGGGGCCGGGCCCCGGCGACAAACCCGAGTTCATGACGGTGCAAAAGTTCCTCAGCATCTACAACCGGGTGGCGGCCTCGGTGCCGGTGCGGGGCGAGGCCCAGATCCGCTTCGAGTATGGGGATGCCCTGCGGCCGGCCGTTCACTACCATGTGGCTCAGATGTCCCTCGAGGGCCAGCATCTGCTGGTGCGTCTGGTTCCGCCCGGTGTAACCTGCAAGGCCCGCGACCGGGCCACCGGCTGCTGTGGGCCAGTTGGGCTCGAGGTTACCGCCCCTGCGGCCACACGCTGCTGCTAATGTGGTCTGGGGAGAATAAAACAACTTCAATCCGAAAAGAGGAATCATGATTACCTACTGCACCGCCACCTCGGCTGACCTACCCGAGATTATGGCCTTACTGAACGCCGCTCATCTGCCTCAGGTGGGCGTGGAAGAACACATTCTGAACTTCATGCTGGCCCTCGAGGGCGACAAGGTGGTGGGCTGTGCGGGCCTTGAAGTACATCAGAACAGCGGCCTGCTGCGTTCGGTGGTGGTGGCGCAGAACTACCGTTCTCACGGCATTGGGGCCAGCCTGACCAAAGGGGTGATAGACCTGGCCCGGTACAAAAACCTGACCTCGCTCTCCCTCCTCACCGAGACCGCCGCCGAGTTTTTCCGCCGCTTCGGCTTCACACAGGTGCAGCGCTCCGAGCTACCTGCTGCCTTGCAAAGCTCCCAGGAGCTTCAGGGCGCTTGCCCCGAAACCGCCATCGCCATGACCCTCCTGCTGCAAGAAACCCCTGAAGCATAAAGCCAGCCAAACCCAGGGGGTCAGCCCGCCGCGGGTACTGGATGCAGAACCCCTCCTTGTTCCACACGACCGGCCCAAACGCGTTGAACCCTCACCCCCAGAGAGGGTAACAGCCCACCCATGGCCCATTCCTCAGGTTCCTCTGCCTATCACGGCTGGCGCATTGCCTGGGCGCTGGCCGTTACCCAGACCATTGGGTTTGGGGTGCTCTACTACGCTTTTGGCGTGTTCGTGAAGCCCATGGAGGCCGAGTTTGGCTGGAGCCGGGCCGAGACTTCGGCGGCCTTCTCGCTGGCCCTGCTGGTCTCGGGGCTGGCTGCCTTGCCGGTGGGGCGCTGGTTCGACCGGCACGGGGCCAGGGCCCTCATGACGGCGGGCTCCATCTGGGGGGCTTTGTTGGTCTGGGGCTGGGCCCAGGTGCAGAGCCTGACGGTGTTTTACCTGCTCTGGGCGGGCCTGGGCCTGGCGATGGCAATGGTGCTGTACGAGGTGGCCTTCGCGGTGCTGGCGGTCTGGTTCCGCCGCTACCGGCCCCGGGCCATGCTGGTCGTAACCCTGATGGCCGGGCTGGCCAGCACCATTTTCGTGCCGCTCAGTACCTTTTTGGTGCAGGCCGTGGGCTGGCGCGAAGCGCTGGAGATTCTGGCGCTCATCTTGGCCCTGGGCACCATTCCCTTGCACGCACTGGTTTTGCGGCGGCGCCCAGAGGACATAGGTCAGTTACCGGATGGCGGGTTTTTTGTAGAAGGGTCGGGACAACCCGTGCGGGAAGCCAGCGTCGGCGCCAGGGAGGCCCTGCGCCAGCCCACGTTTTGGTGGCTCACGCTGGGTTTTGCCCTGTCCAGGGCTACCAGCATTGCCCTCACCGCCCACATGGTGCCCCTGCTCTCAGAGAAAGGCTTTGCCCCGGCCCTGGTAGCCCTGGCGGTGGGTGGGGTGGGGGTGGTGCAACTGGCAGGGCGCCTGGTCTACACCCCTTTTAGTGAGCGGGTCTCGCTTTTCCACCTTAGCGCAGCGTTTATGGCTTGCTACGCGCTGGGTTTGCTGGGCTTGCAGCTTTTGCCGGGGGTGCTGGGGCTTTGGGCTTTTGTGCTGTTTTTTGGTCTGGCCAACGGTTCTATCTCCCTGGCCAAGCCAGCCCTCATTGCCGAGACCTACGGCCCCCAACACTACGGCACCATCAGTGGCAGCATGACCTCCCTCGTGGCGGTGGCCCAGACGCTTGCTCCGTTTGCCGCCGGTGCGCTGCATGGGGTTTCTGGCGACTACACCCTGGCACTCTGGCTTTTTGCCACGCTGGCTTTCTTGTCGGCGATGGCCATATGGCAAGCCCGCCCCAAAGCAGCTATGCCGCAATGGTGAAAACCTCTCTGACACTGCCATGAAAATTGCCCGATAATCTTCCTTGATGCGTATTTTAGTCCTTTGCACCCACAACTCGGCCCGCAGCCAGATGGCGGAGGGCTGGTTGCGGCACTGGGCTGGGCGGCTCGAGCTACCCGCCGAAATCTGGTCGGCAGGTACCGAGAAAACCTTTGTGAAGCCCGATGCCATCAGGGTGATGCAGGAAGTGGGGATTGACCTGAGCGCCCACACCTCCAAAACCCTCTACGACCTGCCCGACCCCTGGAACTTCGACCTGGTGCTCACCGTGTGTGACGCGGCGGCCGAGAACTGCCCGGTCTACCCAGCCCGAACCCAAAGGCTGCACGTGTCCTTTCCCGACCCCACAGGCAAGGGCCTGGGGGCCTGGCGAGCGGTGCGGGATGCCCTGGGTCGCATGTCCGAACACCTGCTTCGGCGCCTCAAGCAAGGCCAGACCCCCAGCGGGGCCGAGCTGCAGGAGGCCACAGGGCTGCAGCAGCTCACCTGATGGAGGCGACATGAAAGGGCGAAAAATCTCGGTTCTGTTTTTGTGCAGCCACAACTCGGCCCGCAGCCAGATGGCCGAGGCCCTGCTGCGGCACTATGCGGGCGAGCACCTTGAGGTCTATAGCGCCGGGCTACACCCCAGCGAGATTAACCCTTTCACCCGCCAAGTGCTCTCGGAAATGGGCCTGGATATGGAGGGCCAGTACGCCAAAAGCCTGATGGAGTACTGGGGCGGCAAGTTCAACTTCACCTACCTGATTGTGGTCTGCGACCGGGCCGAGCAGGAGTGCCCGCTGTTCCCTTTCAGCACCTACCGGCTTTACTGGCCCTTCGAAGACCCCAGCGCCGCCCAGGGGCCCGACGAGCACAAGCTCGAGCGCTTCCGCGCGGTGCGCGACCAGATCGCCGCCAGGGTTCGCGGCTGGCTGCGTGAGCTCGAGGCCAAGCACATCCTTCCCAGCACCACCTCCACCCAGTAGCCGCTTGGGAGGCACAAATCCGAACGCTGCCCGCAAACGCCCCCGAATCCCCGCCCGAGGGGGTATGATTTTGAGGCCGTTTGGGTGTTTGCTTGTCGCACTCTTCACGCACGTTGCCTCCCATCCGGGAGGCAACTGTGCTGTGCAGGACACGGAAATTTAGGTTGTGAGCAGCTCAGTAATAATGAAGAGCGCTCTAGCCCGATGCGGGCTCCTCTTTTTGCCTGGGGGGACAGGGCACATCCCCGTAGCTGCAAAACACGCAACAGTCCCCCGGCCTGGGCCGCATCCAGAGGCCGCATTGGCTGCACTGGTAAAAGTGCTGGCAGGCCTCCTCTGGCATGTTTAGCTGCTCGGCGTGGCCACAGGAGGGGCACTGAAGGGTGGACTGCAGCACAACCATCCCCCATGTTATAGCACGCTGTCCCCCCGCTATGGGTCTGGCATAATACATAGGTGCCCCTGCTTCTGATTGTGCTTCTTTGGCTTAGCCTGATGGCCCAGGCGGGCGCGGTGTTTCTTTCTGGCGCTCGCCACGAGTACCAGCGCTACAACAACTGCGGCCCGGTCACCATAGGCATGGCCCTGAGTTTCTGGGGCAGCGCCCTTAATCAGTACCAGATTGCCCCGGTGCTCAAACCCAACAAAAACGACAAGAACGTGAGCCCTGAAGAGCTGGCCGCTTTTGCCCGCAAGCAGGGGTTTGGTGTGCATCTGGGGGTAGCCGGCGACCTGAAGCTACTCAAAGACCTGCTGTCGGGCGGTTTTCCGGTAATAGTGGAAACCTGGTTTGTTACTCCTGATAACGGCGGCATGGGCCACTACCGCCTGCTGGTGGGCTACGACGACAGCCAGGGCATCTTCAAGGCCTTCGATAGCTATTACGGCCCCAAGGTGACGCTGCGCTATGCCGAGACCGACCGGCTCTGGCAGGTTTTCAACCGCACCTACCTGGTGGTCTACCCCCAAAGCCGCAAGGCGCAGGTTGCTGCGCTGCTAGGTTCACGGATCAACGAGCGCACAGGGCTTCAGATGGCCCTCGAGCAGGCCCAGCGTGAAACCCAGGCCAACCCCAGCAATGCCTTTGCCTGGTTCAACCTGGGCAGCACCCTGCTTCGGCTCGGCCAGGCCCAGGCCGCCGCCCAGGCCTACGACCAATCCCGCCGCATTGCGCCCGACCGTACCCTCGACCCGCGTCGCCCAGCCAATGCACTAAACAACTGGCCCTGGCGGATGCTGTGGTACCAGTTTGGCCCCTACGAGGCCTATTTCAAAACCGGGCGCTACCCGGAGGTCATCGCCCTGGCCAGCGACGTGCTGGGCCGGATAGACGACCACGAAGAAAGCTACTACTGGCGCGGTCTGGCCCGCCAGGCCCAGGGCAACCTGGAAGCGGCCCGGGCCGATTTTCAGGCAGCCTTGCGCTACAAGCCCAGCTACCGCGAGGCGGCTATGGCTTTGCAAGCCTTGCAGGCGCGGGGCAATCGCTAAGCTCAGAATAGGTAGATTCGAAACGAGAAGCTCTTATGTAGAAGTCACCTCAGCTTGCGGTGCACCCAACCGTAGCGATTATATGCAGAATTCATTGCTTGTGCAAAAGCCGTATTTGTACGCAAAAAACTATAATTTCCATCTGCAACACGTTCGGCATATTTCGGATCTTCAACCACATCAGAGATTATGAAGCGGCACTTTCTCGTTGCCAGATTGGATAGAAGCTCGATATAATCGTGTTCTATAGATAAGGATTTGCCGTAATTTTCAGACCACTCTTCTACCTTCGCATCATTAAGCAGTGCCTGGCAAAGTAGAGCCCACAAAAGCAACCGCGCTTTAGCAATATATGAATACTTGTTTGCACCCCTGTCAGCAATTACCTGCATTAATTTACGTAAGCGAAACTGTACTTTATAGCAGAGTAATATACGGCGAGAATCTACCTTGAGTCTGCTCTGGGAGAAAACCCGCTCATAAGTGGAATCATCTTCAAAAACATCCCGTATCTTGTTGATTTTGTCGATCTCTCCATCTGAAACCAAAAAAGTCTGCGTAAGCGGTAACATTTCAATAGCTTTTCGTTCATGGATACCTGCCCTATCCAGATCTTCGTCGGATAATGCAGAAAAGGCATTTTCTTGACGCTCATAATATATATACGCCAATTCGGAAAAGGACTTGACACCCAGTGGAAAATAAGGGACGGGGGTGAGTT
>NZ_JBEVAL010000104.1:0-7411 GCF_051297115.1 Meiothermus cerbereus
CAGAAACACCTTACAGGAGCGGCCTGCTTTTGCCTACTCGGGGTTTTGTCGTGTACTTAGACCGGGTACACAAAACTCGAGGGGTCATAGTATTCTATGGGCACAACACAATCGAAACGATTGTTGATGGAGGAGGACATACATGAAGATGAATCGTCGGCAAGTGCTCAAAGCTGGTTTGGCCGCTTCTACGGTATATAGCCCCTGGATGATTGCCCGTGCCCAGGCCCGGCCCGTCAAGCTTGCGGCCATTCTCCCCCTTACGGGCGCTTTTGCTTTTGCAGGTAACGCGGCCCTGGACGCTTTCCGGGATGCCACCGACCGCATCAACGATACGGGTGGCATTGGTGGGCGACGCTTCGAGCTGGTGGTCGAAGACGACGGCTACGACGTGGCCCGTGGAACGGCAGTCTTCAACCGTATTGTCCAGCGCGAGAGCCCGGAGGAGCTGGTCTTTGTTTATGGCAACTCCACCGGTCTTTCCAAGGCCTTAGCCCCGGAGATCACCCGCCTGCGCCTGCCCTATACCGCCACTTCGTTCTCCAACGAGCTGGCCGACCCCAACACCTACCCCACCATCTTTGTGTTTGGCCCTACCTACAACGACATGGCCGGTGCTCTGCTGCAGCAGATTCGCCGCCAGAAAGGGCGCGGGGCCAAGATTTTCCTGTGCTACTCCAACTCCGAGTTCGGGCGTGACCCCATTCCTTTCATCAAGGAGCAGTCGGCCCGGCTGGGTTTCCAGATTGTGGGAGAGGAAGTAACCCCCCTGGCCATTGCCGATGCCACCCCCATCGTGACCAAGCTACGCCAGGCCCAGCCCGACTTCGTCATTATGCACGGCTATGTGCTCACGGTAGAGCCGCTGGTGGTGCGGGCCGCCCGCGAGCAGGGCGTCCGGGCTACCTTCATGGGCACCTACTACTCGGCCGAGCTGGCCCTGATGCAGCGGGCCGGGGCTGCCGCGGATGGCTTTATCGTGACCTACCACAACGCCTACTACTACGACGCCACGGTTCCGGCGGTAGAGCAAATTCGGGCCTTGCGCCGGGCCAAAGGCCGCGACCTCTCCTACCGCACCACCTACTACATGGGCTCCTGGATGGCCATGGACGTCATCGCCGAGGCCATGCGCCGGGCGCACGCTGCAGGCAAGCTGACCCGCCCCGGTATGATTGAGGCCCTGGATGGGCTGGGCGACTACAACGCCGGAGGCCAGGTGCGCAACATGCGTTGGGTGAATCGTCGCCTGCCCTTTACCAAGCTCTGGCGGGCCAACGTGCGGGATGGCCGCTTCGATGCCATTACCGACTGGGTAGACGGTTCGAAACTCTAATCAGCTTAGGGCGCTCGAGGGTCAAGGGCTGACCGATGGTTGGCTCGGGGCCCTCGAGCCTACCGCAATAACCTCTTTATAAGGAAAACATGGACTTGGCCTTAGTCATACAAACCGCCCTCAACGGTCTGGCCAATGGTGCGCTGTATGCCGTTATCGCCTCCGGCTTTGTGCTGGTTTATCGAGCAACCAGCGTGGTCAACTTCGCAATCGCGGAGTTCTTGCTCATTGGCGCCTACCTAACCTACACCATGTCGCTATTTTTTCCGCTGTGGGTGGCAATTTTGCTGGCGCTACCCCTGGCTTTTGCCTTTGGGGTGCTGGTAGAGCGGGGGTTTGTCCGGCCCCTGCTGGGGCGTAACGTGGTGGCTGTGATTATGGCGACCATCGGGCTGGCCGCCACCCTCGATGGTGCAACCCTGCTGATCTGGGGCCCTGACCAGAAGGCCATGGGGGCTGCCGACGTTTCCCAGCTACCCAAGGAGATGCCCAACCTGGCCTTTAACCTGGGGGGTGTGTTTCTTTCCTCCAAAGCGGTGTGGGCTCTGATTCTGGCCCTGCCCCTGGCTATTTTGCTGGTTGCTGCGCTCAAGTATAGCCGTTACGGGGTGCTGTTGCGGGCGGTCTCGGAGAGTGAGACTGCTGCGCTGGCCATGAGCATCAACGCACCTCGCGTGGTTGCGATGGCCTGGGGAATTTCGGCCATGACGGCCACTATTGGTGGTGCTTTTCTGGCTGGTGCTGCGGGGGGCGGCGGGCCGGGGCACCACCTGGTGCTGCTGGGGCTGATTGTGTTCCCGGTGGCCATCCTGGGGGGGTTCGATTCGGTGCCGGGGGCAGTGGTAGCCGGCCTGATTATTGGCCTGATCGAAGCCTTCTCCCAGCTTTACCTCGAGTCCTTGCTGCCGGGCATAACCCAGGCCATCCCCTTCTTGATTGTGCTGCTGGTGCTTCTGTTCCGTCCTTATGGACTGTTTGGACAGCACCGTATCGAGCGGGTCTGAGCGAGCGATGTGGGGCAGCACTAAAAAAGCAGCATCGAGCTTAAAACCTAAGGTTGCTATATGGCCGAAATAAACGTTGAAAACCTAAAAGTGGTCTACCGCGGGGTGATTCTGGCCTTGCAGGGTGTGAGTATGCGGGCCAGTGCTGGCGAGGCCATTGCCCTGCTGGGCCCCAACGGGGCTGGCAAGAGCACCCTGGTGCGGGCTATTTCAGGCCTGCTGCCGCAGTACGATGGCCGGGTTCTGGACGGCAAAATTGTCATCAACGGCCAGGAAGCCAACCACCTGCCTGCGCTCAAGGTGGCCGAGCTGGGTCTTACCGCAATCCTCGAGGGCCGACCCATTTTTCGCTACCTGACCGTCGTCGAAAACCTGCGGGCCGCGGGGCACAAACTAACCCAGCAGCGCCAGAAAGAAATCACCGACGAGATATTTACGCGCTTCCCCCGCATCTACGAGCGCCGCTTCGAGCAGGGCGGCTACCTTTCGGGTGGCGAACAGCAGATGCTTTTGCTGGGCATGGCCCTGCTTACCGAGCCCAGGATTCTGGTGGTGGATGAGCCGAGCCTGGGCCTTTCGCCCAAGCTGACCGATGAAGTAATGCGGGTACTGGACGAGCTGCGCCGCGACAAAGGGCTTACCCTGGTGCTGGTCGAACAGAACGCTCGGGCTGCTTTTTCCATCGTGGAGCGGGTGTACGTAATGGAACAGGGCCGCGTGGTTTTCGAGGGCACTGCCCAGGAAGCCCAGGCCGACGCCGACGTAATGGAGTTCTACCTGGGGGGTGCGGTGGCCGGGGGCTTCTCTGAGGCCAAGCGCTACCGGAGGAGGAAGCGATGGGTGTAATTCTGAGAAAAAGCGCTATGAAGCAGCGCTTTAGCTGGAGCGTGAGCCGGGGAGAAGGGGCCTGTACTGGCGCAATCCTGCCCCCCCAGGCGCTACGGCCCCAGTCTGCCCTTTTTGCCAAATCGATCCTAGGGAAGAAACCCCAGGTTGCAGTCTACCTGCCCTGGGCCTGGGCCCTGCAGGGAGGTCGGTATGTCTAAGGTGCTTTTGGAAGCCCAGGATCTGCACCTTGCCTTCCGGGGCGTCAAGGCCCTGGTGGGGGTGAGTTTTAGCGTGTCGGAGGGGGATTTTTTCGCGGTGATTGGCCCCAACGGCGCAGGCAAAACCAGCCTCCTGAATGTGCTATCGGGCTTGTACAGGCCCCAACAAGGGAAGGTGTTTTTTCTGGGCGAAGACCTGGCGGGCCAGAGCCCCCAGGTGCGGGTTCGCAAGGGGTTGGGCCGAACCTTTCAGAACCTCGAGCTCTTCCGGGGCATGACCGTGCTGGACAACGTCAAGCTGGGGGCCGAACTGGCCGTGGGGGGTTACACCGACCTGATGCCTAAAGCCCAGCTCGAGTGGAAAATACGCCGCCACGCTGAAGAAGTGCTGGACTACCTGCACCTCTCGCCCTTCCGCCACGTGCCCGCAGGCGCGCTGCCCTATGGTTTACAAAAAAGGGTAGAGGTGGCACGGGCCCTGGCGGGACGCCCCAGGCTGCTCTTGCTCGACGAGCCTATGGCCGGCCTGAGCCTGGAAGAAAAACAAGACCTGGCCCGCTTTTTGCTGGATGCCAGGCGCGAGTGGGGCGTTACCCTGGTACTGGTGGAGCACGACCTCAAGGCTGTGCTGGAGCTTTCTACCGGGGTGCTGGTTATGTCCTACGGTGAGGTCTTATACCAGGGCGCGCCTGCGGGGGTGCGGGAGGACCCGCGCGTGGCCGAGGCTTATCTGGGGAGGAGTGCATGATGTGCACCCTGAATCGGAAAGATCGCGGAGGTAGGCTATGACGCCCACTACCCTGATTGAGTATCTGGCCCACCATGCTCAAACTAAGCCCCTTGCCCCAGCCCTGCGTGTCAAACGCCTGGGGGTGTGGGAAACCACTTCCTGGGCCCACTTACAAGAGAAGGTGGAGCAGCTTGCCGGGGGTCTGCTGCAATTGGGTTTGGAGCCGGGCAAGGTGCTGGCCATCCTGGGTCAAAACGCGCCAGAGTGGGTGATTGCCGAAGTGGCGGCACAGACCGTAGGGGCCATGCCTATGGGCATCTATGCGGATGCTATGCCGGAGGAAGTGGGCTACTTTATCGAGTTCTCCGAGTGCGTCGGCATTGTGCTTTCGGATGAAGAACAGCTTGATAAAGTGCTGCCCCACCTGGATAAGCTAAAGTTCGTGCTGGTCTGGGAAGAGGCCGGCATGAGCAAATACTGGAACGAACAGGTGCGGCCCTTTAGTAGCGTGCTGGAGCTGGGCCAATCCGAAAAAAGCCGTCAGGCTGTGCAGGCCGCAAAAGCCCAGGTGCGGCCCGATACTGTGGCGCTCCTGGCCCCCACTTCCGGTACCACCGCCCGCAGCAAGCTGGCCATGCTCACGCACTCCCAGCTGATTGCCGGAGCCGAGGCGGGCCGCGAGACCATCAGCATCCGCGGAGGGGAGTGGGTGTTTTCGTACCTTCCGCTGCCCTGGATTGGCGAGCAGATGCTTACGGTGGTGCGCAGTCTAACCGATGGTACGGTGGTGCATTTTCCCGAGGACATCATCACCGTGCGGGAAGATGTCAGGGAAGTTCAACCCGACTTTTACCTGGCCCCTGCAAGGCTGTGGGAAGACTCCGCGGCCATCGTGCGCAGCCGCATGGAGGATGCCGACGGCCTCAAGAAGGCGATCTACCGCTGGGGCATGGGGGTTTTGCTGGAGTGCGCCCAGCGCGAGTTCCGCAAAGAACCCATTGGCTTTGGCCTGAACCTGGCCCGGGCCCTGGCCTATCCGCTGGTAGCCCGACCAATCCGAGCCCGCATGGGCCTGGCCGCCTGCCGCATTGCCGCGACCGGTGGTGCGCCCCTGGGCCCGGAAGTCTTCACCTTTTTCCGTGCCCTGGGTGTGGACATTCGTCAGGTTTACGGGCAGTCCGAAACCGCAGCCACCAGCGTAGCCCACCTGCCCGGCGATACGCCCCCCGAGACGGTGGGTAAGCCTTTGCGCAATACCCAGGTGCGCATCGCCGAAGACGGGGAGATTCAGGTCAAGGGTGGACAGGTATTTGCAGGCTACTTCAAGAACGAGGCGGCCACCAGGGAAACCTTTACCGAGGACGGTTGGTTCCGCACCGGAGATGCGGGGTTCTTTAACGAAAACGGCCATCTGGTACTCCTGGGACGGCTCAAGGAGGTGGGCGCCCTGGCCGATGGCACCCGGTTTGCGCCGCAATTCCTGGAGAACCGTCTTAAGTATTCCCCCTATATCCGCGAAGCGGTGGTCATTGGTCATGCCAGGCCCTTTGTGACCGCCCTTATTGAGCTAGACCCCGAGAATACCCAGAACTGGGCGCGCAAACGCGGCATTGTGTTTTCCACCTATCAGAGCCTGACCTCTAACCCCCAGGTCTACGAGCTCATCGCCCAGGAGTTGCGCATGGCCTGCGAAAGCCTGCCTGAAGAGCTAAAGGTGCGCCGCTTTGCCATCCTGCCCAAAGAGCTGCACGCCGACGACGAGGAAATTACCCGTACCCGCAAGGTCAAGCGGGGCACAGTGGAGTCCCGTTATGCCAGTCTGCTGGCTGCGCTCTACGACGGTTCCAAACAGGTAAAGGTCGTCCTGCCCATCCGCTACCTGGAGGGTGAAGGGACCCTCGAGGCCGAAGTTCAAATTGCCGACGTAGGTGGGCCGGTGGCGGCGCAAAAGGTGAAAGCGTAATGGAACATGGCAGAAACCGCAAAGATGCCCGTGTTGCTAAGGCAGGGTTCTCCTGCACCCCGGCACCGCTGGACTGCCCGATAGCATCGAACCTCGAGGAGACCCAACCATGTACCGCTTGAGTCAAACCCTTACCGATGCCTTCAGCCGCCGTTTTTCTCGAACGGTGCGCGAAGACTATCGTCAAGACGAAGCCTATGCCAGTACGCCACAGGGGCGCTTTTGGCTGGTGGTGGCGATAATTGGTGTACTGGCACTTCCTTTGCTGCTGCCCCAGTATCCCTTGTTTGTGGCCACCCAGATTCTGGTGGCGGCCCTGGCGGGCCTGGGCTTGCACCTGCTGGTGGGTGGGGCGGGCCAGATTTCGCTGGGCCAGGCTGCCTTTGTGGGCATTGGCGCCTATACCTCGAGCCACCTTTCTGGCGATCTGGCCCCGCTGGGTATTTTGCTGGGCGGGCTGGTGGCTGCCAGCATCGGGATTGTGCTGGGCATACCCTCGTTGCGTATTAAGGGGGCCTACCTGGCCATTGCCACCCTGGCTTTTCAGTTCCTGGCCGACTACATATTCAAACGCTGGACCGACTTCACCGGCGGGGTGGCTGGGCGCAAGCTGCCAGCCGAAGGCACCTTTCTTGGGCTGCCCCTGGCCGACGACCGGGTGGTTTTCTACCTTGGGCTGGCTTTTGCCATCCCGATGTTCTTCTATGCCAAGCGCCTGCTCTCGACCCGCGCGGGTCGGGCCTGGTTTGCGGTGCGCGACAACGACCTCTCGGCCCAGCTCTCCGGCGTAGACCTGGTGCGCTCCAAGCTCACCGCTTTTGCCCTTTCGGCCTTCTACGGGGGCATTGCCGGGGGCATTTTGATGCACCTGATTGGGGCGGTTACCCCAGAGAACTTCGTGCTGGCTTTTAGCATTCAGTACCTGGCCATTGTGATCGTGGGTGGGGCCGGCACGGTGTTGGGTGCGGTGTTGGGGGCCTTGTTTATCGTGCTGATTCCCGAGACCCTGAGCGTACTGGCCGGGGCTTTTGGGCCGCAGTACGTGGCCCAGCTTTCGGCCTGGCGCAGCGTGCTCTTTGGGGTGTTGATTCTGCTTTTCTTGATTCTAGAACCCAGGGGACTGGTGGGTTTGTGGGGTCGTATTCGGGATTACTTCCGAACCTGGCCACTGCCCTATTAAGCCTGCATGCCAGCCCCCGACTGGATTTTGGCCCAGTAAAGCCCTCAGGGTGGCTGGCTGCTTATTTATCGCACTCTTCACAGGCAGGGCCTCTCATACCAAATCTATGTAGATAATAACTCATGCCAAGCAAAGCCATAGCCCTACACGCC
>NZ_JBEVAL010000105.1:0-7367 GCF_051297115.1 Meiothermus cerbereus
AGAAACACCTTACAGGAGCGGCCTGCTTTTGCCTACTCAGGGTTTTGTCGTGTACTTAGCCAAGAATCTTGACTTTTTCCGTACCAGACAGAGTGGCTGTCTATTTAGACAGACTGTCCATTGCTATCCAGGGCCCTGGCTCCTACCATAAACCTATCTGGGCCCAAACCCACTCTTTATTCCTAGCCCACAAGGAGGCAGCACATGGCAGTCAAGGAACCCCAAGTCACCCTCAAGCGCGTCTCACACTGGATCGGCGGTAAGCTGGTCGAGGGCCAGTCTGGGCGCTCGGGCATCGTTTGGAACCCGGCCACGGGGCAGCAGCAGGCCACGGTAGACTTCGCCTCGGTGGAAGAGCTCGACGGGGCGGTGGCCGTAGCCAAGGAAGCCTACAAGAGCTGGCGGCAGACCCCCCTTTCCCGCCGGGCCGAGATCATGTTCAAGTTCCGCGACCTGGTGGATCAGAACCGCCGCAAAATTGCCGAGCTGATCACCCTCGAGCACGGCAAGACCATCCCCGACGCCCTGGGCGAAGTGGCACGGGGCCTGGAAAACGTCGAGTTTGCCACCGGCATCCCGCAGCTCTTGAAAGGTGGCTATTCCGAGCAGGCCAGCCGGGGTGTGGATGTGTACCAGATTCGCCAGCCGCTGGGCGTGGTAGCGGGCATCACCCCCTTCAATTTTCCGGCCATGGTGCCCATGTGGATGTTTGCCAATGCCATCGCCTGCGGCAACACCTTCATTCTGAAGCCCTCGGAGAAAGACCCCTCCCCCAGCCTTTTCCTGGCCGAGCTCTTGCAGCAAGCCGGTCTACCCGATGGGGTGTTCAACGTGGTGCAGGGGGACAAAGTGGCGGTGGACCGCATCCTCGAGCACCCCGATATCAAGGCCGTGAGCTTTGTGGGCTCTACCCCCGTAGCCCGGTACATCTACCAGACCGGCAGCAAAAACGGCAAGCGGGTGCAGGCCCTGGGCGGGGCCAAGAACCACATGGTGGTGCTGCCCGACGCCGATATCGGCATGGCCGCCGACGCCGCGGTGAGTGCGGCCTACGGCTCGGCGGGCGAGCGCTGCATGGCCATCTCGGTGGTGGTGGCGGTGGGGGATAAAACCGCCGACGAGCTGATTGCGGCCATCCGGGAGCGGATGCCCAAAATCAAGGTGGGGCCTGGGCTCCAGGAGGGCGTGGAGATGGGCCCCCTGATCACCCGCGAACACCGCGACAAGGTGGCCTCTTATATTGAAAACGCCCCCAGGGAAGGGGCCACCGTGGTGGTAGACGGGCGGCAGGACCCCGTTGCCCAGTCCGAGGGCTTTTTCCTGGGCACCAGCCTGCTGGACAACGTTAAGCCCGGCATGAAGTGCTACGACGAGGAAATCTTTGGCCCGGTGCTCAGCGTGGTGCGGGTCAAAACCTACGACGAGGCCCTCAAGCTCATCAACGACCACCCCTACGGCAACGGCACGGCCATCTTCACCCGCGACGGTGGCGCAGCGCGGCAGTTCCAGTTCGACGTGGAAGCCGGCATGGTGGGCATCAACGTGCCCATCCCGGTGCCGGTGGCCTACTACAGCTTTGGCGGCTGGAAGGCCAGCCTGTTTGGCGACCTGCACATGTACGGCCCCGAAGGGGTGCAGTTTTACACCCGCGCCAAGGTGGTGACCAGCCGCTGGCCCGACCCCAGCACCAGCAAGGTGGACCTGGGCTTCCCGCAGGTGCGCTAGGATACAGAATGTGCAGACCCTCCCCGCTACTGGGGAGGGTTTTTGTATTATCCAAGCAATGCCCTACGACCCCGACAGACACCATCGCCGTTCTATTCGACTAAAGGGTTACGACTATTCGCAAGCCGGGGCCTATTTCGTGACCATCAACATCCACCAAAGACGCTGCTTATTGGGCGAGGTAGCGGATGGAAAAGTCTACCTTAGCCCGGCGGGGAAGATGGTTTTGGCTGTGTGGGAGGCCATTCCCTCGCATTACCCAGGCGTAGAGGTGGATGCCTTTGTGGTGATGCCGAACCACATACACGGAATTATCGTGCTAAAAACCCCCGTAAGGGCGGCCCCCTGTGGCCGCCCCGACCCCTGTGGCCGTCCCGACCCTGAACCCCCGCTGGCAAATCAACCCTGCCCCGATAACCCGCTATCACCGCCAGGGGATGGTGGGCAGACAATGGGGCAAGCAATGGGGCAGGCACGGGGGCCTGCCCCTACGGGGTTACGGTTGGCAGACATTGTGGGGCGGTTCAAATCTCTGACAACACGGCACTACATCACGGGCGTGAAGGAACTGGGCTGGCCTCCGTTCGACGGCCACTTCTGGCAACCCAACTACTACGAGCGCATCCTGCGAGATGAACACGAACTGAACATACGCCGCAAATACATTGCACAAAATCCTCGGCGTTGGAGCAAAGACCGCGAAAACCCGATTGAGCTGTAACGGGACTATCCCCTAAACACCCGCTTCACCTTGTCCCAGAAGCCCTCGGGGGCTACCTCTTCGCCCACTTCCTGGGCATACTGGCGCAGCAATTCGCGGGCTTTTTTGGACAGGTGGGTGGGCACGGCAATCTGGGTAATCACCTGCAGCTTGCCCCGGCTGCGGCTGCCCGGGTGGGGCAAACCCTGGCCCTCGAGCTCGAACACTTCGCCGTCGTGGGTGCCAGGGGGTACGCTGAGCTCGAGCTCCCCTTCCAGCCCCGGTATATGCACTTTGGCCCCCAGAGCAGCCTGGGCCAGCCCCAGCTTGAGCTCATAAATCAGGTTGGAGCCTTCACGTTTGAGGTGGGGGTGGGGCTGAATGTGCGGGCGAACAAACAGGTCACCTGGCCCACCCGGCCCCAGGTTGCCCATGCCCGAAACCCGCAGGAGCTGGTTTTCATCTATGCCGGCTGGCATGTTGACCTGAATCTTCTCTTTACGCCGCACCCGGCCCTGACCTTTGCAGCTCGTGCAGGTCTCGGATAGGGTGTAGCCCCGGCCCCGGCAGGCCGTACAGGGAACCTGGGCCACCATATTGCCAAAAAAAGTGCGCTGAACCTGCTCGAGCGTGCCCCGGCCCCCGCAGGAGCGGCAGGTCTGGCGCTTACCCCCCTGCCCGTGGCAGGTTTCGCAGGGTACCAGGCGGTCGTATTCAATTTGCTTCTCGGCGCCATACAGCACGTCCACCAGCTCCATCTCGACCTCGACCTCGAGGTCTTCACCACGGGGCGCACGGCCCGGCCCCCCCGGCGTGCGAAAACCAAATACCTGCTCGAACAAATCGAAGATGTCGCCAAAATTGCCCCCAGCGCCCCCCAGTCCACCCGGCGTAGCAGTACCGTAGCGGTCATAGTTGGCCCTTTTCTCGGGGTCGGAAAGCACCGCGTAAGCCTCGTTAATTTGCTTGAACTTCTCCTCGGCTTCCTTATTGCCAGGGTTTTTGTCAGGGTGATACTGGAGCGCCAGTTTGCGATAGGCCCGTTTGATCTCATCGGCGCTCGCGTTCCGGTCGACACCCAGGGTTGCGTAGTAATCGTTCATCGAAGTTTAGTCTACCAAGCTTAGGTATTTTTCTTGTGGCTTTGGACACCAGCAAACCCAAAAACCACCTGGATTTGCCCAGGGGCCACAGTTTTATACGGCTTCAGGCCGTGCGTTTTGACAAACCGCATATGCCCCTGTATATTCAGGCCAGATGCGATTCTCCGCTCGAGCTACCCGCTAACGGCGCTCTTCTTCGGAAGAGGCCGTAGGGGTTTGCCCAGCGGAGAATCTTTTTGTTTGGAGGAAACGCATGGTTCTCTTGACGCCCGGCCCCACCCCCATTCACCCCAGGGTGCAAACCGCCCTGGCCAAAGAGATGCGCGGCCACCTTGACCCCGAGGTGCTGGCTACCAACCGCCGCATCCGCGAGCATCTTAACGTTTTGTTCGACCCCGGCCAGGGCGCGCTGCTGGCCGCCATGCCAGGGTCAGGTAGCCTGGGCATGGAGGCCGGCCTAACCAATCTGGCCGACGAAGGAGACGCTGTTTTGCTGCTGGTTAGCGGCACCTTCGGCGAGCGCATGGTGGAAATTGCCCACGCCTATCAGTTCGACTACAAGGTGCTGCGCTCCGAGCCAGGCCACCCCATTGACCCCCAGGCCGTGGCCGCGGAGCTGAACCACCGCCCCTATAAGCTGGTGGCCCTGGTACACGGTGAAACCAGCACCGGTGTGCTCAACCCGGTCGAAGAGATTGCTGCTCTGGTGCAGGCCCACGGGGCGCTTTTTATGCTGGATGCGGTCACTACTGCCGGCATGATGCCGCTTTCGATGCAAAAACTCGGCATAGACTATGCCTTTACCGGCAGTCAAAAATGCCTCTCGGCCCCGCCTGGGCTGGCGCCTTTTGCCCTTTCGCAACGCGGGCGTGAGTGCTTAGGCCAGGTGCGGGGCTGGTACTCCGACCTGTCGCGGGTAGCGGTGTACTGGGAGCAGGAAGGCTACTTCTGCACCTCACCGGTGCTGCTGCACTACGCGCTCGAGGAAGCCCTCAAGCTGGCCCTGGAAGAAGGCCTGGAAGAGCGGCAAAAACGCGCCGAAACCATGTACTCCACGGTGCTGTCGCTGCTGGAAGAGCTGGGTTTCAGCGCCTACGCCGCCCAGGGCGCCCGCCTGCCCACAGTGCTGGTGGTGCGCCCACCCCAGGGCCTGCACGAAGCCGATATTCGCAAGGGGCTCTATGCCCGTGGGGTCTCGGTGGCCGGTGGCATTGGCCCCACTGCCGGAAAGGTGCTGCGGCTGGGCTTGATGGGCGAGAGTGCCCGCCCCGAGCACTACCGGGCTTTCTTCAAAGCCCTGGGCGAAGTGCTGGGCAAGAGCGGCCTCGAGCGGGCTTTCGAAGAACGGGTGGGCCTGGTGGCCTTCTAAGTTGCGCCAGGGCAGACTGGCAAAACCAGCGGAATGAGTCAATGCATACCTGGCGCAATTCCTAAAGCGAGCTTTCGGTACGGCATCTTGCATTTCGCTTATGGAGACACTTAGCGCGCGCTGTCCCTGCGTAAACCAGCGCAGCGCATGGGGCTTGGAGCATCAGTGTTGGGTCAGGTAGTAGTGTGCGAGTTCCCCCTCGAGCTGCACCAGCGCCTGTTGGAGGCTCCTACCTTGAAGGGGTAGCACGCCATAAGCCCGTATCACCAGGTTCTGCCGGATGCGGCGAAAGACAGCCTGAGCCCCCTCGAGGTTGCTGCCCTGCAGCACGATCAGAAACTGACCCGGCTTAAGCTCAAACACCATATCCGGCTGGCGCAAAAACTGCAACAGTTCCGTGCCGGGTTGCTCGCTGCGGGTGTGCAGCAACAAGAGCGTAACCGGCCGCACCGCCGAGAGGGTCTCGAGGCTTGGGGCCAGGACTTGCAGGGCTGAATAAGGCAGAACCCCCCCATCATGCCGAAAACCCATCTGCATAGGAGAAGGCAACCCCGGCACCTCGCGTCTGAGCAAAAAAAACAGCCCCAGCAAAAACATCACCCCCCCCATCAGGCTTGCCACCGCCGCCACCGCCGCCACATCCTCGGGTATCTGGGCCAGGTCGCGGCTGGCAGCCACCGCCAGCACACTGCTCATAAGGCCCAGGCCCAGCACCCAAAACAAGCGCACCTGTGGGCCCAGCGGCACCCGGGCATACAAGCTAGCAGCTGCGGCCAGAATCAGAGCCGCCAGCAAAAACACCAAACCGGGATAAATGCTCTCTTGCCGGGGGAACAACCACAAAGGCAACAGCCCCAACAGGACGAAACCCCAGGGCAGCAGCGATAACCACATAGCCCATAGCATACGGCTATGGCCCCAGGTGGCCTGCCAAGAATGACCATCGGGGAAGGGCAATGCTCGAGAGGCCGCATTTCTTCCCTCACCCCAGCCCCTCTCCCTGGGGTAGAGGGGTTCCCGCTCGGTTTTGGGATCCCATAGGTGTTCTCCGCAGCGTTCGGCCATCTGCAATGCGATGCTGTACTCGGAGATCGATTTGAACAAGCACAACCAGCTATCCCCCTGCTCTAGTACAATTACGTTGTGAGCATAGCACCTCTGGCCGAACGGGTACGCCCGGCAAACCTGGACGAAGTGGTGGGGCAGGAACACCTGACCGGGCCAGGAAAACCTTTGCGGCGGATGACCGAGACCCGTCGCCTTTCTTCCTTTATTCTGTGGGGGCCGCCCGGTACCGGCAAAACCACCCTGGCCCGGCTGATGGCCCAGGGGGCAGGACAGGAAATGGTGGCGCTTTCGGCGGCGAACGCCGGGGTCAAGGACATCAAGGAAGTGGTGGCCAAAGCCCAGACAAATGGCAGCCTGGTGCTTTTCCTCGACGAGATACACCGCTTCAACAAGTCGCAACAGGACGCGCTGTTGCCCTACGTCGAGTCGGGTCTTCTGACCCTGATTGGGGCCACCACCGAAAACCCCTCCTTCGAGGTCAACCCGGCGCTGCGCTCCCGCGCCCGGGTCTACGTGCTCAAACCCCTGGACGAAGAAACCACCCGCAGGCTCCTGGAGCGCGCACTACAACACCCCAGAGGGCTGCAAGCCCGAGCCGACCCAGAAGCCCTGGACTTGATTGCCCAGGCCGCCATGGGCGACGCACGGCGGGCCCTGTCGGCGCTGGAACTTGCCGCCAGCCTGGGCGAAGGGCACATTACCCTGGCCACGGCCCGCGAGGCCCTGGGCAGCGGCACGCTCAACTTCGACAAGGGCGGCGAGTACTTCTACGATCTGATCTCGGCCCTGCACAAGTCGGTGCGCGGCAACCATGTGGACGCGGCCCTGTACTACCTGGCCCGTATGCTTGAAGGCGGCGCCGACCCGCTGTACCTGGCCCGCCGACTGGCCCGCATGGCCCTGGAGGACGTGGGCCTGGCCGACCCCAACGCCCTGCGCCTGGCGATGGCCGCCAAGGACGCCTACGATTTTCTGGGTTCCCCCGAAGGCGAGCTGGCCCTGGCCGAACTGGTGGTTTACCTGGCCCTGGCCCCCAAGTCCAACAGCGTCTATGTGGCCTGGAAAAACGCCCAGAACGCAGCCCTCGAGCACCCCGACGCACCCATCCCCCTGCACATCCGCAACGCCCCCACCGCGCTCATGGAGCGGCTGGGTTATGGCAAGGGCTACGCCTACTACCACGACGACCCTGAGGGCAGCTTTGCCCAGCAGTACCTGCCCGAAGCACTGGAGGGCCTAAAGCTCTACCAGGCTACCGGAGAGGGCTGGGAAGATAAGGTGCGCGAGCGCTTGAAGGCCTTGCGGGCGCGGTTTGCCAAAAAACGCGAGGGGAACCCCACTTGACACTCCCACGGCTAAAGCCAGTGGGATTCTTGGTTCAACGAGGACTGCCCACGATGTG
>NZ_JBEVAL010000106.1:0-6584 GCF_051297115.1 Meiothermus cerbereus
AGGAATGGGGCTGGGTATGGGTTTGTTCGGGTTCATGCTGTATATGATAAGAGCCTGGTAAAGTTGCACATACCAGCACAGATTCAAGACTAAAGCTGGCCGGTATTGCCCCAGTCGCGCAACCGTTGTTGATATACCGGGTCTTGATAGCGCGACAGCAGGAAAGCCGGAGCGTAGCCGGGCAGGGCCGCACCGGTCACATGGGCGGCCAGCAGCTCGCCTGCCGCGCAGGCGGCCATCACGCCAAAGCCCGATAGGGCCCCTATTATGTAGGCCCCCTTTATCGGCAGCGGGCCGATAAGGGGGCGGTTTTCCTGGGTTTTGAGGTAGTAGCCCCCGTCTACCCAGGGTTTGGGGGTTTTCTCGAAATACTGTCGCAGGCCTGGCACCATCAGCGAGAAACCGCGCAGGGCGACCTCGGCGTAGTGGGGCTCTGGGGGAAGGGGGAAAGCAGGTTCAACCGGCTGGGTGTGGTAGTTGTACAGCACGATTAAGGTGGTGCTGGCCCCGTGCCCGTCGGGCCGGCCATGCACCCCGGAAGGAAGCCGCCCTAAAAGCCAGCAGGTAGACTCCTCCTGGGCCAGCACCTCGCGCTCTTGGGGGCTCCAGGGAAGCTCTACCTCGTCCATCCAGATCAGCATGGGGGCCTCGCGGGGCACCACCCCCAGGGCCTCGCTAAAGCTCATCTTGCGGTGTAGCTCGGCAAAGACGGGCAGTTCGACCCCTAGCAACTGGCCCACGGCGTGCTGAAAAGGCCCCGCGGCGTTAACAAAAACCGGGGTCTGGATGGCAAAAAGCGAGCCGTCCGCCTGCCGAACATGTACTTTCCGAACCGCGCCCCCGGCTGTTTCGACCCCCACCACCTGCCCCCGCACCAGCCGCGCCCCGTGTTCGCGGGCTTTTTCCAGCAGATACATGCCCAGCTGCTGGGCCGAGAGCCAGCCCGCCCGCCGCACGTGCAGCACGGCCTTGGTACGGGGCGAAAGGTAGGGGAAGTGCTGGTGTATGGCCGCGCCGGTAAGCAGGTCGGCCCCGTCCAGGGCCCCCTCGAGGCCCTCCGGCAGGCTGGGCCGGTAGCCCGCGGCCAGGCCGGTGTGCACCCGCAGGGCCCCCGCACCCTGGCGGGCTGCTTGCTCGGCGGCCTGGGCCAGCAGGGAAATTTTGCTTTCCTCGGCGGTGGCATACAGATAGCCGCGCCGGTTGAGGTTAATGCGGTTGGCCGACGCCCGCGCTAGGCCCTCCAGCAGCTCGATGCTCTGGTTCATGAAGGCAATCATCTGCCCGTCGGGGCCGGGCCACCAGTTGCGGTAGGCCTCGGTGGATTTGTCGGAGGTGAGCGAGAGCGGGTCACCCTGCTCCACCAGAAGCACGTTTTTCAGGCCCCGCTTGACCGCCAGGTGGTAGGCCGCCGCTACCCCGGCAATGCCCGCCCCACAGATCACGACCTCGGCTGTCTGTTTTGACATAAAGTGTATACAGTATACACCTTATCGCGAAAAACAGGTGCAGGGTTGGAGCCGAGCCAAGAAAAAAGCCCTGACCGAAGGCCGTCTGTAAGACCTGCCGAATCTGGCCCGAACCGCTAAGTGAAGAGCTGACCAACGGGTGTTCCCTGAGTCTGTCGAAGGGAACGCTTCCCTAATGAGGGAGGGTAAACACGGGGTTGGCTTCGACAAGTTTAGCCAACTTACAGCGGCCAGTAGGCTAACTGATCAGCGCCCTAACCGCCTCCTCGAACACCTCGGTGTGCCGCCGCACCTGGGTAGCGGTGGTCTCGGGCGAGATGAGGGCCATGTTGTGGAAGGGGGTGAGCAGGATGCCCCGGTTCAGCATGAAGAGGTGGATGAAGGGGTCGAGGTCGGGGTCCTGGCCTGCGAGGGCCTCGCTGCCGTTTTGGGCGGGGTTGGGGCGGAAGAGGTACTCGACCCGGCAGCCCACCCGGGTGACGTGCCAGGGCAGGTGGTAGCGCTCCATGACCTCCCGCACCTCGGCCTCGAGCTGCTCCCCCAGGGCAACCATGTGCCGGTAGGCGGCTTCGGTCAGGACGTGCTCGAGGGTAGCCCGCATGGCCGCCAGCGAGAGGGCGTTGGCCGCCAGGGTGCCCCCGATGCCGCCGGTGTCGGCGTAGGGGGGCTGGATGACCCGCTGGGCCTGTCGGCCCACCTCCTCGCTAAAGCCGTAGGCGGCGCTGGGAATGCCGCTGCCCAGGGGCTTGCCCACCGTCAGGATGTCGGGCTTTAGGCCGTGCGCCCGCGTGTAGCCCCCCGGCCCTGCCGATAGGGTGTGGGTCTCGTCGATGATCAAAAGTGTACCGTACTGGCGGGTAAGCTCGCGCAGGGCCTGGTGGTAGCCGGGCCGGGGGTGCACGATGCCCACGTTGGTCATCACCGGCTCGGCCAGCACCGCCGCTACGTCACCCGGTTTCAGGGCTTCTTCCAGGGCCTCCAGGTCGTTCCACTCCACCACCTTGGTGGTGAGGGTGGGGTCTACCTGCGGGCCAATGTTGCCCGGACGGCTGGCAGGTTTGCCGCCTACCAGCCAGGCGTAGGCTTCGTCCACGGTGCCGTGGTAGCAGCCGTGGAAGACCAGCACCCTGGGCCGCGCGGTAATGGCCCGGGCCAGCCGCAGCGCGAAGCGGTTGGCGTCGGTGGCCGATAGGGCAAACTGCCAGTACTTTAGCCCAAAACGACGCTGCAGCTCCTCGGCCACCCAGAAGGCGTTTTCGGAGGGCAGCATGGTGGTGATGCCCTTTTGCAACTGGGCCATAATGCCCGGCAGGGCTGCGGCGGGCGAGTGGCCGGTCATGGCCCCGGTGTCGCCCAGGCACAGGTCGATGTACTCGAGGCCGTCCACATCGCGGAAGGTAGCCCCTCGGGCCTCGTCCACGAAGAGGGGAAAGCCCCCCGGCCAGCGGGTCATCCAGTGCATGGGAACCCCGGCCAGCAGGGAGTGCTGGGCACGCTGGTAAAGCGCTAGTGAGCGCGGGTGCGCTTCGGCGAAACGCCGCTGCTCTTGCTGCATGAGGGCCTTCACTTTGCTGCGGTCTATGGTGGGGGTCAGGTTCATGGTACTACCTTCCTGGCTAATCTACAGCGCCTTGCGAAAGCACACGATGCGCTCCACTTCCTGATAGCCCAGGCGGGCGTGGGCCTGGTGACTCTGGGTGTTCGATAGCTCGCTGTCGGAGGCCATCTCGGTACAGCCTTTGGCCCGTGCCCAGCCTTCGGCGGCCTGCACCAGCCTGCGTCCGACACCAGTCCGGCGGTACTGCGGCGCGACATACCAGCCCTCCAGATAGCCCACCGGGCTGCTGTCGCACCCCTCGGCATAGCCTCGCAGCGATACCTCTGCAAAGCCCACCAGTTTGCCGTCTTGCTCGGCCACAAAAGCCGCCAGGTGCTCAGCCTGCAGGATTTCGGCCACCTCGAGTTCAAAACTGGCGGCGCTATCGGGCCACAGGGCCGTGCGGAGGGGAAAGTAGGCAGGCAGGTCTTGGGGTTGCAACGGGCGGACGGTCATGGTGGCCTTAGTGCTGTTCCAGCCAGCGCTGGGCTTGGGGGTTCTTGACCCATGCTTTGCCTATCTCGTCAAAACAGTAAAGGGCTTCGGACTCCTGCCCGGGCGAGTAAAAGCCAGGCCGCTCCTTGGGGATGGGTTTCCAGCCGCCCAGGTAGGCTTCAGCGTAGGGGTTGACTTTACGTGCCTCGTCCAAGGCTTTCTGCGCGGCCTCGAGGTTCCCCGACAGAAACTCCAGCAGCACCTTGCCCCAGGCCCAGAACGCGCTGTGTTCATCCTCGTACTGCTTCCACAGCTTGCGCGCCTCGTTGAGCCGGTTGAGCGTTAAGTAGTGCCCCAGCAGGCTATAGCGTACCCCCTGGTTATCGTTGGGGTTAAGTTCCAGCATCCGCTCGTAGATCCCTGTCGCCTCGGGCAATCGCTGCGCTTGTTCATACAGGTGGCCTAGCGTTTGCAGCGCCCGCATGTAGGGCCGGGTCTCGAGGTAGCCCCAGAATTGACCCTTGAGTACATCCATGTTTTGCTTGCCTATGTCGCGTTCACCGGCCTGCACGATGCGCTCGTGAAGGGCAATTTGTTCTTCCAGGCTGCCCCCAATAAACCGGCAGAGCACCAGCATTGGATCGGGGTTGTTGGGGTTGATGCGTATGGCTTTAATGCAACGCTTGATCACCGCATTTTCCCGGCTTAGCTCCATTGCCCCGTAGAAGAGCTCTTGAGAGTAATGTGCGGCCTCTGGGGTGGCTTGTTCGGCCTCGAGGTCGAGCGCTGCATGGAGCACCCGGCGGGCTTCGGCCCGCAAAGCATCCCAACGGTTGGTAGGAGGGGACTTTTTTCTAGGCATCGCTTGCTCCTGCTACTACGGTGGCCTGAATCCTCAGGCTATAGGGGTCGCGCAGATCGCCTTCCAATATAACCAAATCGGCCCATTGGCCTGCCTCCAGGCTGCCCCGGTTGCCCTCGTCGCCCTGGGCCGTGGCGCCGCCCACCGTGTAGGCCCACAGGGCGGGCTCGAGGCCCACCTGGTTGCCTTCCACCAGAGGCTCCCGCAGCGCAGCCTGCAAGCCCTTAATCGGCTCCACCTGCTCGACCACCGGCCCATCGGAGGAGAAGGCCACGGTGAGGCCTGCTTCAAACATGGCCCGCAGGTTGAAGCAGCGCGCTAGCCACTCGTCGGGTACGTAGCGCTGGTAGTTGGCCCGCAGCTCCCGCAGAAAGATGGGCTGGGGTACGGCCATCACCCCCAGCTGGCGGGCTTTTTGTAGGTGTTCGGGGCCGGCCAGGCCAAAGTGCTCGATGCGGTGCCGGGGGCCGGGGGCTTCCTGGTAGAGCCTTTGGTAGACCCGCAAGACCTGATCCAGCGCCCGGTCGCCAATGGCGTGGGTGCCGATGCGAAAGCCCGCGCGGTGGGCTTCTAGGGCCAGCTCGAGCAGCTCTTCTTCCTCGAAGCGCAGAATGCCATAGCTGGGGCCCTCGAGGTTCTTGTAGGGCCTGGAGATGGCCGCAGTGGCCCCCGAGAGGCCCCCATCGGCAAAGAACTTGACCGAATCGCAGCGCAGCCAGTCGGAAAGATGTTTTTCTGGGAGCGGGAAGGTTCCGCTGCCCCCGTCGGGGCGGCGGATAAAAAGCAGGTTGGCCCGGATGGGCAGCTCGCCGCGCGCGTCCAGGGCCTGGTAGGCCGCGTAGAGGGGCGGGTCTACCGCGGGGTCGGTGGCGCTGGTGATGCCCAGGCTACGCAGGTACTCCATCCCGGCTTTGACCCACAGCTCGTACTGGGCCTGGCTGGGCTCGCCCATGGCCCTGAACACCAGCCCATAGGCGGTCTCGTAGAGGATGCCCTGCTCGTAGTGAATCTCTCCGCCAGGCACCTGGGTCTGGGGGGTGATGCCGGCAAGCTGCAGGGCCTGGGAGTTGACCGCGTGGATGTGGGCGCAGGTGCGGGTTAGCAATACCGGGTTGTGCGGGGCCAGTTGGTCGAGCGCGGCCTTGTCGGGCATGGCCTTTTCGGCCAGCAGGGCCTCGTTCCAGCCGCGCCCCCACAGCCACTCTCCGGGTTTGAGGGTGCGGGCGCGCTCTGCTACCCGCCGGTACAGCTCGGCCAGGCTTTTCACCCCGCGCAGGTCGAGCAGGGTGGTGCGTAGCTGCCCCACCTTCCAGATGTGGATGTGGGCATCGTTGAAGCCCGGCAGCAGGGTGCGCCCCTCCAGGTGGATGCGCCGGGTGTCGGGGCCGGCCAGGTTCTCCAAGTCGGACAACCGGCCCACAGCGGTGATTCGGCCATCCTGGACGAAGAGGGCCTCGAGGGGCCTGAGGGTGTAGGCCGAACCTGCAAGGGTGGGGGAGAGGATGGTTCCGCCGAAGAAGAGGCTCGAGGGCATGGGGATATTGTATGGCGGGAAGGGGGCTCGAGGTTTGCTGGTGGCCAGCATCTGCAATCGTGCAGAAGCGCCGTTCGCTGAATGCCTTTGTTAGGCCATAACACCATCACGGCCAATTCGGTGCCACGCATTGCGGAACTCCTCCGTGTCATACGAGGCTGGTTCCAGCCAGTAAGATACTCGGCCACCCTTCTCTGCACGATGTGCGAGCTTCCTAACCTCTTCAGGAAGCAACACAGACACTCCTGGCTCCTTGGGAATGTTGGTAACGATGACCCAGAACTCACCCATCAGCTTGTCCAGCGACGTGCCAAGCGGAACGGGATCGCGCTTGCTTAGCGCCTTGACCTGCACGGTGACGAACCGAGAGCCGTCACGGCTGTAGGCGATAATCTGGAATTACGCGGTGTACTTTACATGCATTAAAATGGGCTTCCAGTCACATAGGAAGCCCAATGAATAGGACACCACGCCCCGTCCGCCGCGCTCTGGAAAGCTTAGCATCCAGCCCCATCAACGCCTCGGCCCTGGCTATGGCCGAGGGTAAGGATTTTGCCGGCGGGCCTTGCAGCAACCCCTGGCCTTTTACTTCGCGCTGGCCCTGGAACTCTGCCAGCAAAAAGGAGGACCGCAACGGGGTTACCTCATCCTGGACGACGTCCTCATACCGCGTTACTCGGCAGGACATCT
>NZ_JBEVAL010000107.1:0-6373 GCF_051297115.1 Meiothermus cerbereus
TAGCTTCTCCACCAATCCCATGCCCCTCTATCGCTGGCTTAGTGGATGTATATGATAAGAGCCTGCCCTTTAGGGTTGATTCGGAGACGCACCCAAACCGGTCGATAGGGGGCGGCGGTTGAGGATCGAGTAGTATTACATGGTATGATATACCCATGCGAACCACCATCTACCTGCCCGACGACCTCGCTCAAGTGGTAGAGGAATACCTGAAGGAGCACCCGGAGACCAGCCTCTCGGCCCTGGTGCAGGAGGCGCTGGCGGCCCGGTTGCGCCGCAACCCGGCAGCCCTGCTGGAACTGGCGGGTATCGTCGAGAAGGCTACCCGCACTGCCCGGGAGGGGGCTGAGGATCTCTACCGCCACGAACGATGAGCGCGGCACCACCCAAACTGGTGCTGGACGCGGGGCCGCTGATTGCGCTCTTCCACGCTGCCGATCCTGACCACGAGAGGGCGGTGCAGGGCTTTCGCATGCTGGTTGAGGGCAGTAGTCGCCTGGTCATACCTCTGCCGGTGGTGTTTGAGGTCTACAAGTGGCTGCTCTTCGAGGGGGGCCCGGCAGTGGCCCGCCGGGCCCTGGAGCGCATGGTGGAGACATTGGAGATCGTCCCGCTCGGGATGGAAGACCTCGAGGCCATTCGGGTTCTGCTGGCGGCCAGGCTGGAGTGGAAGGGCACCCTGGAGGACGCCAGCGTAACCCTGCTGGCCTTGAAGACCAGGGCTCCGGTGTGGACGCTTAACTACCGTGACCTGGGAGTGTTCAAAGAGCTTTCGTTTTGGGCGGCCTGAAAGGGGTGGTACTCACAAGCGGCTTGGAGCGATATGCGGCCCTTGGGTAGAGGGGGATCATGACTTTGCGTGACGCCCCACCCCAGATCACTGGGCCCTGGACCTAGCCCAGCCCCCTAACTGCGCCAGGGCGTGAGCACCTTCTCCAGTCGCCCCATTGTCCAGTCCAGCAAGAGCGCCAACAAGGCAACGGCTATGGCTCCTTGTGCCACGAAGGCCAAATTGCTTACTGCCAGCCCTGCGATGATCGGTACGCCCAGCCCACCGCCACCCACCAGCGGGGCCACCGTGGCGGTCGCAAGAATCAACACCAGGCTGGTGCGGACGCCCGCAAGGATCACCGGAAGGGCCAGCGGCAGTTCGACGTGCCAGAGCAACTGCCAGCGCGAATAGCCCATCCCTCTGGCCGCATCCAGCACATCGGCGGGCAAATAAGTAAAGGCCTCAAGGCTGTTGCGCACCACCGGTAGCAGGCCGTATAGGAACAGCACTAACACCGCCCCGGTAGAGCCGAAGCCAAAGAAGGGCAGGGCCAGCGCCAGCACCGCCACCGGTGGGAAGGTTTGTCCAACGGCCACGATATTCTCGAGCAGAGGTCGAAAGCCAGACCCCACAGGCCGGGTGACAAAAATCGCCAGCGGCAATCCAATCAGAATGACCAAGGCACCCGCACTTGCCGTGATGGTGAGGTGTTGAAGGGCAAGATTCAGCAAGGTTTCGCGTTCGAAGATCGAGCTGCGTGCGCTGGGAAATAAGCTGGACAAAAGCCCTTTCCATAGAGACTGCTGGGCAAATAAAAAGAGCACCAACCCCCACCCCAGCAGCGGCCACAAGAGCGGGTACGGTCGTTTTTCCCGCCGCGTGCTTCCTATGGTTCCTCCTCCGAGGCCGCAGTCAGGAGCGACTCCAGGCGCACCAGCCCCACCACCTGACCTCCTTCGTCGGTCACAGCCAGGCTGCGGATACCATTGGCAAGCAAGAGCGAGAAGGCATCTCGAGCCGTCGCTGAGCGCTTGATGCTGACGGCAGGCCGGTGTGTGCCCAGCGGCTCTATCAGGTCGTTCAGCGGGATGCGGGAGAGCCGCAGCAGGGTGCGCGATGGCCCCAGAAAATCACGTACGAAAGGCGTCTTGGGGCTACGCAAAAGCACTTCCGGTGTATCGTACTGCTCAACGCGACCGCTGTTCATCAAGCAGATGCGGTCGGAAATCCTCACGGCTTCCTCCAGGTCGTGGGTCACAAACAAAACGGTCTTCTTGAGTTCGCTTTGCAGCCTGAGAAATTCGTCCTGTAAACGCTCGCGGGTAGGCGGGTCTACCGCGCCAAAAGGCTCGTCCATCAGCAGCACCGGCGGGTCGGCGGCAAGCGCCCTGGCGAGCCCAACCCGCTGGGCCTGACCGCCCGAGAGCTCGCGCGGGAAACGCCCCGCAAAGGTTTGCGGCTCCAGACCCACCAGGGCCAGCATCTCCCTGGCCCTGGCCTCGCGCTTTTCCTTACTCCAGCCCAGCAGCCGCGGCACCACCATCACGTTCTCGAGCACGCTCATATGGGGAAATAGCCCGATGCTCTGGATCACGTAACCGATGCCCCGACGCAGTTCCACCTCGTCCAGTTGGCGCACGTCCTGCTCGCCGATGAACACCGTGCCTTCACTGGGCTCGATGAGGCGGTTGACCGTGCGAAGCAGGGTGGTTTTGCCACACCCAGAAGGCCCCAACAAAGTCACCAGCTGACCCTCAGCTACTTCAAGACGCACACCCTTGAGCGCCTCGAAATCCCCGTAGCGCTTGACGACATTCTCGAAGCGGATCAAATGCCCACCCTCCGTCTAAGGGCCATACTGGCAAACCGCAGGGCCGAGTCCACCAGCAGAGCCAGCAGGATGATGGGAACCGCACCCAGCAAAACCATGTCGGGTGCGCCACCTTCCACCCCGCGCAGGATGAAGAAGCCCAGCCCGCCCGCGCCGATCAGCGCCGCAACAGTGGTGATGCCGATGGTGAGCGAGGCCGCGCTGCGAATGCCTTCCAGGATCAGCGGTAGGGCCAGCGGCAGCTCGACCCGCCAGAAGAGCTGCTCCGGGCTCATACCCATACCGCGTCCAGCGTCGCGAGCGTCCTCGGGCACGCCGCGCAGGCCGGTGTAAGTGTTGAGCACCAGCGGCAGCAGCGCGTAAAGGGTAAGGGCCAAAACGGCGGGGGCTGCGCCGATGCCCCGCACGCCCGATTCTTGCAGAGGCGCGCCCAGCACAATGCGAAGTGGGTCGGGGCCGAGCAGGCTATTGAGCCAGGCCCCAGCCATCGCCAGCGCCAGCAGGCCCAGCGACAACGCCAGCGAGACCGCCAGCCAGCCCGACACGGCCCACAGCAGGCGAAAGGCGAACATCCCCAGCACGATCGCGCCCAGCGCGATTTCAAGGCGCAGCCCCTGCGAGATTGCCGCCAGCAGCGGCAGCAGCAGCCCGAACAAGGCCAGTGAAGGGATGGTCTGCAAGAAGCCGGTCACACCCAGAACCCAGCCCATGCGGGGGTTGCCCGCGGCCAGCACGCCCAGCGGCACCCCCACCACCACCGCCAGTAGCACCGCGCTGCCAGAGAGCGAAAGATGGCGCCATAGCTCGGTAAAAAACTGCTCACGCCAGGACTGGAACTCCATCAGCGGCCCTAGCCGGTCGAAAGCACCCAACCCCAGCAAAAGGGCCAGGCCTAGTAGCACCGTCAGCAAAATCCAGCCCCCCTGACGGTAGGCGGCAAAGTAGCCCACGTACAGGGCCAGCAGGGTGAGCCAGAAGCCGCCCGCCGGGGAGACTCGAGCACTCTCCGGCTGCCCACTGAGCAAAGCGTCCGCACCCTGCCCTGTTAGCAACCCCCAGGCCAGCAAGGCCAGCCCGAGCAGCCCTACCTGCGCAGGCCCCTGTGCCCTCGCAACCCCGGCCCAGAGAATGAGGAGCGCCAAAGCGCCAAAACCCTGCCAGTCCCACACATGAAAAGGTTCACCGGGAGCGATTCGGCTGGATTTGAGCTCGAGCCAGGGCAACAGCAGGGCCAGAACCCCCAGGCCGGCGGCCAGCCCAGCCACCGGATCGAGGTAGCGCGGGGGCGTCTCCCTCACCGGATGAAGTTCTTAGAGCGCAGATAGGCCCGGGCCACCTCGGCGGGGTTCTTGCCACTTACCGCCACCTCGGCATTGAGCTGGGAAAGGGTGGCTTCGTCTAGGGTAGCGAAGACCGGATTGATCAGGGTGGCGAGCTCAGGGAAGCGGTCGAATACAGCCTTGCGCACGGTGATAGCGGGCTGGTAGACCGCCACCGCCCCCCTGGGGTCGGTCAGGGCCACCAGGCCCAAAGCGGCGATGCCCCCATCGGTGCCGTAGGCCATGGCGGCGTTCACCCCGCCCGTGCCGCGGGCCGCGGCCTGCTGGGTCTGGGTGGTGTTGCCGCCGGGCAGAATCACCAGCTGCTCGGGTTTCAGCTTGAAGCCATACACCCGCTCGAAGGCTTTGAGGGCGTCGTCGCGGTCTACGAACTCCTGGCTGGCGGCCAGCCGCACCTGGGCCCCGCCGTTCACCCAGCGGGCGAAGTCAGCCATGGTGCGGAGGTTATTCTGCTGGGCCAGGGTGCGCGGCACCGCAATGGCCCAGGTGTTGTTGGCCGGGGCCGGGTTGAGCCAGACGATGTTGTTTTTGGCGTCGAGCTCCTTGACCCTGGCAAAACCTTTGGCCGCATCGCGGGTTACAGCCTGGGCGCTGGGATCGTTCTTGAAAAACACCCCCAGCGCAGTGCCGGTGTATTCGGGGTAAAGGTCAATCTCACCTGAGGTGAGGGCCTTGCGCACCACATCGGTAGTGCCGGTGCTGCAGCGGTCGTTCACACGGAAGCCGTTGGCCTCGAGGAGAATCTTGACCATCTGGCACAGCACCGCCCCCTCGGTGTCAATCTTGGAGCCCACGGTAATGGGACCTTTCTGGGCCAGGGCCAGGCCCAAACCCAGCGCGATCAGGAAGGCAAATACGCTTTTCATGTTCTCTCCCCTCCCACTCCCCGTCTGTCTGGAGTGTCTTACGTGGCTACCATAACACGTAAGGCAGCGCGGTTTGTTGGCTGGCTTACCCACTTTGGCCCAACACCCGGTGCTGAGCCTCCGGTTTGCCCAGCTTTGGTTTTTACAAAAATGTTCGCAGAAAGCCCACTGCTTCAGCGGTGGGATGAATGCGAACGCGCTACAGCGCGTCGGCATAGCTGATAACCGCTTTGCGGCTAAGCTGCAAGTGAGCGCCCTTCTGAAAAAATCGGGCAGTATTGTGCAAGATATGCTACAATCAGAACGTGCCCATCCAGACCCTGACCCTCAAACTGCCGTTTCTGCACCTGAACAAGGTCAAAGCAGCGGAGTGGTCGCGCCTGGAAAGGGTGAACACCGACCTTGCGAACCGCATCCTGGGTATGCCCAAAGCAGAACGCCGCAAACTGACCACCGCCTCGTTCGCGGACGTGGAGCTGGGTTCGGCGTGGGTGAACCAGACCCTTCGCACGGTCAACAAGTCCAAGAAGGTCAAGGCCTTCAAGCGGTTGCCCCTGGAAACCAACAACCAGAACTGGACGCTGCACAAAGTGGGTAACACCTACAGCATCGGGTTCGGGTTGCTCCGAGGGGTCAAGAAGCGCGTGCCTTTGGAGGTGCATCAAGCCAACCACAAGGCGATTCTGGAGGGAATCCTGGCCGGGACGCACAAGCCGGGCTCCCTCAAGCTGGTGCAAAGCAAGAAGGGGGTCTGGTACGCCTGTATTTCGGTGTCCTGGGAAGTTCCCAAGCCCACCGAAACCCTCCGGTTTATCGGGGTGGACAGGGGACAGAACCACCTGGCGGTAGCGGTCACGCCGGAGGGCCGCTCGCTGTTCTTGAGCTTCGGCTGGGTCAGGCATATCCGCCGCCACTACGCCGCCAAACGGCGCAGGCTGCAACAGAAGGGCAAGCACAAAACGCTGAAGCGCTTAGAACAGAAGGAATCCCGCACCATCCGGCACATCAACCACATCATCAGTAAGAAGCTGGTGGCCTTCGCCAAGGAGCATGGCTGCGGCATCCGCATGGAGGACTTGTCGGGCATCCGACAATCCAAACAGCGGCAGTCTACCAAGGCCAAAGCCGATCTGAACCGCGACTTCTGGCCCTACTACGACCTCGAAAGCAAAACCGCCTACAAAGCGCTCAGAGCGGGCGTGGCTTTCGAGAAGGTTCCCGCTGCCTACACCTCCAAGACCTGTCGCAGGTGCGGGGCCATCGGGGTCAGGCATCGGCACAGCTTCCGGTGCAAACGGTGTGGATATCAGGGACACGCCGACCACAACGCCGGGTCCAATCTGGCGAACTGGTTGGGGCTGTCCTGCCCTGTGGTTCTTCAGGCTCCGCAGGGCGGGGTGCATGGCACACCCCCAAGCCGGGTAAGCGAACCCAGCCCGAAAGGGCTGGGCTAGCGAGAACCAGAATCCCACGGATTTATCCGTGGGAGTGTCAAAACATGTAGTACCCCAATTCGGAAAAGCCACCAGCCACATTTCCCCAAACTGCGCCAACAGGAGGCGCC
>NZ_JBEVAL010000108.1:0-6319 GCF_051297115.1 Meiothermus cerbereus
AACTCACCCCCGTCCCTTATTTTCCACTGGGTGTCAAGTCCTTTTCCGAATTGGCGTATCTGATATACTCTCACCTTGCGTGATCCGAAAGGATCGCCAGTAGCGTTGTGCCCCATTCTGCTCTTCAAGCGGGCGTTATGGGTAAAGCCAACCAGAAAGGAGGTGAACATGCCACAGTACGAAGTTAACGTCATCCTCAACCCCAACCTCGATGGAGCCCAGTCTGCTCTGGAAAAAGACACCATCAAAGCTACCCTCGAGCGCCACGGAGCCAGTATCAAAAACGTGGACGACTGGGGCAACCGTCGCCTGGCCTACCCCATCCAGAAAGACCCCGAAGGCAATGTGGTCTTTTACACGGTGGAGATGGCCGGCAACAACAATGCCGCGCTGGAGCGCGAACTGCGCTTGCGTGAGCACGTACGTCGTGTAACCATCATCCGCGACCGTCCCGAATGGCGAAACAGCCAGAAGAAGAAATAGGCTGCTGGCTGTTCAAGTTGAGTTCTGAGGCCGAGACCGTAATGGAACTCAAACCAAGCGCAAAACCCGAAGCCTGAAGAGGCAGACCCAAAAGCGCTACTAAAGAGATAAACTGAAGCAAAGACCGTAACGAAAAGGACTGATGAGTATGGCTCGAGGCCTCAACCGCGTAACCCTGGTAGGCACCCTAACCCAAGACCCTGAACTGCGCTACACGCCCGGTGGGCTGGCTGTGATGGAGCTTAACCTGGCCGGCAACGATATCGTCACCGACGAGCAGGGCCAGACCCGCGAACCGGCCTGGTACCACCGCATTAAACTGCTGGGGAAAAGCGCAGAGTTCTGGGGCGACACCCTGAAGGCCGGTATGGCGCTATTTGTGGATGGCAGGCTTGAGTACCGCTCCTGGGAGCAGGATGGACAAAAGAAGAGCAGTCTGGACATCCGTGCCGACCGCATGGAGATTGTGAGTCTGGAAGGTAAGCGGGGCCAGGTAACCATCACCGATGCCCGTGGTCAGGAGCGCCTTAAGGATGGCTTCAACCACGTAATGCTGGTAGGCAACCTGACCCGTGACCCCGAGCTGCGCTACACGCCCCAGGGAACCGCCGTAACCCGACTCTCGCTGGCGATAAACGAAAAATACACCACCCGCCAGGGAGGGGAGCAGGAAAAGGTGCACTACGTGGAAGCTCAGGCCTGGCGCGAGCTGGCCGAGTATGCGGCAGAACTCAAAAAAGGAGACGGGGCGTTCCTAATCGGACGCTTGGTGAACGACTCCTGGACCGCTCAGGACGGCACAAGACGCTTCACCACCCGCGTGGAGCTCTCCCGCCTGGAGCGACTTGCCCGTGGAACTGGACAAAGTACAGGTGGAAACAGTTCCCAGATGGCTTCCACAGCCAAAGGCCGTACGGGCAAGGTAGATATTGAAGAAGGCTTAGAAGACGATTTCCCACCTGAGGAGGATTTACCGTTTTGAGCACCAAGAAGATGTCCAATCGTGGTGGCCCCAAGGGCGACCGCCAGGACCGTGGCGAGCGTGGTATGCGCCGTGGTCGTAAACCCAAAGTGGCTGCGGCAGTGGGGACTTTCGACCTCACCGACTTCAAGAACGTTGAGATTCTTCGGCGCTTTCTGTCCGAGACCGGAAAAATTTTGCCCCGCCGTCGCACCGGACTCAACGCCCAGGAACAGCGCAAACTGGCCCGCACCATTAAGCGTGCCCGCATGATGGGCCTGTTGCCCTTCACCGAAAAGCTGGTACGGAAATAGGGAGAGTGGAAGATGAAAGTAATTCTGCTTGAACCTATGGAGAACCTCGGCGATGTGGGGGCAGTGGTCAATGTGAAGCCGGGCTATGCCCGCAACTACCTGCTGCCGCGCGGAATTGCCACGCTGGCTACCGAGAGCAACCTCAAGACCCTGGAAGCCAAAATCCGCGCCCAGGCCAGGAAGGCTGCCGAACGCAAGGCCGAGGCCGAGCGTCTTAAAGAGCTGCTGGAGCCGATTACCCTGGTTCTCAAGGTAAAGGCCGGCGACCAGAAGATTTATGGCTCGGTAACAAGCCGCGAGATTGCAGCTGCCCTCGAGGCCCAGCACCAGATCACCATTGATCCCAAGAAGCTGGTTCTGGAAAAGCCCATCAAAGACCTGGGTGATTACGCCCTGGCCTACAAGCCCCACCCTGAAGTGCCCATGACCCTTAAGGTCTCGGTGGTGGCCGACAAGGCCTGAAGCCAGCTCCTTTAAAAATGCCGCCGTTCTTGGCGGCATTTTTGTTTGGAGGGGTGATATGAACCCCTTCCAGATTTGCAGGTTTTTGCCAGTGCCGAAGGTGGGGGCCCCAGCAAAAAGCACCAATCAAGGATATTTCTTATCGTACTCTTCGCAGACGCTGTCATCCGGGAGGCCACTGTGCTGTGCAGGACAAAGCAATCAAGTTGTGGGCAGCTCAATATTTGTGAAGAGCGCCCTAAAACTGCATTGATTGCAGCCGTCCCGCAAAAGCTTTTCTGGCTCGGCTAGCTAGTGGAGCCGTAAGAACCCAGCGAAGCCTGGCCGCATCGGGGGCTTTCTCGTACCACAGATTGAAGACTTCTGCCAGTGTAACGTAGTGGGTGGGGGCTGCAATTTTTTCGATGGGGTCTTGCTTTCGAACGAGGCCCGCCTGCAACACCCGAGCATAAAACCCCGGACGCTGGGCCTGGCGGAACTTTTTGACGAACTGCGGGTCGTTCATGCGGGCGGCCAGGGTCGCGCAGGGAATGCGGGGGGCGGAGACTTCCAGCAGCACCTGGCCGATGCGAAAACGATCGCCAATACGCAAAGGCGCTGGGCCGAAGCTCGAGAAGGTCAGGTTTTCGCCAAAGGTGCCTGGCTGCAGGGCCTCGCCCAGCTGCTCCATCCACCAGTCGTAGTCCTCGGCGCTATAAACGTATACCGCCTGATCGGGGCCGCCGTGGTGCTCCTGGTCGGCAATGTGGTCGCCCACCAGTCCTGTAGGGGAAATTTGAGCCGCCTCAACCGGGCTCTTGTAAATGCCGGTGGCTGTCTTGTCAGGTAGAAGCTGGGGGTGGCCCAGGTTGACGGAGATCAGATGCATCTCCCACACTTTACAGGTCTCACCCGCCTGCTATAAAGCTGTTTTGGTTTCAAGATTTGGCACGTAGGCGGGCTGCCAGCAGCATGGCGAGCCCCCGCCAGGCCAGCAGCAAGACCAGGGTGGCCCCCAGCGCAACCGCCCAAAAGACCAGGTAGCTCAGGTCGAACGGCTTTTGCAGCACCATATGGCGCAGCCAAACCCCGGCACTCACCGCGATGGCCCAGGTATAGAGTAGGTTTTGCCAGGAGGGACGGGAATAGGTGCGCAAAAACGGCGCAACCAGCCACCAGACCAGCAAAATGGGCAGGGCATTGCGCGCAATCCCTGCCAGACCGATGGGCTCGCCGTGGGTTTGCAGGCCAATAATGGCAAACAGCACGATGCAAACGGCATCGCCCCAGGCCAGCATTCGGCTTACGCGGCGGGTAGTGCGTGCCATAGGGGACTACTCGGCCCCGGTGGCCTCGAAGAAGACCTTTTCGGCCCGGTAAGAGCTACGTACCAGAGGGCCGCTGAAGACCTCCATAAAGCCTTCCTGATAGCCCCAGTCGCGGTACATAGCGAACTCCTCGGGGGTTACGTAGCGCTCGACCGGCAGGTGGTGTTGGCTGGGCCGCAGGTACTGCCCGAAGGTTACGATATCTACGCCCACCGCCCGCAAGTCGCGCAGGGCCTGGCGGATTTCTTCGTCGCTTTCGCCCAGGCCCAGCATCAGGCTGGACTTGGTGAGCACCTCGGGGCGCACCTTTTTGGCGTGCTCGAGCACCCGCAGGGTCTGGTCGTAGCCGGCCCTGGGGTCCCGCACGCGGGGGGTCAGACGACGGACGGTCTCGAGGTTGTTGGCGAAAACGTCCTGGCCGCCCTGCAGAACGGTCTCGACGTCGGCCAGGTGGCCCTGGAAGTCGGGGGTGAGGGTCTCGACCTTGACCGAGGGGTCGAGCCGTTTGATCTGCCGCACCACCTCGGCGAAGTGGGAGGCCCCGCCGTCGGGCAGGTCGTCGCGGTCTACCGAGGTAAGCACCACGTACTTGAGGCCCATCTCGGCCACCGCCTGGGCCACGTGCAGAGGCTCCAGGGGGTCTAGCCAGCCCTTGGGGTTGCCGGTGTCCACCGCGCAGAACTTGCAGGCCCGGGTACACACGCTGCCCAGCACCATGATGGTCATGGTGCCATGCCCCCAGCATTCGCCAATGTTGGGGCAGATGGCTTCCTGACAGACCGTGCTGAGGCGCAGCCGCTTGGTCATCTCTTTGAGGCGCTGGTAGTTGGGGCCGGTAGGCACGGTGGCCCGCAGCCAGGCGGGCTTGTTGCGGTCGATGGGTTCGGGGCGTTCCTGGGCGATGCCGCCCGGAATCACTTTTAGTTCGATCAGGCCGCCGTGCTGGAAGTCCTCGAGTTGAACGGTCTTGAGTTTGCTCATGCCAGTTCCTTTGCAGAAGTAGCGGGCTTGAAGTCGAAGCTGGGAAACTGCTGCCCGAAAGCCTGCACCACCCGTTCCATTACCTCGTCCATGCTAACAGGGTAGCCCAGGATTTTCTGGAGCGAGGTTACACCCTTGTCTTTAATGCCGCAGGGCACAATCAGGTTGAAGTCCTCGAGCTGGGTGTTCACATTAAGGGCAAAGCCGTGCAGGGCCACCTCTTGCTTGACCGCTACCCCAAAGGCACAGAGCTTTTCCTCGCGGTCGGGCCAGCCTGCCACCGGTGCGGCCTGGCGCACCCAGACCCCCGCGTAGCCTGGGGTGGCAAAGGTCTCGATGCCATAGCTGCGGGCTACCTGCATGACCACCTGCTCGAGCTGCCGCAAGAACCCCCGCACTTGCCGCCCTACTGGAAAGATGGGATACCCCACCAGCTGGCCGGGGCCGTGGTAGGTTACGTCGCCCCCCCGTTCGATGCTAAACAGTTCAATGCCCATCGCACGGTACTGGGCCTCGCTCAACAGCAGGTTTTCGGCTCTGGCTGCACGGCCCAGGGTGATGGTGCGGGGGTGCTCCAGGAGCAGCAAAGTGGGTTTGCGTTGCCCCCCAACCACCTCGGCGTGAACCTGCTTCTGGTATTCCCAGGCCTGTGCATAGGGCACTGTTCCAAGTTTTTCCACCTCGAAGGCGGCGCTCATACCTCTAAAGCATACTCCCAGCCCGCTGTTCGCATAGGAACGAAGCCACACATAGCCGCCAGGTCAACCCGCTTTTAGGGCCTGGAAAGCTTCTTCATACTCAAGTTGGTTGAGGCCCCGGCCAATCACCACCAGGCGCGACAGGGCCTGCACCGGCTGCTGGGCTAGCTCGAGGCTAAATATCTCACGCACCGACTGAAACAGCACCTGCTTGTCGAAGCCTTTTACGCTAAGGAAACCCTTGGCGCGAAAAACTGCATCGGGCCGGGAAATCAGGTACTGGTCAATAAACGCATTTACTTTCTGGCGCTCGAGCAGCCCTTCGGCGGTAAGGGTGAAACTCTGAACCCTGGGGGTGTGCAGGTGCTGGTAATGCTGGGGTCGCCAGTCTAGGTCGAATGCGCGCAGGTGCAACAGGTCTTGTGGGTCTACCCTTGACCGCGAGGTGCGGTAAATCTGGGCCAGAGGATTGATCTTGTTAATCAAGCCCTCAGCCTCGGCCACCTGCTCAGGGCTGGCCAGGTCGGTTTTGTTCAGCACCACGGTGCTGGCGTAGGCCAGCTGAACCGCGCCTTCGGGGCCATCGCGCAGGGTTTGCTCGAGGTTGCGGGCATCGGCCACTCCAATAATGCCGTCCAGTTCAAACTTGGTGCGGGCAAATGGATCCATCACGGTCTGAGCTACTGGCACCGGGTCGGCCAGGCCCGATAGTTCGATTAAGATGTAATCGGGTTTGTCTTTGCGGGATACAAGCTTGAACAAGGCCGAGACCAGGTCTTCACGTCCCACACAACACAAGCAGCCGTTGGACAGCTCGGCGATTCCATCGGTGTCCACATTTTCAATCAGTGAGCCGTCTATGCCAGTCTCCCCAAACTCGTTGACGATGATGCCGAACCTGTGTGCTTTGCTGGCTACCAGGTGGTTGACCAGGGTGGTTTTTCCGGCTCCCAGGAAACCCCCGATGATGCTTACGGGAATGCGCTTTTGCAACTGGGCCATGGGCATTACCATACTCCAGCGACTGCCATGAAGGGAAACCGGCTTTACATTCCTTCGTGTGCTACTTGACCTTGCCCCCAGGGATGTGAAAAAAGAGGGGGTGCTATGCAT
>NZ_JBEVAL010000109.1:0-5990 GCF_051297115.1 Meiothermus cerbereus
TCGCATAACTCACCCCCGTCCCTTATTTTCCACTGGGTGTCAAGTCCTTTTCCGAATTGGCGTATCAAAGACATTTCTTCATACCGGGTTTGGGCGGGCTGTCGCCGCTGTAGGAAGCCAGTATTACCCTCATCCGCCGCAAACAAAAACCGGCAGGGTCAGGACAGCCCTGCCGATGGATAATCCGGCGCGGTGGTTCTAGGCGGTTTTGGGTTTTTGCACGAAGCGCAGTACAAAATAGACCACCGCAGCCACAATCAGCACCGGAACCAGCACGCGCAACAGTGCCCAGATAAGGCCGGCCAGCCCCTTGAGAAGGGCACCCAGGAACGTAAAGAGCCAGCCCCCCACCCACAGCACCACCAGTACCGCTACGGCAATCAAGAGGCCCAACACCACCCACTCGAGGATGTCCTGCAGCGAACGCTCGTTCATAAAATTCAGGATAGCACAACGCCCCCGGGATTCATCCCCCTTTCGGATGAATCCGCAGCGGGTAAATACCCGCTGCCAAAACCCTGGGCAAAGCAGGTAGTCCTCGTTGCAGCGAAACTGGACTTGTCCAAATTGGCGCCATGCTCGCGTACCATGAGGGTAGTGGAGCGTTATCGGCTAAGCGAAGGGCTGGTGGTGGGGCGCAAATCGCTTCCAGCCGGCGACGTGATCCTCTCGTTCGTGGGGCCACAAGGGGCAGCCCAGGCCATCGCCCGCAAGGCCCTGCGACCCACCGGGCGCAGCGGCAGGCTCTCGCTTTTTCATCACCTCCGGTACCAGGTCTACCAGAAACCCGGCAACGACCTGCCCACCCTCACCCAGGTTGAGCTGGTGGGGCGGCTCGAGGGGCTGGAAGCCCCCGGACGCTTTCCTTATGCCAGTTACCTGGCCGAACTGGCCTTTCGCCTTGCCTCGCCCGAGGTTGCAGGTAGAATCTGGCCCCTGCTCACCTCGGGCCTGAAGGGAATAGCCAAGCACCCAAACCCCCAGATCGCTTTTCTGTGGGCCAGTTGGCGGGTGCTTAAAGCCGCCGGCCTAGCCCCAAACCTAGGCGGCACGGGGGTCTACCTGCTGGACGGCGAGCGGGTGGAACAAGGCGGGGTTTATCTGGGGCCAGGCGGGATGGAAGCCTTGGCCGCCATCCTGCAGCTACCCGGCAGCGAGGCCATTGCACGCCTGGAAGCAGGCCCACCCCTGGATCGCTTGCAAAAAGCCCTGCTGGCGCATGTGCGCTATGTCGTAGGTGAGCCTGGCTCAGCCCAGCTGCTGGCTTTTTCTCATGCCAGGGAGTAAAAATGACCAAGATGCAATGGGCGCTGGTGTTGGTTTCTACCCTGGGCGTGGGTTTGCTGGCGACTTCCCGGCCACAAAACCCACCCCAGCCCGCCCAACCCAGCAAGCAGCACATCCGGGTGCTGCTGTCCCATCGGCAAGGCGCAGAGACATTCGAGGGGCGGTACCTTTTCCCGGAGCTATCGCTTTTGCCCCTGGGCGGCAGTGTGCAGCTTCTTAGTGGAGAGCGGGGCGAAAACCTTCGACCCGTGGTGAGCCTATTTGCCGGGAAGCCCCTGGCCTTCAAGCTGCAAAATGGCAGCCTGGTGGCTAATTTTGAGGGCCTGTCGTTTGCCCTGGACAGCTTGGTTTTGCTCAAGCCAGCCGACCCAGCCCAGCCTGTGCGCTACCGCCTGCTCAACACCCCCCGGCAAAGCCCACTCGAGTACCCCGGCGAGCTATGGCTGGAAAACCGCGGCAACGGGCTTTTGCTCATCAATAGGGTCGATTTTCAGGACTACCTCAAGCGGGTACTGCCCAGCGAGATGCCCGCCAGCTTCCACCCCGAGGCCCTAAAAGCCCAGGCCGTAGCGGCCCGCACCTATGCCTTTGCCAGGCAACAGGCTGAGACTTTCTGGAAACAGTTTGGGGCCGACGTAGACGACTCGGTAAGCGAGCAGGCCTATAACCACACCCGCACCCATCCCGCCACCGACGCCGCAGTAGAAGCCACCCAAAACCAAATTCTGACCTTTGCAGGCACCCCCATTCAGAGCTTTTTCTTTTCCACCAGTCCCGGCGCAACCGCCAGCATCGAGGAAGTCTGGATGGATCGGCCTGCCGCACCCTACCTGAAAGCGCGGGCTCTGAGCAATTCCCTTAGCGTTTCGATCCGCAGTGAGGCCGAAGCGCTGGCCTTTTTTCAGAGCTGGAACCCCCAAGGCTTTTACGAGGCCGAATCCCCCTTCTGGCGGTGGAAGCTGAGCCTTAGCCGCGAGGAGCTCGAGGCCCTCCTGAGCCGCACCCTCCCCGAGAGGGCCCAGAGCGCCCCGGCCTTCGTGCAAACCCCTGAAGGCCCCCTTTCGCCGGACGCACCGGGGTTTTTGCTGGGCACCTTGCAGCAGCTCCGGGTCATCACCCGAACCAGCAGTGGCTATGTCAGCGAGCTGGAAATCCAGAGCTCTACCGGACGCTACCGGGTTCGGCGCGAGTCCAACATCCGCAGCCTGCTGCGCCCGGACAAGGCCTTCACCGGCGGTGGCGATGTGGTGCTGGAACTCTGGCGAGGTGAGCCCCGTCTGAACTTCCCCAGCCTGCCCAGCACGGCTTTTGCCCTGCAAGAGGAGCGCGATACCCTGGGCAATCTGAAGCGTCTTACGTTCTGGGGCGGGGGTTTTGGGCACGGGGTGGGAATGAGTCAGTATGGCGCGCTGGGCCTGGCCCGGCGGGGGTACCGCTACCGCGAGATCCTCGAGCACTTTTACCCCGGCACCCTGTTGAGTCCGGTGCGGCCCTGAATCTAACGGAATGGCAATCCACTGCCACAAATGCGTTATATAATTGCGCCATGTCACAGCCCAGACCCAAGCACGCCTGGATGCGCGAAACCTACCAAAAGTCGCTGGCCAAGATGCCCGAGCGTACGGTCGCCCACAAGACCCTCTCGGACATTTCCCCCGAGCCGCTGTATACCCCCGAAGACCTGAGGGACTTCAACTACGCGGAAAAGCTGGGGTATCCCGGTGAGTACCCCTACACCCGCGGGGTGTATGGCTCAATGTACCGCAGCCGCCTGTGGACGATGCGGATGTTTGCTGGGTTTGGCACCGCCGAACAGACCAACGAGCGCTTCAAAAAGCTGCTGGCCGCTGGGCAGAACGGACTTTCCACCGCCTTCGACCTGCCCACCCTGATGGGCTACGACTCCGACCACCCGCTTTCCAGGGGCGAGGTGGGCAAGTGCGGGGTAGCGGTCTCTAGCCTGGCTGACATGGAGCTTCTCTTCGAAGGCATCAACCTCGAGCAGGTCACCACCTCCATGACCATCAACTCCCCGGCCAACGCCATCTGGGCCATGTACCTGGCCGCTGCCAAGAAAAAGGGCTACGACTGGAATAAGCTGGGCGGCACCATACAAAACGACATCCTGAAGGAATTTATCGCCCAAAAAGAGTTCATCTTCCCCCCTGAGCCCTCCACCAAGCTGGTCATAGACACCTTTGAGTGGGGGCCCAAAAACGTGCCCAGGTGGAACTTCATCTCGGTATCGGGGTATCACATCCGCGAGGCGGGCTCCACCGCCGTACAGGAGCTGGCCTACACCCTGGCCGACGGCTTCGAATACGTGGAGTGGGCCTTAAAGCGGGGTCTGGATGTGGACGAGTTCGCCCCCCGCATATCCTTTTTCTTCAACGCCCACAACGACTTCTTCGAGGAGATCTGCAAGTTTCGGGCCGCCCGACGCATCTGGGCTAAAGAGATGCGGCAGCGCTACGGGGCCAAAAACCCCCAGAGCTGGATGCTCCGCACCCATGCCCAGACCGCTGGGGTCTCGCTCACCGCGCAGCAGCCCCTCATCAATATCGCTCGAGTGGCTATTCAGGCCCTGGCCGCGGTGCTGGGCGGCACCAACAGCCTGCACACCGACGCCTACGACGAGGCCCTGGCCCTGCCCACCGAGGAATCGGCCAAGATTGCCTTGCGCACCCAGCAGATTATCGCCTACGAGTCGGGCGTAACCCACACCGCCGACCCCCTGGGCGGCAGCTACTACGTGGAGTGGCTCACCGACCAGATGGAAACCCAGGCCATGCAGATTATCGAGGAGATCCGGCGCATGGGCGGGGTGGTACGGGCCATCGAAGAAGGCTACTTCCTGCGCGAGATTGCCGATGCCAGCTACCGCTTCCAGCAAGAGGTGGAGCGGGGTGAGCGGATTATCGTGGGGGTAAACGCCTTCCAGGACGAAGGGCTCAATGTGCCCATCCAGCTTATCGACCCTGAGGTGGAGCGCGTACAGGCCGAGCGGTTGGCCCAGGTGCGGCGCGAACGCAACCCCGAGGCTGTACAACGGGCTTTAGAGGCCCTGCGGCAGGCCGCCAGGGAGGGGCGCAACACCATGCCCTACTTCGTCGACTGTGCCCTGGCCTACTGCACCCTGGGCGAGATGATGGACGAGCTCAGGGCCGTCTACGGGGTCTACGAGGAACCTGTGCTGGTGTGATACCGGGCTTGGGTGAACAGTCTCCTATAGCGGTGACTGTTCACCCCGACCGATGGGACGATCCCCTCTGGGACGGAGTGTACGACGTGACTTTGCATGTCGCTTTTTAGAGCCCTTTTCATAGTCCTTGAGCCCGTCAGCAACATTACCACTGCGTCTTAGCAATTCAAGTTGTGAGCGGCTCAATAGTGAAGAGTGCTCTAAGCCGTCTGCAGGATAGGTATCTCCGAAAGGAAGGTGATGGGCAGTTTGCTGTTGCCCTGGTGAAAAGCAGCCAGGCGGGCCACCACATTGGCCCCAGCTTTTTTGGCCACCTTTTCCAGGGCCATCATGGTGCCCCCTGAGGAGACCACATCGAAGACCAGGGCCACGTTCTGGCCCATCAGCTTCTCGGCCATGCGGCTATCCAGCCAGAGGGTTTCGCTCACCCCAAGGGTAAGCGACTCCACTTCCTGAATGATGGGGTCCTGCATGTACGGGCGGCGCTTGCGCCGCACCACCACATAGGGTTTGCCGCAAAGGGCGCTCATGGCGTGGGCCAGCACAATGGGAGAGGTCTCGAGGGTCAGCAGGGCATCGGTCTCGGGGGGCAGGTGCTTGACCAGCCCTTCAGCGGCTGCCTGCACCAGTTCCACATCGCCCATAATTTCGATCAGGGGGATGTGCACACCGGGCAGGGTCTCGACCACCGGCACATGGCGGGTAATTTTACCTATCGTGATGGGGTAGGTTTCCATATTGGGCTCTCTTTCTTACACCAAGGTCATAGCTTATTTAGGCTCCATGAGTATAGGTGTGAACTGAGCATACCAAAGGTTATCTGTGCCTCGATGAACAAGGCCGTTTTTCGGCAAGCATCAAGCTGGCTTGAACAGTGGTAGGTGCCCCAGGGCGATTACGTCTTCACGGGGGGAACCCTCGGTGAACACGGCCATTACCGCGGCCACCTGTCCTCCCACATCGGTAATCAGGTCAGAAAGGCCTTTGAGGGTACTGCCCGTCGAGACCACATCGTCTACAATGGCCACCTTTTTGCCTTTGATAAGGGGCACGTCGGTTCCGTCCAGCACCAGAAGCTGGGGCTTGCCAGTGGTAATGGAAATTACCGTGCGCGAGACCGGGCTAATCATGTAGGGTTTCTCGGTCTTACGGGCCACCACATAGGGCTTTCCGGTGAGGCGCGAGAGTGCGTGGGCCAGTGGCACCGCTTTGACCTCCGGCGTAACCAGGGTATCTACATCGGCAGGCATCCGCTTGGCCAGCTCGGCCGCCGCCTGCTCGACCACCTCGGTATCGCCCAGCATGTTAAACAAGGCCACCGCCACATCGGGGCCCACCTGCACTACCGGTAGCTCACGACGAACCCCGGCCACTTCCACAACATAGGTTTTCACGGTCATAGTTTATAGGGTTATTTGAGATTGGCAAGCCTTGTGCATGACCAGGCTTTTATCATATACATCCACTAAGCCAGCGATAGAGGGGCATGGGATTGGTGGAG
>NZ_JBEVAL010000110.1:0-5703 GCF_051297115.1 Meiothermus cerbereus
ACGCTATTACGGTAAGTGATCCACAGAAAAACACCACGGTGGAGATTGTCTTTACAGCGGCGGCCAGTGCGCCGAAAGCATCCTCGTTAACCACCATCAACGTGGGAGCCAAACGCCAGTTTTTCAGCGTGGTGGTAGACCCCGCGGCCCAGCCCCCCTCGGAGAACCCGGCGAACCTTGAGGCCATCTGGCAGCAGGTGCAGCAGTGGGGAGGTACGGCCTGCCGCACCATCAATACCTTCAGCCTGGAGAGCGTGCGCTGGGTATGCACGGTTTACCGCACGCTGGATCGGGCAGTGGGGATGTGGGATGAGGTTCGGCAAGACTTCGACATGCTTAAGCGGGAAGGGTTCATCACTGGTGTGAGCTACCTGGTCAACGGTTTAGGCGGGGAGTTGGGCTTGGCTGAGGGTAACGTCGAGGCCGACCAGCTAGAGAGCGACTTTCTGGCCTTCCGGCGCAACTACCGCAAGGCAGCGGCCCAGCTCAGCAACTGGATGACCCGCCAGCGGGAAAAGCAGGTGGAAGCCCTACGCAACAACCCCTATCCCAACGGCAGCCCGTCGTGGTGGGCCTTGGAAGCGCTGAAGCTGAACCCTAACCTGATCCTGACCTCGGTGGTCAGCAACCAGCAGCGGGAGAGCCTCGTGCTCCAGAAGGGGCGGGTAGAGGCCATCAAGGGGGCCGCAGAGAAGCAGGTGGAGCGCTCGAGCACCGGGCGCACCCAGGAGGAACTGGAGAAGGCCCTGCAGGTCACCAATCCCCTGCCCGGTCAGGAAGGCGAGGCGGAGCAGGTGGTACGGCGGGCCCGGGAAGCCAACTCTACCCGTGAGGTGCTGGAGGTGTTGGTAGATGCCCAGGCCAAAATAATGCGGCAAAACCTGGGTAACACCCAGGACATCGTGCAGGCTATGCGGGAATCGGCGGTGCAGCAGGCCTACACCACACAGCAGATTTCCAACCTGTTAGAGGTTGAACTCCAGCGCAGAAGCGATGAGATAAACGCCTGGCAGGGCGAGGTGGAGCGCACGATGGCCCAGGTAGCGGAGGAGGCCGAAAGCCAGACCGCCAACCTGCGGATGCTGGCGGCGCTGGCCCGCACGGTGGCCTGTCCCGATGGGGTGCTCGGGGTTGGCAACGACGGCAGTACGGTGTGCATCCGTCCATAGGGGGAGAATATGTTGCGGGTTCTTGTATTGCTTGTACTGCTTCTGGCGGGGATGGGGCTGGCCGACCAGCCGCAGATTCCACCGGCTAATACCGCCCAGCAGGAAAGCCTGTTCCGGACGTTTTTCGACATCAACCGCTGGTTGCAGAGCATCAGCCGCGACGTGGCCCGCCTGGAGGCAGGCATCTCCAGTCTGGCCCTGGCCCTGGTGATGCTGGGCTTCGTCTACGGCATCGTGCAGGGCATCGTAGGAGGCGGGCTGGAGGCCATCAAGGGCACTTTTGTCCGACTGGCGGTGGTAGGTTTGCTGCTTTCCCTGTGGAGTAGCGGGTTCGTGGGGAACACCCTGGATCGGGCCATGATGGCCGCACGGGAATGGGGGGTGGACTCCTCAGCCAATACACTGGCGGATGCCGGAGACAGCCTGGACGCGCTGGCTATGCGGGTAGTGCCCTTTATGGGTGCGGTAGGGGCGATTAAGATAATGACCGCTAAAACCGCTGAAAACGTAGCCAAGAACGCCACGACCCGCACGGTGGCCTCGGGGACAAGTGCGGGGGCCAGCAAGGTCATGCAGTACCTCAACTGGGCCACCCTGTTGCTGATTCCCTTCATGCTCTTCTTCTTCATCCTGATCGTGGTGGCCTCGTTCACGGTGGAGATTGGGGTGGCCTTGTTCCCCCTGGCCGTTGCCCTGTTGATGTTCCCCAAAGGCTCAGCAGCAGACTGGTTTGGAAAATGGATCGCGGCGGTGGTAGGGGCACTGCTCATCGTGTTGCTGCTGCCCATCGGCTTCAAAGCGGCAGTCGAGATGGGGATCAACCGCCCGGTGAACCAGGTCAACGCCTATGTGGAGCAGGCCCTCGAGCGGATCGAGGCCCAGAAAGAGGCGGGCCTGGCAGTGGTGGTAGACGCGATGGGCGATTGTAGCATGCTGGATGTGGGGTGTACCTTCGGCAAAAACCTGAAGGCTTTCACTATCCGGGCAAATGCGGTGTGGCAGCAGATCACCACAGCGGTACAGGCCTGGCTGCTGGGGATCATTCTGCTGCTGGCAGGGATGGCCGCAGCTGCCTACGTGCTGTTCAACGTGGAGCGGGTGGCGATGAGCTTTGTGGGCGGGTTCGTTGCCACAGGGGTTCGCCAGATGCTAGGGGCGTCCTCGCTGGGCGGGCGGGTGTACAGCGGGCCCAGTGCCGCGAACACCAGTACGGTGCGGGATGAGCCCAGCTTCCGTATCAAGGGCGAGCGGAGGCCTGCTCCACCGGCAGCGGGGAATCCACGCGGTCTGCCGGGGCCATCAAGTGATTAGGAGGTTCTATGAGCGCGGCACGTCCGGGTTCGCTGCTTGAGGTGCCCACCTCCCAGAAGCTAGCCCGCCTGGGAGGCGGCTTACTAATGATTGGGACGCTAGTAGCGGTGGGCTGGATCGGCTGGCAGACCGCTATAGAGGTAGCCGAGGGGATGATGCGGGAGGGGTGGGGTAAAGCGCTCAAAGCAGCCACCCCCAGCGAGCTCGTCCTCCGCTGTGCGGGGGATTTCCTGGGCAACTGCTCCAGCACCTTCAACGGGTTGTGGCAGAAGGCCTTACCCCTGGATACCCTGCGGCTGGTGGTGGCCGGCGGTTTCGTCGTGGGGATGCTGCCCTTCCTGATCCGCCCCCACCGCCCGCGCAAGCTGCCTGGTCAAGGGCGCTGGGCCACCGCCAAAGACCTGGCGGGCTACCTGGGCGAGAAGGGTAGCGGCTGGTACGGCCTGTTCGAGGGCAAGCCCTTGCGGGTTCCCCACATGGAGCGGCGTACCGGGACGCTGGTGGTGGGCAAGCCTGGCGGGGGCAAGACCACCGGATATTTCCAGCCCAACATCCTGCTGGATGCCAGGGACGGCTGGAGCGCTGTCGTATTTGATCTAAAGTGGCCCGACGAGGGCGGGCTGATGGAGGCGGTGCGCTACTACCGCTACTTCGGGCGGAACGTGTACAGCTACACCCCCTTTGTGGCGGGTTCGGCCCGCATCGCCCTCCTGGAGGGGGCGGAGAACCCCCAGGAGGCCAGCAACATCGCGGACATCATCGTGCCACGCCTGGCCGACGGGGGGGCTGAGTTTTACGCCAACCTCGAGCGGATGCTGCTGGCCGGGCTGGTCTGGATTGAGGGCCAGGAAGGGCGTTACTCGTTGCGCCACATCCTCAACCTGTTGCGCCAGGGCAAGGAGGAGATCAAAGCCTACGCCGAGGTGCGGCCCCACCTCAAGGAGCGCATCGGGGCGGTGCTCCAGACCCGCGAGGACATCATCGCCGGGGTGGTGGCGGGGCTGGCGGGGAAGCTGGCCCTCTTTGAGAACGATTACCTGGACGCCGCGAGCCTGCCTGGTACGGGGGCTATCCCCTGGGAGAAGTTCTTTAGCGAACCCAGCCTGCTTTACATCGGCATCCCCCAGGAGCACCTGGAGGGGGGCAAGGCGACGGCTTTGCTGTGGCTCGTGAAGCGCATCATGGACAGGGAAATCCACCGGGCCGCTGCCCGGAACGGGGGGACGCTGAAGACGCTGACCTCGGTCTACCTCGACGAGTTCACCGCGTTTGGGAAGCTCCCCGGCATCGAGGACAACCTCAAGACCATGCGCTCGAAGGGGGCCGCCTTCCACGTGAGCGTGCAGAACCTGGCGAACGGGCGCTCGGTCTACGGGCGGGACGTGTGGGAGAGCATCCAGGGGACGTTCGGGCAGCAGGTGTATCTGCTCGAGCGGCTCTCGGAGGAGGATCGCAAGTGGCTCGCGCGCACCCTGGGCTATGAGACGGTGGTGGGCTACTCCCGGAGCTCTTCCAGGAGCGGCTTCCTCTCGGGCAGCGAGGGCGAGGGGGAACGAGAAGAGGCCCGCTTCCTCTTATCCGCTGAGGAGATGCGGGAGGTGAAGAAGGGCGAGACCGTGGTCATCCTCGACGGCAAGCCGCCGGTGCGTACCCACCTCGGAGGGATGTGGGAGAAGCGGCATCCCCTGCACGGGCTGTACGAGAAGGCCCGGAAATCGGGCGAGCGCCCGGCCACCGCAAGCCCAGCCGTAACCGCAACGGTTTCCTCTTCCGAGGCTTCTCCTCCAGCGGCCACGGACGATCCCCTGGTGGGACGGGCTGTGCCCGTACATCGAACGGACGATGCCCTATCGGGACGGCCTCCGGCCGTACACCGGACGGTAAAACCGCAGCCCGCCGCAATCGAGGCCAGTGACCCGCGCAGCCTGGAGGGCTACATCCGCCGACTGACTTCGGTCATGCCGGTATTCCAGCGTTACTACCACAAGAAGACCACCACGGGCCTCCGCTTCGTCCTGCCGGAGGGCTTCCCCCCACCCGAGACCGCCTGGGTGCGGGAGGGATGGGTGGAGGTCAAGGGGGCCAGGGAGCTCTCGGTGAACCTCACCAGCAAGGGGCTGGAGGCGCTGGATAAAGGCTTTGTGGTAGCCCTGGTGCGCTGGTGCCGGGTGCGGGAGTGGGCCCGCAACCACGGGCAGGACGGAGCCAGGGTGGTGGAGATGAGCCAGGAGGAGGCCGAGACCGTGCTCAGGGAGTACGCCAAACACTTCCCCTCGGAAGAAGGAAAGGTGCGGGTGGAGGTGGCGCTGGAGCGGATGGAGGGCGGCCATGCGGGTTGAACTGTTCTGGCAGATACTCGAGAACGCCACGGTGGTGCGGTGGGATGGCAAGCGGAAATACTGTCTGGTCTATCTGCCGGGTCTGGGCTACCGCCTGTACCGCAGGGAAGGGCATTGGGTGCTGCTGCTGGTGGTAGGCCCGGAGGCCCGGCGATGGGCAGCGACCTTTGGCGTGGAGGTGGACGGTGCGGCTGCTTAGCGTGCTACTTTTTGCAGGGATAGGGCTGGCCCAGGCCCCTGCTACGCCCACGCTCTCCGAAGCGGAGGTGAGCCGGTTAGTAGCGTCGGCGCGGAGCGAGGTGCTGCTGGAGATGGCGCTCTTCGACGACCGCCCAGTAGCCGAGGGGTACCGGGTGGCGGTGGTGGAGCGGGGGGCCAGGGGGTACATCCTCACGCGGGCGGACACAGTGGAGTCGGGCCCTTCTTACACCCCGTGGGCCTCGTTGCTGCCGAACACGGGGGCAAGATTGCTAGCTTTTACGAGAGGGGATTATCTCGTGGTGGACAGGCGCGTGGCGGTCATCCGCGAGGAACGCATGGGCCTGCCGGTGTACCGCCTCGAGGAGTCCCCGGCGAAAGTAGCGGCATTGGTGCGGCAGTTCGTAGAGGCCTTCGCAGTGGCCCGTCCATACCGGATTGACGGGCTGGTAGAGCGGCGGGTGGCCCGGTGGAGGTAGTGTGGAGAAGTTCTTGCGAATCATCGGCTGGGTAGGGGTGGTAGTAGGGCTTTCGGGCGTGCTGCCGGGGATTTTTCTTCTCCGGGGCAGCATGATCGAGTTTGGCGTAATCAACCTGCTGCTGGGGGGGCTGGTGCTCTACCAGGGGGCGCTACTGGACGAGCTGCGCCACATCCGGCGGGGGATCGCGCGGATGGCGGTGCAGGC
>NZ_JBEVAL010000111.1:0-5616 GCF_051297115.1 Meiothermus cerbereus
TTTCGTTTTCCACTCTTTCATGCTTTATTCTGGCATACGGATTTTCAGAGATGCACCCCCATCCCATAGAAGAACCTGGGAAACATCGGGCCTTTGCAAAACACGTCACGCTGCCTTTACCAGCCTTGGTCAAAATAGCGCGGTGGCAGCTTGCAAGGCGGGTATACTTCGGCTTGATGCTTAGCTGGCTCGATTTAATAGCCCTTTTGGTTCTCTCGGCAGCCCTGGGAGTAGGCATTCGCCAAGGGGTTCCTTTCGCGCTGGCGGTGGTGCCAGCGCTGGTACTGTACGTGTTGTTGGCGTCTTTGCTGGGGGCTTGGCTTCCCGTAGCAGCACTGCCTTTTCTCGCGCTGGCCTTGGGGCTGGGCATGGCCTACCTGAGCCATCTCGTTCCGATGGCGCCACTTACCCCTACCCTCGAGGCCATCGTTGGCGGTGTTGGGGGGTTTTTGTGGGGGCTGTTCCTGGCCTTTATCATCTGGGTTAGCTTCCCCAGCGAATTTGTGGCCTCTACCGGCGCTTTACGCTACCCCTCCGAGCGAATTCCCAGCGGGGTCAAAGACGGCATCGTCAGCAGCCCCTTCGCCCGCCCACTGTTCGACTGGGCCGCCGGAAATCCCGTGCTCAGGGCAGCCTTGCTCCCACATGTCAACCACCCCTAGAGCGCCCTGCACAAAAAAGAGTGCGATGGGCAGCTATTTCCGCCCAAAGTCTGCCGGGTTTTCTCCCCAGAGGCCGGTCTGCCACTTGAGAATTGGGTTGGGGTAGGTATTGGAACCTAGCCAGGCCTCGGCCCTGGCAATGCGCTCAAACAGCTCGGCATTTTGCGCTGTGGGTATAAGGTTGGTGCGGGCTTTTTTGCCCTTTACCCAGGCAATGGCGTTGACCGAGTCGGAGTAAATAGGCCAGGTATAGCCCTTTTCCTGGCACAGCATCAAGGCCTCGACAATGGCCAGAAACTCGCCCACGTTGTTGGTTCCCTGAGCAAAAGGCCCCCGACGAAAAATTTCCTTCCGCGTAGCGGTGTCCACACAGCGGTACTCCAGCCGCCCCGGATTACCGCTGCAAGCTGCATCCACACAGTAACTGGGGATAATCGGCGGAGGGGCCTGCAAAAGCCGGGCCTGACTGGCTTTCTTGTTCAGATACTCCTGGTATTCTCCCCTAAAGGCCCGTCTGGCTTCGTCCAGATTTTCAAAGGCCTTGTACTGTGCACCCACAAAACCCTTGACCTGCGCTTCGGCTTCAGGCCAGGAAGTAAAAATACCGGTTTTTCGGCCCTTCCAGACCACATAATACTTGCTTTTGGGCTTAACCACTCGGGCCATAGCTTAGAAGTGTACCGCAAGCGGTCTGGACTGGCCGACTCAACTGGTCGCGGCAGGCTTTTTCAGGCGGTCAAAATACTGCTTACGAAACCTGGCAACCTTGGGACCTACCACAAACGCGCAGTAGGGTTGATAGGGGTTGCGCCTGAAGTATTCCTGGTGGTAGTCCTCGGCGGGGTAGAACTTCTCGAAGGCCACCAGCTCAGTCACGATGGGGTTCTGCCAGAGCCCGGCCTGGTTCAGGTTTTGCATTACTTCCTGGGCCAGCGCTTTTTGCTCTGGGGAGTGGTAAAAGATAACCGAGCGGTACTGTGGCCCCACATCGCTGCCCTGCCGGTTGGGCGTGGTGGGGTCGTGAATGGCGAAGAAAATTTGCAGAATGTCGCGATACGAAATCAGGCTGGGATCAAAGCTCACCTGTACCACCTCGGCGTGGCCGGTCTGCTTGCTGCACACCTGTTCATAGGTGGGGTTGGGCAGATGCCCCCCAAAATACCCCGAAACCACCTCCGTTACGCCTTTTAGTTCGTCGTAGATGGCTTCCAAACACCAAAAACACCCACCGCCCAGGGTAGCGACCTCGAGGTTTTGATCCATAGCAGTCAATTATGACTGAACGTCTGCCGTGCGATGTAATACCGGATTCAAAAAGATAGTCTTCAAACAAAAATCCCAAGAGGCTATCTTTTTGAATCCTAGAGCACACCCCTCGCTGCGCTCGGCGAAAACAGCGTATCCTGTTGGTCGGGTTAGGTCGTCACCGAACGGTGACGACCTAACCGAATCTGGTATAAGACAAATGACTGTCACAAAGACAACACTTTGGCGAGTTCGTACTTTTTGCGGTTAATATCCTTGCGCTTTTCGATGGCTTCTTTGAAGGGCGTGAGGCGAATTTCGTCGTTTACTTCGCCAATCGCAACCCCACTGGCCCCGCTCAGCAGGGCCTCCACGCAAGCGGCCCCCAGGCGGCTTGCCAGCACCCTGTCTCTGGCGGTGGGGCTGCCTCCGCGCTGGATGTGGCCCAGAATCGTAACCCGGCCCTCGAAGCCGGAGTACTGTTGCACATCCTTGGCTAGCTGCTCGGCGCCGCCCTCGTAGCCTCCTTCGGCCACCACTACGATGGAAGAGCGCTTGCCCTTCTCCGCCGATTTGTTAATCACCTCGGCGCAGGCCTGGGCATCGGTGGGAATTTCGGGAATCACAACCACCTCGGCCCCCCCCGCAATACCGACCTCGAGCGCAATGAAGCCTGCGTGGCGGCCCATCACTTCGATAAAAAAGACCCTCGAGTGGCTCGCGGCAGTATCGCGGATACGGTCAATAGCGTCCAGGGCTGTATTGACGGCGGTGTCGAAGCCTATGGTGTAGTCGGTGCCGTAGAGGTCGTTGTCTATGGTGCCGGGCGCACCCACAATCGGGATCTGGTGCTCCGCTAGCAGCTTTGCTGCTCCGGCATAGGTTCCGTTGCCACCAATGGCTATTACCCCATCTATGCCAGCTTTTTTCAGGTTTTCGGCGGCCCTGGCCCGGCCTTCGGGGGTCATGAACTCTTTGCTTCGGGCCGTGAGCAAGATGGTACCGCCCCGCTGCAAAGTATTGGCCACATCACGCGGCCCCATCAGCACGAAATCGCCCTCAATCATGCCCTGGTAGCCCCCCCGGATGCCGATAACTTCCAGACCATTGGCCCAGCCCGAGCGCACTACCGCCCGAATGGCCGCATTCATGCCGGGTGCGTCTCCCCCACTGGTAAAAACAGCTATTCGCTTCATCAAAGCATACTCCAAACTTAGACCTTGCCTTACAAAGACCCAGGGGCCTTCTGGCAAAACTGCCTGTTAGTTTACCCAAGAAACTCTGTTATGTGGCATCCGAAGGTATCCAGCACTGACCGGCCCACGCTCCAATCGGGCGGCCCTGGCCCCTTTGCAGGCACGTTATCCAGCACCTTCCAAACACATAGAACGGGTATTACTGTTTTGGCGCGTCTGGTTTGTGGGCCAGCTCGTAGGCCAGGTTGCGGGGAACCCCTGCTTCGATCAGAGCGCTTACCAGCTCCTTACCTTTGAGGCCCTGGGCTTTGAGCTGCTCGAGCAATTCCTGTGTCCCCTGCCCCCTGGCTGCTGGAGCCTGCTCTTTTGGCCCCAGCACCAGCACAAACTCGCCCCTGGGTTCTTTGAAGTATTCCAGCGCATCACCCAGCCTACCCCGCCAAATTTCTTCGTGCAGCTTGGAAAGCTCGCGGGCAATCGCCACCGGGTGCTCCGGGCCATAGATTTGCAGAAGGTCTTGCAGGGTCTCGCGCAAACGATGCGGTGCCTCGTAGAGCACCACCGTGCGAGCCACAACCTGCTCCAGGCGCTCCCGGCGCTCCGAGCGTTTCTGGGGCAGGAAGCCCTCGAAGGCAAAGCGTGCGGTAGGCAGACCAGAGGCCACCAAAGCCGGAATCAGCGCGGTGGGGCCGGGTAGCACCTCGAGCGCCCAGCCTTCCTTGATGGCCAGCGCCACCAGCTCGGCGCCGGGGTCGGAAATACCGGGGGTGCCGGCATCGGTCGCGTAGGCCACAAGTTCGTACCCTTCCAATAGACGCTTGGCGTTTCCCACGGTGTGCTGGTCTAGGCGCACCATGGGCTTGGAGATGCCAAAGTGCTTTAGCAGCAACCCGGTGCGCCGGGTGTCTTCGCAGGCCACCACCTCGGCCTCCTTAAGCACCCGCAGCGCCCGTAGGGTAATGTCCTCGAGGTTGCCGATGGGTGTGGGCACCAAAATCAAACGCATTAGTCCAGTCTACCTGCTGCTTGCGGGGCCGTTTGGAAGCCCCCAATTTGGATGGGCATCTCTTTGAAGCCGTCATCCTGGCCTGCGCTCAGCCACGTATCACCTTACCAGCAAGAGCCGTAGTACCATACACTCAATGTTTGCCAAAACCATCCGCTTGCCGTTTCGGTTGTTGGGCATCCCGGTCTCGCTTGACCTGAGCTTTCTGATTGTGCTGCCGCTTTTTGCTTTCCTAATCGGCAGCCAGCTTCCGATCTATTTGCGGCTGCTACAGATAAGCGCACCGCCGGATTTGCTACAAGGCCCCACCCCCTACCTGCTGGGCCTGCTGGCTGCTTTGGGGCTCTTCCTTAGCGTGCTGCTTCACGAACTCGGCCATGCCCTCACGGCCCGGGCTTATGGCGTGCAAACCCGCGAGATTACCCTGTGGCTTCTGGGTGGGGTGGCCCAGCTCGAGCAAATCCCCCGCTACCGGGGAGCCGAAGCCGTCATTGCCATTTCAGGCCCTATTGTGAGCGTGCTGCTGTCGGGGCTGTTTGGTCTGTTGCGCGGACTTGTACCCCCAGGTGCTGCCGAGGGGCAGTTTTTGCTGGGTTACCTGGCCATCATTAACCTGAGCCTGGCCCTATTTAACCTGCTTCCGGCCCTGCCCCTCGATGGCGGGCGCATCCTGCGCAGCCTGATGGCTTTGTACAAACCCTACCTCGAGGCCACCCGCACCGCTGTAGCCATTAGCAAAGTGGTGGCCTTTGCGCTGGGTCTGTTGGGTCTGCTGGTCGGCAACCTGCTCATGCTCCTGATCGCCTTCTTCATCTTCATGGCAGCCAGCGCCGAGGCCGAGCAAGCCATGCTCAGCCGTACCCTCGAGGGCCTGCTTGTGCGCGACCTGATGACCCGCGAGGTGAGTACCGTACCGCCCACTTTGACCGTGGCCGAACTCCTGGAAAAAATGCTACAGGAGCGGCACGTGGGCTATCCGGTGGTAGAAGAAGGGCGGCTGTTGGGCCTGATAAGCCTGGAAGACCTCAACGGCGCCTCCCCCCAAACCCGGGTGCTCGAGCGGATGCGTCCGCCGTTGCAGCTCGACGAACAGGCCGAGGCCCTGACCGCTTTACAGCGCATGGCCGAGCAGGGGTTCTCGAGGCTTCTCATCACAGATGCCAATGGCAATTTGATTGGCATCCTGAGCAAAACTGATCTGCTGCGGGCGCTGCAACTTCGCGCCGCCCAGATTAGTCTCAGCCATCAATCCAACCCCAGCACCTGGTAGGGCTTGACAGGTTAGAAAGTAGTCTGTACACTTCTCGTTGCGCTGCCGCGAGGTAGCCAAGCACCTTGACAAAGAAAGATCAGCAGAAAACACGAACCATACGTCGTTTTCTCGGACGTTTTAAACGAGAAAGACCTTAACTAGGTCAATCCCCTTGCTCGCAAGAGCATTTTTGGAGAGTTTGATCCTGGCTCAGGGTGAACGCTGGCGGTATGCCTAAGACATGCAAGTCGCACG
>NZ_JBEVAL010000112.1:0-5555 GCF_051297115.1 Meiothermus cerbereus
GAGTTTCCCCAGCTTGGAGGCTTTGCAAGAGCGTCTGGCAGAGCGGTGTGTCTATCTCCAGGAGCTCCCCGAGGTCATCCGGGGGGTGGCGGGGTTCGGGTGGATTCCTGAAGAATGACTATCTATCTAAGGTTGGTATTAGCCGGAAATCGTCGAATATGTAACGCAATTGCTTGAAGAAGCCTACCGGGTAAAATTGCCGTGAGAGGCTTTATCTGGAACGACTTTAAGGGCCAGCCAGTTTCTGGTAGGAAAGGGGGATGAGCTCGAGCTCGAGTTCAAAGTCTTCGTTCACCTGTCTGGCTTTTCCCTGGCGCACCAGCAGGTGCAGGGTCTGGCTCACGTACTGCTGCACCCGTCGCAGCGGCAGGGTATCGGGGCTGAGTTCGGGCCGGTGAAGCTTTAAGAATGCCCGCTGAAAAGAGGGCAGCTCCGCTAGGGGTATCCGGGCCTCAAGCTCTGACCACCGCAAACGCTGGCTCATCGAGGCCTTATTTTGCCTTACCGAAGACAAAGACCAGCTCGTCGCCTTTGCGCACCACGAACAGGATGGCCGCCCTGCCCGCCCCGTCGGTGAGGTCGTAGCGGGTGCGCACCTCGCCTGCAACCTGGGTTTCCTGCTGATTCCCCACAAAATAACCTGAGGCCGCAAAGCTGGTCAGAATCTGTTGGACAAATCCGGCTTGCAGCCGTGCGGCCAGGCCTTTGGCGGCGTAGACTTCCAGATTGAACCGGCTGGCATCGGGGATCCGGGCCACAATGGCCTCGCTGCCGCGCCCGGCCCTGAACGAACCCGATGGAAAGCGGACGCTGGCGTCCAGGCTGGAAATAGTGGCGGCTACGGTGGTTACCTCGACGAGGGTCTGGGCCAGGGCTGGCACGCCCAGCAGGAGCAACAAGCTAAGGAAGAGGGGCTTCATACCACAGAGATTAGCGGCTGGCGGGCAGGCTGGCGGGTTATTTGAGTCAGGGCTGGGCCATGGGCGCGCCTTTGGGCGGTAAGGGGGGTAGTCCCAGACGGTTCCAGCGCTCGTCTACCCGCCGCACCATTTCCGGCGACATCACGATTTTGGGCGGCCAGCGGCGGGTAAAACCCTCCTCGGCCAGTTTGCGGGTGCCGTCCAGCACCAGCACCGGGCCTTCCACGCCCGGCAGCACCCAGGCATCGCGCTCGGGGTCGATGTTGTTGAGCACCGCCCACATGACCTCGTCGAACTCGAGGGCGGTGTCGCTATCGGTCAGGAGTAAGAGGCGGATACCGGCACTCTGGGGGGTTGCCAGGAGCGCCTGGGCCACTTCCCGCGCCTGGTGGGGGCGGTTTTTCTCCAGCGTTGCCATCCAGATGCCGGGCAGTTGCTTCTGCCGCACCCCTGGAATGCCCGGCAGGCTGGGGTGGGCCCTGGGGGTAAAGGGCAGGGGGCCGCCTTCTTCGTCTAGCTTGGTGGTGCCATCGATAATCAGCTTTCCGCCGTAGCCCATGGCGCGGGAGGAGTGATCGAGCACATCGATGGGGCCGCGCGAGACCAGGGTGTCGCGCCCCGGCACGGCCCTGAGCAAAGCGGCCTGCAGGGCCTGGGGGCCTTTGAGCGGGGCCCCGGCGTCCAGCACCACAATCACCTTGGCGAACATCATCTGGCCCAGCCCAAACAGGCCGTTGGCCACCTTGTAACCCTGACCGGGGTAGCGCTTCTCGATGCTCACGTTGACCCAGTTGTGGGCTACCCCGGCGGGCGGCATGTGGTAGTCGTGGATTTCCGGCAGGATGAGCTGGGCCGCGGGCAGAAAAAGCCGTTCGGAGGCCTCGATCAGATAGGCGTCCTCCATGGGGGGCCGGCCCACAATGGTGGCGGGGTAGATGGCGTTTTTGCGGTGGGTAATGGCGGTAACGTGGAAGCGGGGGTAGAGGTCTTCTAAGGTATAGAAGCCGGTATGGTCGCCAAAAGGCCCCTCCACCACCAGGTCTTCGGCGGGGTCGATGTAGCCCTCCAGGATGAACTCGGCCTCGGCAGGAACCGGCAGGTCCACGGTTATGCCACGGGTCAGCTCGACCGGCTGCCCCCGCAGAAAGCCAGCCAGGTTGAACTCGTTCACGCCCGGAATAGGGGGTACGGGGGCGGTGGCGGCATAGGTCAGGATGGGGTCGCCACCCAGGGCCACGGCCACTTCCAGCCGCTTGCCCAGCTTTTTGGCCTTGTCGTAGTGCCGCCGCCCTACCTTGTGCAGCTGCCAGTGCATGGCGGTGCTTTGCCTGTCCAGCACCTGCATGCGGTACATGCCAAGGTTAAGCTCTCCACTTTCTGGGTCTTTGGATATTACCAGTGGCAGCGTGAGGAAAGGGCCGCCGTCCAGGGGCCAGCACTTGAGGATGGGTAGCCGGGAGAGGTCTACCTGGTCGCCTCGCCAGACCACCTCCTGTACCGGCCCACCGCGCACTTTTTTGGGGAAGAAGCCCTTGAGCTCCCGGAGCTTGGGCAGCAGGGCCAAGGCTGCCTTGAGGCCGCCCTTGCCAGGGCTAATGTTCATCAGGCTGGCAACCCTTACAGCCAGGTCGTCCAGGCTTTTCACACCCATGGCCCGCGCGGTGCGCTCGGCGGTGCCAAACCCCCCGATGAAGACTGGGAAGTTGCGGCCCTCCACGTTTTCGAAGAGCAAGGCCGGGCCGCCCGACTTGACCATGCGGTCGGCTATTTCGGTGATTTCCAGCTCACAGGAGACCGGTTCTTTGATACGAAGGAGTTCCTGGCGGCGCTCGAGGTCGGCGATGAAGGCCTGAAGGTTCTTATACATCTGCTTTAGATTACGTCCTGAAGCGGCCCTTGACTGTGGGTTCGGGCAGGGGTTGGGCCTGGCCCTTCAGGTTCTTGAGCCTGGGTTTGATGGGGACGGCCACCGCACGCAGCTCGGCCTCGAAGACGAAGGGCTGTTCGTAGAAGAGCAGGCCCTGGGCGGTGCGCAGGTAGGGCGCCAGCGCCTCGCCGTAGCCCAGGCGCGAGGCCAGCTCGAGGCCGCTGTGCCGCAGGGTAAGGGTCTGGCCGGGGCCAAGGGGGCCGGGGTGGGCCAGCACCAGGGTCTTGCGATCGCGCAGGCGCAGAAACCCCACCTCGAGCAGGTGCAGGGGGCGGGTGTCCTGGCACTGCAAGAAGAGCTCGAGGGTGGTGCGGGCCACCAGCGGGAGGGGCCGGACCAGCAGGGGGCGTTGCAGGCGGGTGGGGTGCAGATACAGCCAGAAGCGATGAACCTGAATGGCCTGTTGGGGCAGGGGCGCGGGCAACGCAGGACCCTTGTGAAGCGCCCTAAGCTTTCGGATGAGCTTGCCCAGCATAGAGGTTAGTATAGGGCGGGCTGGGGGGCCGTGCCTTAATCCAAGCGCAGGTGCTCGAGGCGAAACTTCTCTGGCGTGCCATACACCAAGACCGCCTCGAGCCGCACCGGCAGGTCATCCCGCCCCAGCAAATAGAGAACCGACTGGTAGATGCGCCGATACTTGGTGGGCGTGAGGGCCTCGAGGGGTGTGCCGAAGGTGGTTCCCCGCCGTTGCTTGACCTCAACGGCCACATAAACCGGCCCGTCCCGCATCCAGAGGTCTATTTCGCCAAATGGCGTGCGCTTATTCTGCCCTAGCAGAACATACCCTTTGGCCTGCAGGTACGCGCAGGCCCGTGCTTCAGCCCAGGCACCCTTCACAGTGGGGTTTCCAGTACCTGCTCACCGTTGACCACCACCCGCAGCACCGCATTGCCGCGCACCACAATCTCCTGGCTAAAGCTCCAGGGCTGTTGCACCGGGCCTTCAAACACGGTGTTGACCAACACCTCGTCCTGCACGGTGATGACCACCACGGCGCTCGGGATGTTTTCCGGCAGGGTGTAGCTCACGTTTACCCTTCGCTCCTGCAGCCCGGCGGGTGTGGGGGATGGCGCGGGCGGGTTGGCGGGCTGGGGGATGGGGGTGGGTTCAGGTGGTCGCGGCGGCTCCAGCCGGGGAGGCGCGAAGGGGGAGGCCTTGGGTAGGGAGGCCACGGGCTGGGCCGCCACCAGGACGCGCACGACCGTTTCGCGGGACAATACCACGCCTGGGCCGGGCTCCTGGCTGATCACCAGCCCATCGGGTGCGCCCGAGGCCACCCGCACGACCTGGGCCTGGAGTTCGGCTACCGTAAGGATGTAGCGGGCTTCATCTTCGGTGAGGCCGGTGAGGTCGGGCAGCAGGGTTTCGCGCGCCGGGGGCCGGGCTCCGCTAGAGACCAGCAGGCGCACCCCCTGGCCAGGGGGGAGGGCATGGCCTTCGCGGGGAATGCTGGACAGAACGGTGTCGGCGGTATCACCCGAGGCGATGCGGGTGATGCCAGCAAGGCGATAGCCTGCAGCCTCGAGGGCCTGGCGGGCATCCTCGAGCGAGCGCCCGCTCAGGGTGGGCACGCTGCCAAAGCGGGGTTTGTTGATGACCAGCTCGAGCCTCCGTCCCGGTTTGACGCGGGTGCCGGGGTCGGGGGTCTGTTCCAGAATCTGGTCTTTTGGTAGCGAGACATCGCTGCCCTCGGCAAACTCCACCTTGAGGCCGTAGGCGCGTACCGCCTCGAGGGCCTGCCGGGGGGTCTTGCCCACCAGGTCGGGCAGGATGTACTCCGGCGGGTTCAGGTAGCGGTCTGCGGCCTGCCACAGAGCTATGCTGCCTATAACCAGCATCAGCAGGCCGGGAAGCCAGCCGGGCCAGTTTGCACGGTGGACAGGCTTTGGGGGGCGGGATCTGGTTTCGCCGATGCGGGAGGGTGGGCTGGGTTTGCGGGGCATCTCGACCTTGGCTGGGGGTGGTTCAATGGGAAGGGCGGGAAGATTGGGGCTCAGGTCGGTGCGGCTCGAGCCTCTGGGGGATGGGCCGATCTGGGGGCGCAGCTTCCCAACCAGGGGCCGCCCACTGACTTCGGTGACCTCGAGGTCGCTTTCCTGGTAGCCAAAAGGCTCCAGTACCTCCAGTATCGGCTTGAGCCGCCGGGCCTTGAGCGCTGCTTTGGCCTGTTCGGGCCAGAACACATAGTAGCGCCCAGGGTTGGCCGAGACCAGCACCCCCTGGGGTAAAAAACCCTGGGCCTCGAGCCGGCGAATGGCGTTTTTGTAGCGGTGAAAGGCGGTGCGGGCCTCAGGCGTATGCACTTCGAACCAGTACAACTGCCCCTTGATTCCCTCTGGTGTTTGCACCCAGTACGGGCGCAAAAAACCCTGAGGGGGCTCTTCGCTCAGAATGGTGAACTTATCGTCCAGTAACGACACCACAAGCGATTATACAGACCACCTCGAGGGCTTTATGAGCGGCTGCGCTTTGTGGTGTGCTGTGCAAGGAGGCATCGCCCGCTTTTTGCTGCGGGCATAGGCGCGGCCAGAGGATGCCATGCCAAACCGGCTTTTGTTGTGCTGTACGCATCAAGCGAAAAATGGCTTGCAAAAACGCTTTCCTGTAGCCCAGGCTCGGGTGTGTCCTGGATTTAGGCAACTAGGCTGCAGCGGGGAAAGCGGCGTGTCGGACGGCGTGGAAAGGTATGACGGGGCTGTGGGAGAAGA
>NZ_JBEVAL010000113.1:0-5541 GCF_051297115.1 Meiothermus cerbereus
TCCAGCTGATATTCTAGCGCATCTACCACTCACCATGCTATGTGCCCCTGTGGGGCACGTAGGGGAGTCCTCGCCTCGCCACGGCGAGGCGGCCATCCCTGAAGGGGATGGGTTTTATAGCTCCCCCACACCCCCTCGCTTCTATAAAAAGCTCCAGAGGTTATGACCCTCTGGAGAACACCCACTGTTTGAATTTTTGGCGGGCCGTGAAGGATTCGAACCTCCGACACCTCGTTTTGGAGACGAGTGCTCTACCGGGCTGAGCTAACGGCCCCCATTGTCCCAGCTCATCGCCGGCGCATCGGATTTTAGCATAGGGACACAGAACCGACAACCTACCCGGAAACCGACCTGGCTTTTGGCCTACGTGTGCTGCTCGCAACAAAAACCTGATGTGCGATCCCCAGCATTCCATTAGCGCGGCAGCAAAAAGCCCCGTGACAACACGAAGCACGGGGTTTGGCAGGGTACAATCGGCCCGATGGCGAACCTCAAACCTCTCGTTGCCCTTGGCGACCTCACCTGGGATGTGCTGGCCAAACCCAATACCCTGCTGCTGCCCGGCGGCGATACCACCGGAAGGGTTTTGTTGATGGGTGGCGGAAGCGCGGCCAATGTGGCAGTTTGGGCATCCCGGGTGGGGTATCCGGCTGGATTTATCGGAGAAGTAGGGCGCGACCGCTTCGGCGAGTTTGCTGTGCAGGAGCTGGCCGCAGAGGGTGTAATGCCCCACATCATCTGGAACAGCAGCACCCCCACCGGGGTAATTCTGGTACTTATAGACGCAGCAGGGCAGCGCTCGATGCTCACCTCGCAAGGCGCCGACTTTGAGTTGCACCCCGAGGAAGTGCCGGTAGAAGTCATTCAGCAGGCCGGGCATCTGCACGTGACGGCCTGGTCGCTCTTTACCGACCCCCCAAGGCAGGCCGCGCTCAAGGCCGTGCAGGTGGCACGCGATGCCGGCATCACCATCTCCTTCGACCCGGCCTCGTTTCAGATGATTCGGGAAATCGGACGGGAGGAGTTTCGCCGTATGACTCGAGGGCTTTCCCTAGACTTTGTGTTTCCCAACCTCGATGAAGGCCAGGCCCTAACCGGGGCCCAGAACCCCAGGGAGATCCTCGAGGTCTTGCAAAACCTCTACCCCGAGGCCATGATTCTGCTCAAGCTGGCTGCCGATGGTGCCCTAATTCTCGACCGGGGCAGCCTGATCGAACTTCAGGCCACCCGCGACCAGCCAGTAGATGCCACCGGCGCAGGCGATTCGTTTGGAGGAGCCTTCCTGGGGCATTACCTGCGCTCCAAAGACGCCCGGGCAGCCGGACAACTGGCCGTGCAGGTGGCGGGCTGGGTGATTGGGCGGTTTGGAGCCCGCCCACCCATGGATGCAGAGATTAAGCGGCGCATCGAGCAGTTTGGCTTTGCCTATAAGCAATAAGTAAGGCCCTTGATTCGTTCTTTTTGCCAGGGCCAGGTACCGCTCGTCGGTTTTGCCCTGCACTAGAGCGCTCTTCATCCTTGTGCTCCTTGCGCCGTCTGCTAAAAAACAAAACACTCCACCCAATGGCAGAGTGTTTTTTTTTAGTGCAATCAGAGGCTGAAGTTTTCTATGTACCAGCGTTCACTCTTCTTGTGCTCTTCTTTAATGGACATCTCAGGGCCTACAGCAATCATAAAAATGAACTTCTGCCCCGGCGCGATGTCCATATCATTGGAATCGCCCGTCTTGAGCTTGCGAGAAAACTCCACCGTCCAGGTTTTGCCGGCATAGGTGCCCGCCGCTTGCAGAATGGAGTTCTTGCCGCCTTCTTCGGTGTCGTCAGCAGGTTTGCCGGTGCGTTTGACCTGGATCATGTCCAAGGCGGTGAATTTGCCACCATCCATGGTAAAGATATATGTATCGGCCCCTTTTTTCTTGTCGTCCTTTTCGGCCATCATGGCAATACCAATCCAGCCAGGGCTGTCTACCTGCAGGGCCATGTACAGGGTGTCGCCAACAATGCTCCAGGAGATGGTCATTCCAGATTTGTCGTGTTTAAAGGTTTTGGCATATTCCCCAGCCACGATCTTGCCGTCAATGGTGGGCGCTCGTTGAGCCAGGGCCAAACCAGGTACAGCCAGCATCAAAACAAACAGTGCACGTACTATGTTCATTGCCTCTTCTCCTTCTACTCGTCTCGAATGGTCAGGCCTATAATCAGACCAACCGCCCCAATATGGGTATGGGCCAGTGCCGCCAAAACCGGCCTGGAACCCTCGAAAGCCTCGATAAAACCGCGCCAGCTCCAGATGCTCACTTCGGCATCGGCAGCGTTCCATTGCAGATGAAAGTAGGCTCCCACCACGCCCGCTACCAGCGAGACCGCCATCCACAGCAGGAAAGGATAGCGCACCAGGGGGCCCCGGTTGAAAAACATCAGCACCGTGAGGGGAAAGCCCACCACCGACAGGTACAGTGGGATTCTGGACTGCCAGGACTCGAGGTAATGATCCAGCACCCAGTGTTCTACCCCGTAAAACACAAACCCCACCGCACACAAGAGCAAGAAGATGGTGCGTATCAGCTCGAGCAGGCGACTCTGCTCGTCCTTGGCTCTAAGCAGGGCTTCAATCATGCCTGTCCTCCTCCCTTCCTCACTCGGCCCGGTAAATTGAAAGCAGCCCGGTAACGCCCATGTGGGTGAAAGCCATTGCCGCCAGCACCGGCCTCGAGCCCGCCACAGCCTCCATGGCCTTTTCAAACTTCCAGTTCACCTCGTCATCGAAGTTCCACACCACATGAAAGTAGGCCCCCAGAAGCCCGGTCAGCACCGAAGCCCACATGGTGACGATAAAGAACAGGCGTATCCACGGTGTCTTGCGGTCGAAAAGGATAAGCAGCGTGGAAACCAAGCCAGGAATCGCCAGCCAAAAGGGCATTTTGGACTGCCAGCTCTCGGCCCAGTGCCCCAGCAAGAGGAGCTCGAGGGGGTACATCACCCAGCCTACCAGCACCAGCAGGAGCATCAGCAGGCGGATCAGCTCGAGGGCTTTGGCAGAGGGGTTCGTTGCATTCTGGTAAGCCCGAATCATCGGCCAACCCCCAACGCCCCCAAAGAGCTTCTTATGGAAAACCTCCTGTACTGCATACAACCTCCCATAGCCAGGAAAACAGCTTGCTTTAGCGCATATCGCATAGAGGCCAAAATCTAGCCATTTACCCCGCCCAGTAAATCACAGTGGCCCAAACTTTCACAGCCTCTCTGGTGTCAGCCCATCGTCGGCTCATAGCAAATCTACCAGACTAGGGTGAAGCCTGGTAAAAGATTGGCGCCATAGTCCTCTTTCCGCACAAGGATTGCCGAAACCTGTGTGGTCTCGGCAATCCTGGGGCATGGCTTACCTCGCCCGCACCGCATTGATGGAGGCCTGGAGCACTTCGCGGGCCCAACTGGGGTTGTGGATTCCCAAGCTGCCATCGTACTTAACCATCAGGTAGTTCCAGCTAGCCCGTACGATGGGGTCATTCAGGGCGAAGACCTGCTTCCCACCCGCCGCCTCCCGAATTTCACCGAGCGGAGTCATCACGTCAGGGCCTTCGGCCATGCGGAATTTGAAGACGATCTGACCACCCACACTGCTCACGTCGGCCAGGCTCAGGATCTTGTTGCCGTCTATGGCAAAGTTGTCGGTAAAGGTTCCTTTGGTCTCGTCGTAGGCCCGTATCACCTTAATGCGGCTGCGAACTTCCATAATGCGGGCCGACATCACCGTGCGTAAACGGGCCATCAGTTGGCGCGTGGGGCGCTGGACAAACTCCTTGTCCATCTTGGCCCCGTGGCAGTTGGTGCAGACATTTTCGGGCGCTTTAAAGGTGTGCGACTGAGGGTTCATGCTCACATGGCAGGTGGTACAGGCCGCACCGGTAAAGAAAGCGTGGGAACCCCGCGTATCCGAGGTGTCGTTGACGAAGAAGAAGTTTTTGCCCACCAGCATATCGGCCTGGGCCGAGTAATGGGGGCTGGAGTAGTTGGGCCGGGCCTCGGCATTCCAGGTAATGCGCCCGTTGCGGGTGTTGTGGCAGGTCATGCAGAGCGCACCCTCTCCCACAGCGTTCACCGAAAAGCCTGCAGGCAGGTGATAGGTATCGTGGACGATTCGAATGTCACCCCGGTCGTTGTGGCAGGTAGAGCAGGTGATGGGCTGCACCTTGTCCCTGGTCAGGCCCAGGCTGGTAAGGTGAGCTACAGTAGCATCCCTGCCGTCTGGCCCTTTAATAAAACCTGGATCGCCCCGCATCAATTAAGGCAACCAGGCTCTAAAACCCTGATCGCTATGGCATCGGGCACAGTGGGCGGCTGTGGCTTGCCTGACCTCTACCGTTGCTTGCGCCAGGGTGGTTTTCACGTTGTTGTGCTTGCTGGTTTCCCACTCTGCTTTTCGCTCGGGGTCTTGATCCTGCGACAGCACAAACAAGCCACCTACAGCAAAGGCTGAAAGCAACGCAAGACGGATGCCCTTATGGAGGTTCACATTTCTCACCTTCCCTTTCAAAGGAAGGCTACGCTTTTCAAAGCGCTTTGTCAATGACAAATGTCCTCAGAACGGCTTTTCAATGAGGTGCATCCCTGTGAAGCCTGGCGCACCCCTTCGGTCGGGGTGAATAGTCTCCCACAGCGGTGGCTGTTACGCCAGACTCAGTTAGGGCATCCTGCTGGTGCGCAACACAAACTTCCAGTGGATTGGGTATTCCACGTCAGGGTCGGGGTAGGTCGCGGCCACCCACTGGGCCAGCTCGGCCACCGAGGGCCTGAAAACTTCCTCCGGGACCTCCCAGGTAAAAGAATATATGCGCTCCAGCAGCATCTCGAGGCTGGTGCGGGGGCTGCGCAGCTTGACCCAGTCGGCCACCGTTCTGGCTCTGGGCTCGAGGCCGTGCCGGATCAGCTCTTTTTCCACCTCGGCCAGGCGGGCCTGGTGGCGGCCCCGCGCCAGCTGATAGCCCATGCCGGCCAGAATTTCCTTCCACTTTTGCTGGATGCGCCAGTCCTCGCTTTCGTCGTTGGACTGATCCCAGCCCTCAAATAAAAAACCGCCCGGGCGCAGTACCCGCAGGCTTTCTTGCAGCGCCTGCTGCCAGTTATCCAGCAGGTGCCAGAAGTGCACGGCGATTACGGCATGCAGGCTGTCCCGTTCAAAGGGCAGCTCGCGGGCATCGGCCTCGACCAGGCGGGCCTTGCGGGCCACCCCAGCCACTTTTTGCCTTAAGACCTCGAGCATGGCCGGGTTATCGTCCAGGGCAATATAGCGGTAGCCTCGAGCGATAATCGGCACCGAAATTCGGCCTGTTCCTGCACCAATCTCCAAAAACAAGGGGTCGCGAAACAGCTTCTCGACGGGCGCGGTGATGGCAGTCGCGATACGTCCAGAAACCTCCGGCGGATGATACCGCGTCCGGTCGTAGGTAAAAGCTACCCGACTAAAATGAGAAGTCATGCTCGATACCCCAATTCGGAAAAGCCACCAGCCACATTTCCCCAAACTGCGCCAACAGGAGGCGCC
>NZ_JBEVAL010000114.1:0-5502 GCF_051297115.1 Meiothermus cerbereus
AAGGAGGAAGACCTCCATCGGCGGCAATTTGGGCGGGCGGCAGAGTGGTCGGCTTGGGTACGTGACCTAGAAGATGTTGAACCGAGGATCCGCAACTTATCCCTAAGCCTTGGCCGCTTCGCTGTGAGGTTGGGCAACCGCTGGTTGCGGGGGGAACACTTGTGACGCTTTCAAAGCGTAGCCGGAGGAAGGGTATCTATGGCCGTACCGTACTCGCTTGGGCCTTATAAAGGCGAGCTCCTGCTCGACCTGGACGGGCTTTTCCAGGTACTCCGCCTGGTTCCGCCCTATCCGCCCCGTGCAGCCCTCGAGCAAGTCTTGATCAAGCGGGCGATCGCCATCCTGGTGCAGTGTGATACCCAGGTGGGCCTGGTGCGCCCCGATGGAGTCCTCTGGGTAGAGGCCGAGGGAGCCTGGCTGGAGGGCTTGGTCCGACAGCTGGAGCAGCTCGACCCCCTCAGCGCCGAGGAGAAATCTGAGCAGATTCTTCTAGAAAAACTGGTAGAGAACGCAGAACGCAAACTGTGGGGCTTCCTGGAGAACGTGGAGGCGCTGATGGCCCATGGGGAGATGGCCCTGCGGAGGGCACAGGAATCTCGCCGTTATGAGCAGGTGGCCATCCTGGCTCACTGGCTTGATCGGTTGGTCAAGGTGCAGCACGGCGGGGAGGAGCTGGCCAAACTGTGGGCGATCTTTTCCGGGAGGAAGCGGGACAAACCTGGCAAGGCTGTTAAGCGCGCTCCAGGAAAACCCGAGAAGCCTAACAAGACCGGCAGAAAACCCAAAGGCGCGGCCACACCCCAGAAAAATTACCGCTTGCCTATCCTGCGGGCCCTGGCGGAGCTGGGGGGACAGGGAAAAGCGGCTGAGGTGCTGGACAGGGTTTATCAGCAGGTGAAGCACCTGCTCAAGGGCGAGGACATGGACCCAGTCAATGATGATCCCAGACACGGTGAGCCGGTCTGGCAAAACCGGGCACGTTGGGAGGTTGCCTCCCTAAAGGAGGAAGGTCTGGTGCAATCCGGTAGCTACGGGAGCTGGGTCCTCACCGAGGCGGGTCGCAGATATCTGGAGGAGCACGATGATCCTTCCTGACTTCATCGACAACGAGCACCTCAAGCTCGCTGAGGTCCTGGATTGGTTGTTGCGTAGCCAGCCTCGAGCTGACATCGCTAGCGGCTACTTCAACCTGGGAGGATACGCGCTGGTTAAGGAAGCTCTTGAGGGCGTGCCCAGGCTTCGGCTTTTGCTCTCCAAGGAACAGGGGGCTTCTGGGGGGGAACTCTACCCAGCCGGTTTCCGGCAAGACCTGGCGAGAACGCAGTTCACCGCCCGCAACCGCGAGCTAGCCAGGGAGTTGGTGCAACTCCTGTTACGCCCCGAGGTGGAGGTTCGGCTTTACACCAAAGGATTCTTTCATGGCAAAGCCTACATCTTCGACGACGTGGCCATCATTGGCTCCTCAAACTTCACCTACGCTGGGCTCACCGCCAACACCGAGCTCAACTCGGTGCACAAGCAACGCTATGCTGCCCAAGCTGCACGCGAGTGGTTTGAGCGCTTTTGGGAGCAGTCAGAAGACTACAAGCTGGAGCTGGTTCGGTTATTGGAGGAGTCCAAGCTTATCAGCAGGGATTACAGCCCCTACCTGGTCTTCCTGAAAAGCCTCTACGAGTACTTCAAGGATGAGCTCACCGTGGACCTGGAAAAAGGCCGGGACATTGGCAAGTCCCTGGTAGACTTAGCTGATTTCCAGCAGAAGGCCTTTGAGCGGGCCCTGCGGATTTTGGAGAAATACGACGGGGTGTTCATCTCCGACTCGGTGGGCCTAGGCAAGACCTGGGTCGGTAAGAAACTCCTGGAACACTTCGGCTACTTCCAGCGCAAGAAGTGCCTGGTCGTTGCACCGGCTCAGCTCAAAGAAATGTGGGAGAACGAGCTACACTCCATCCAGGTGGCTGCCCGGGTGGAGACCATGGAGAGCATGGGGCGCAAAGACTTTGATTGGACCCAATACTCTGACGTGGAGGTGGTGCTTATCGATGAGTCCCATAACTTCCGCAACTACAACCAGCGTTATTCTGCCCTCTCTCGCATCATGAGCGCCGGGCGGCGGAAGAAGGCGGTGTTGCTCACGGCCACCCCCATCAACAACTCGGTCTTCGACCTTTACAACCAAATCATGCTCTTCGCCCGCGGGGAGGGATACTTCGCCCGGGCGGGCATCCCCCACCTGCGTAGCTACTTCATCCGAGCCCTGGAGGATGGAGACCTGCTGAACCTCCTGGAGGAAGTGATGATCCGTCGTACGCGCCAGTTCATTAAGCAAGAGTTTCCCGAGGACACAATCGACGGTGAGCCGGTGCGTTTTCCCAGGCGGGAACTGCATACGGAGCGCTACAACCTCGAGGCCGTCCTCCCTGGTATCTACAGGCAGGTGGCCGAAATTTTCGAGGGCCTTGTCCTGGCGGTGTACAACCCGGAAGCTTTCCTCACAGCGCCCAGCGAGGCAGATAAATACGAAAGCCTTCGCAACGAGGCCCTGATTGGCCTGATCAAAAGCCTCCTCCTGAAGCGCTTCGAGTCCAGCGTGGAAGCCTTCCGCCTCTCCCTGCGCCGCCAGATTGCCTTTCACGAGCGCTTCATTGAGGAGCTTATGCATGGGCGGTTACTCACTGGCAAGGATTACCGCCGCCTCCTAGCCTTGGAAAACGAGGAGGAGGCCTCCGCCTTGCTGGAAACCCTACCCTCTGTGGATGCCTCGGCGTACCGCAAGCTAGAGTTAGCCCATGTTGCGGCGGAGGACCTGGAACGGCTACGGAAGATGCTACGCCTGGTGGAACCCCTGACCGAGGAGAACGATCCTAAGATTAACAAGCTGGTGGAGCTGATTCGCGAGCGACCGAGCAAGAAGATCGTGGTCTTCTCCTACTTCCAAGACACTACCCGCTACTTGGAGAGGGCCTTTAGGGGGGTCCACGCCCCACACCTGGAAGCTGTGCGCTGGGAGGTGGTGGACGGCAGCGTATCCCCCAAGCGGCGCTCGGCCATCCTTCGGCGGTTTGCTCCCAAATCCCACAAGGCCCAGATCCCTCCCGAGGAGGAACTGGATTTGCTTCTGGCTACCGACGTGCTTTCCGAAGGACAGAATCTCCAGGACGCGGATACCGTCATCAACTTTGACCTTCACTGGAACCCCGTGCGCATGATCCAGCGGGCTGGGCGCATTGACCGGCTGGGCTCACCCTTCGAGGTGATCCACATCCACAACTTCTTTCCCGAGGAGGGCCTCGAGGAGATGCTGGGCCTGCTGGAGCGGCTGATGGAAAAGATCATCCAGATAGACAAGAACGTGGGTCTTGATGCCAGCATTCTGGGCGAGGTGATCAACCCCAAGACCTTTAACGCCCTCCGCCGTATAAAACAAGAGGATGCCAGCGTTGCTGACGAGTTGGAAGCGGAGTCGGAGATTTCTAGCGAGTTCATGAGGCTCGCACTCTCCACCTTCCTGCAAAAGGAGGGGGCGAAGAGGCTGGAGGAGCTTCCATATGGCATCCACAGTGGAATGGCCGGTAAAGGGACAAGAGGAGTTTTCTTTCACTTCAAAGTGGACGGAGAGCATCTTTGGCGCTTCTACGAGGTGGACAGCGGCAAAATAATCGACTCCAAGCAACGGATCTTCCGGCTAATCCAATGCGACGAAAACACCCCACGTGTGGATGCCGACTACGACATAGACTCCATCCTTGCTGGGGTGAAGTCGCGTTTGCTGGAGGAACTAAACCAGCAATATGCCGTGCAACTCCCTGAATTGCCCAAAGTCCAGCGGGAAGTCAAGGAAGCTCTTTTGCGTTTGGGTAAGCATCCCCTGGTAGATCGCAACGATGTGGTGGAGCTACTGAAGGCGTTCCGTGAGCCCCTATCGCAAGTGCTGGTACGCGAACTGGAAGCCGTCTTCAAAAAATATGCAGATCAGGACGAGGAGCTCGTTGGTGCGTTGAAGGCGTTCGTAGAGAAGTATGGCCTGAGCGGAAGGACATCTGCCCCGAGCCCCGAGGAAGTAAAGACCTACAAGGAAGATGACCTCGAGCTGGTGGTGTTCCTAACCCTGGCCTGAGATGAGACGCTCATTGCGAAGGCGAAGGAGAAGGAAAGTGTAGCGCGGGGGTTTTTAGCTGCTGGCTTGGCCCAGGGTCTGGGCTTCTATGCCATTGGCGCCATGCGACAAAGAAGGGCGCCCCTTATGTGGTGTTAAAAGGGGCCACGGGCAATCTTGCGCAACAGGAAACTCCCCCACTTCCTGGTAGAGCTTGCCAATAAACGCTCGGTTGTGGAAAGCAGATGTCCTTTAAGGCTACCGCACCACCAGCCCAACCCCCTGGACAGGCGCCACCACCTCCACCTGGTCCCGGGGCTCCTCCTGGTCCAGGGTGCCGTTGCCGTCGGCATCCAGGAAGGCCAGGAGGCGGTAGGCCTCCCCGGGGTTGGCCTCGAGCCGGAAGGGGCCGCCCTCCTTGGGCAGGACCAGCCTCTCGCAACCCCTGGAGGAGCAGGCCTCCAGCACCACCCTGGCCTCCGGTCCCTGCACCACCCGAACCTCAGCCTGGGCCCTGGCGCCGCTTTGGGGCCCCCATACCCCAAATGAACCGCCCGCCACCAAGGCCACCCGGTAGGTACCAGGGGCTAACCCCGTGCCTGCCCTAACCCGCAAGAAGGCCTGCCCCTGGGCCGGGTTGGGGGAGAGGTAGGCGGAAAGCCCTCCCTCGGGCCGCACCTCCACCCGCACCGGGAAAGGGGAGAGGACCTGGACGGGGATGCTCCCTCCCTGGCCAGGGGAGAGGGTCAGGCTCCCTTCCACCCGTAAGGCCACTTCTCCCCCCTCCAATGCGTGGAGGGCCCGCTCGGCCCGCAGGAGGTTGCCCGCGGAGGTCGGTAGGGCACCCGCCAGAAGGGCCTCCTCCCGGAAGATGGTTTCCGGGGACCCCGGAAGTGGATTTCCGGGGTGCTCGGGTTGGTGTTGACCAATCGCGTCCCCATCGGCATTCGAGGGCGGAAACTGATTTCCGGGGTACCCCGGAAGAAAACTCCCGGGGTACCCCTGCCCCCTGAGGGCGGAACCGGAGTTCCGGGGTGGGTGTATCCCCACGGCTAGCTCGCGGTCGGTGTTGTCCAGGTCCCCCTCGAGGCGCATTCCACGCCCTCACTCCGGCTGCCAGGACGGTTGCCTGGTATTGCTGGTAGGCAAATCCGGGCGCCAGGCTTCTGCCCAGGTATGTACCAGGTGCAAGGACCTGGTTCCGATCCCCTTACGGGGCTAAGGCTTTTGCAACCGAGGCCAGGCACCCTGAGTTTGCACCCGCAATTTCACAGGTGTAGCAATCCCCTTACGGGGCTAAGGCTTTTGCAATTCCTTCGTGTGCTACTTGATCTGGACCCTCGGGATGTGAAAAAAGAGGGGGTGCTATGCAGCAAGATCGTGAGCACCCCCTTTACTATCTTGAC
>NZ_JBEVAL010000115.1:0-5086 GCF_051297115.1 Meiothermus cerbereus
GGGCGTGTAGGGCTATGGCTTTGCTTGGCATGAGTTATTATCTACATAGATTTGGTATTATACGCCCTCGCGCCGCCACAAGCCAAAAGCACCCTGGTTTTCGCTGGAGAGGGGCCATGATAAGCTCTCCTCCAGTTGGCCCTGCAGCACATGGGACGCGATTTCGAACTTTCACACGGAGGCCGCAAGCGGCTCATTGGCCGCTGGAAGGCCTTGCTTAGCTCGCTTGGGATAGACCCCGACCCGCACTTCTCCCTGCTGGACGACCTGCTCACCCGCCACAGCGAGCCTCAGCGGCACTACCACAATCTGCTCCACCTCAGCACCCTGTTCTCGCTGTTACCGGCAAAGCCCCACCTGGAGTTTGCCATCTGGTTCCACGACGCCATCTACGACCCCACCCGCAGCGACAACGAGGCCCAAAGCGCACACCTGGCCGAGCAGAGCCTGAAGCGCCTGGGGGTAAGTCTTGCGCTCATTCAGACTGTGGTCGCCATCATTCTGGCCACACAAGACCACCAGTCGGATGACCCCGATACGGCTTTGTTTCTGGACGCCGACCTCTCCATTCTGGGCGCCGACCGCAAAACCTACAAAGCCTATGCCCAGGCCATCCGGGACGAGTATGCCTGGGTTCCAGAGGCGCTGTTCCGGGAACGACGCGCCCAGGTGCTACAAAAGTTTCTGTCGCGCCAGCGCATCTACCAGACCCCCGCTTTTGCCATGCTGGAGCAGCCCGCCCGCGAGAACCTGCAGCATGAGCTGCAAACTTTGCTAAGGGAGCCTGGCCATAACCGGCGCAAATGAGTGCAAAAAGCCCTCCGAGCCCAGGAATGGCATGGGCTCAATAGGCTGCGGGGGTGTGGCCGGCCAGGGCCTGCCAGTAGCGCTCGAGGTCCTCCGCCAACTGCTGGGCCAGACCCAAGCGATACGCAGTTGCCACCCGCCTGCCCAGGGATCGAACCAAAGGATCGGAACTGGCCTCCAGGCCAGCCAGGGCCTTCTCCGAAAGGGCAATGTTTACCTTTTGGGGGTAGGCCGGTACGGGCGGCAGGCTGAACCAGTAGCAGGCCTGCTCGGGTTTCACCACCGCAACCCCCCTGCTGATAAACCAGTCGGCGCCCTCTGGATGAACATAGACCTGGGCAGCCTGGGCCACCGCCTGGCGCACGGCTTGGGCAAATGGCACTGGAACGGCCCATCCCGCTTCAGGGGCAGCGGGCAATGGGCGGTAGGCTTGCGCCCTCAGTTCAACATTGCGCTCGCCGTTCCACTCATTGAGCACCACACCCGCGGCCAGCTCGATGTGTTCGGGCAGACTCTCGCCATTGTCGCGCCATTTGATGACCCGGATGCCGTTCAGTCGAAACGACAGATGCCGGCCTTCGCCCATGGTGCGCACGTATTCCGGCCTGCCCTGGGTATAAAACAGCGGCTCTGGGTTGCCCTCCCCCAGGGGCTCGAGTAGCTTTAAAGCCTGGTGCAGTTCGGCCAGGTCTTCTCCATCCAGCCATCCGTCCAGAACAATTTCAGGCACTGGCGCCGGAAACTGGGCTGCGTAGCGGTGAATGGCTTCAGTGAAAGCGGGAATCTGTTCCTCCTGAATGGCGAAACCCGCCGCCTGGGCATGGCCCCCAAAGCGTTTGAGGAAAGGCCTGGCAGCCTGCAAAGCCCCCACCGCGCTAATGCCAGGCGTCGAGCGCACCGAGCCCTTGCCATCGGCAATGATAAAGACCGGTTTGTAGTAGCGCTCGAGCACCCGGCTTGCCACGATGCCCATCACGCCGGGATGCCCCTCGGCATCATGAATGACCAGTGCCGGCTGAGTGGGGTCTATGCTGGGCCAGATGCGCTGTAGCATATCCTCCTCGATGCGCTGGCGCTCCTGGTTGAGGCGGGTCAGGTGCTCGGCCAGGGGGTGGGCTTGCAGCAGGTCCTGGGTGGTAAGGAGCTCCAGGGCCACCTCGGCCTGTCCCAACCTCGAGGCCGCATTTATTCGGGGGGCAATGCGAAATGCAATCTCGCTGGCGCTAAACTCACGGCAGTGCTCGGCGGCCAGCACCTTCAGGCCCAGGTTGGTCGAGTCGCGCAGGCGGGAGAGCCCCTCTTTGACCAGGGCCCGGTTGAAGCCCTGCAGGGGGGCCACGTCGGCCACCGTGCCGATGGCGGCCAGGTCGGCATACTCCAGGGGCGGGTCTTTCCCCAGCAGCTTGTACACCTGCCACAGCAGCAAGAACGCCACCCCCGAACCAGTGGGGTGGGCCTGACCTTGCAGCTGGGGCGAGAGGGCCGGGTGCACAACCAGGCCCGGCGGTGAGGAAGCGCCCGGCGTGTGGTGGTCGGTTACCAGAACCGAAACCCCATTTTCTACCAGCTCGCGCAGTTCCGCGTGGTTGGCAATGCCGCAGTCCACAGTAATGAACAGGTCGCAGGCTTCCAGGTGCTCCGGCACACGATCCATCAGCACCCCGTAGCCCTCGCTCAAACGGTGGGGAATGAAGGGGTGGATGTCGGCCCCCAGTTTTCCCAGGCCGTTGAGCAGGATGGCCGTTCCGGTCAGGCCGTCGGCGTCGTAGTCGCCGTGCACGCGGATGCGCTGGCGTTTTTCCAAAGCCTCGATAATGCGCAAAGCCGCTTGCTTCAGGCCTTCGATGGGCAGCAGCTCCAGAGGGGGCTCGAGGTCCTCCTTCCGGCGAAATCCCCGGTTCCAGAGTACCGCCGCCGCCAGGGGCGAAAGGTTGAGCTGCTCCACCAGAGGGCGCAGCGAAGAGACGTGGGGCCATTCGCGAAACTTCCAGTTCATCACAGGGTCTCCTTACTGCCCTACAGCGCAAAAATTCCCTAGCCAAATGCCCACAAAAAGCCGGCTGTGGGGCAGAAGCACGCCGTAATCAGGGTCAACCATCCAGGCCGCTCTAACCTACAACGCAGCCTGACAAAACACCTCCGCGCGCCATTCCCTCCCCTTAGGGCAGCCGGTCTGGGATGACCGGGGTTTCTTCGGGGTGCTGCTTTTTGAGGGCCTCGAGTTCACTTTTGAGCTGCCGCAGCTCCCGGTTGCGCTTGTGCAGGGCCGCCTGGGCATTCACCCAGCCGGTAAGCCCGTACAGCCCCATCACGGTCAGGCCCAGCCCAAAGGCTGTCACCAATAAAAAGCTCAGATGTACCAGGCCCCAGGGTGTGCCAATCAAAAGACCCGGTTCCAGAACATACACAGCCCAGGCCAGAGCAGCCACCCCCAATACCACCACGAAGGCCAGTGCGTTGAGCACTTTCATGCTAGAAGTTTACTTCATGGCTGTGGGCCCTGGCTCAAACCCATTTCTTCAGGTCGATGCGGCCCTCGTAAATGGCTTTGCCGGTAATGGCCCCCTCCACGCCCAGGTGCCTCAGGCCCTCGAGGTCGGCGTCCGAAGCAATGCCCCCCCCCGCAATCAAGAAGCCCGGCCAGGCTGCACGAACCTCACCGATCACCTCGAGGTCGAGGCCGGCCAGGGTTCCATCCCGCCGCACGTCGGTGTAAATGAGGGTACGCACACCCATCTCCCACATCCGCAGGCCCAAATCCTGCACCTTGAGGGCTGTTTCCTCTGCCCAGCCCGAGACCACCACCTCCAGGCCCCGCGCATCCAGGCTGACCACCACCCGCTCGGCGCCAAACTCCCCCAGCATCCGCTCCAGCACTTCCGGCGCTTTTACAGCTACGGTGCCTACCACCACCCGGCTGGCCCCCAGGGCCAGAACCTCCCTGGCAGCCTCCACGCTGCGTATCCCGCCCCCTACTTCAAAGGGGATAGCCAAAGAGGCAGCCAGCGCACGCAACACCGCCCGGTTTTCTCCCCGGCCCAAAGCCGCATCCAGGTCAACCAGGTGCAGCATCCGAGCCCCCAGGGCCTGCCAGTGCAGGGCCGCCTCCAGCGGGTTTTCGTAATAGACGGTTTCCTGGCGGGGGTCGCCCTCAAACAAGCGAACGGCCCGCCCGGACTGGATATCTACTGCAGGAATAACCAGCATTGGGGGATTGTATCAAGCCTGCCAGGGCAAAACCATCAGTAAATTTTCTTCCCCAACAAACTGCTGGCCAGCTCGACCATCATCCGGGCGGTGCGGTTGGCGATGTCCAGAATGGGGTTCACCTCGACCAGATCCAGGCTGGTAACCAGGCTGGCATCGGCCAGCAGCTCCATAAGCAAATGGGCCTCGCGGTAGGTCAGGCCCCCAGGCACGGGCGTACCCACCCCCGGCGCTATTTCGGGGTCCAGCACGTCGGCATCCAGCGAAACGTGCACCCGGGAAAAACCCGCGAACTTTGCCGCAACCTGCTGGGCAATGGCCGGGATGCCCTGCACATCCACCTCTTTCATGGTGAATACCGTAACCCCCCGCTCGCGCAGCAGCCGAACCTCGCCCGGATCCAGGCTGCGAATCCCAATGAGCACCACGTCTTCGGGCCGCACCTTGGCCCCCGGGCGGCCCAGGTCTACCAGGCGCGGGTCGCCCAGGCCGCACAGGTGCGCCAGCGGCATCCCGTGAATGTTGCCGCTGGGGCTGGTCTGGGGGGTGTTGAAGTCGGCGTGGGCGTCTACCCAGATCACCCCGATGCGCTCACCCCGACTGGCCCCCGTGACCGACCCCATGGCAATGGAGTGGTCGCCCCCCAGCACAATGGGAAACACCCCAGCGGGCATCTGGTTCAAGGCTTCGATGGTGTCCAGGCAGACCGTGCGAATGGCCTCGAGGTAGCCCAGCCCGCCCAGCGCCTGCTGGGCGCGCAGGCTCTCGACCACCGGCACCTTGATATCGCCATAATCGTGCACATGGTAGCCCAGGCCCTGAAGAACCTCCTGCAAACGTCCGTAGCGCATGGCACTGGGGCCCATATCTACCCCACGCCGACCCTGACCCAGATCCATCGGAACGCCTAAGATGCCGATATCCTTCATACCCCCACAGTCTACCGCCGGGTTTGCAACGATGCAGCCAGCATTGCGCGCAGGGTGTGTCCTGGATTTAGGCAACTAGGCTGCAGCGGGGAAAGCGGCGTGTCGGACGGCGTGGAAAGGTATGACGGGGCTGTGGGAGAAGA
>NZ_JBEVAL010000116.1:0-4965 GCF_051297115.1 Meiothermus cerbereus
GTGCCGATGATCTCCAGGTCGTCCTTGAGGCCCTCGAGCTCGTAGCACACCACCCGCGCCTGCGAGAGGGGCACGCTGGTGGGCCGGTCGAGGAACTGCCCCTTGGGGCTATCCCCCACCCAGGACTGAAGCCTGAGCGCCAGCTTCCGCGCCACCTCCTTCTCCGAGGGGGAGGCCGGACGGCTACCTATCTCGTCCATAAGCACCAAGGTCTGCACCAGGTCGGAAAGCCTCGCTCCCCCGTAGACCTTCTTATAGCTCCCGTCCGGCTGGGGCACGTCAGGGCTGGCTCGCTTGTAGGTCTGCTCGATGGCCGCTTCCAGGATGGCGTTCTCCACCGCCTCCTCGGTGCGGTCGTCCCCCGCCGGGAGGATGGCCCGCAAAAAGCGCAGCACGTCCTGGAGCTTCTCCGGGCTGGGGGTGTGTTCGCCCTCGTCCAGGTCGAACATATTGACCGCCGTCTCCCCGCCGGGGCGAATGTCAATGAAGGCCCCTTCAAAGGCCTCTACCAGCGCCTCGTAGTTGCGCCCCCGGTCGAGGATCACCACGTCCACCTCGTCCCGGCGTAGCAAATCTGCGAGTACGTACTGAGTGAAAAAGGTCTTCCCCGATCCCGAACCGCCTGCCACGATGCCGTTCCAGTTGGCCGTGCGGGGTGTAAAGGGATCGAAGCGGGTCAGCGAGCGGAAGCGGTTATGAAACAGCACCACCGGCTGCTCGTGCCCCTTCCAGGCCCCCGTGAGGGGCACCAGGTCGGCGGCGTTGGACTCCAAGAGGCTCACCACCTCGTCGCTGATCCCCCCGCTAAAAGGGGCGCGGTTTTTCCAGGGCTCAAAAAGGCCGTTCTTGAGCTGCCGGAAGGGGCTGCCGGGAATCTCCGACAGTTTACCCACCACCTGGTTGGCCCGCCGCTCGAGGGCCTCCCGCTCCCGCTCAATCAGAATGAGTGAAACGCCCACGCGATATACGTGGTCGCCGGTCTGTGAAATGTGGGCAATCGCCCCCTCAGTCTCCTGTTGTCCGATGATAACGTTAGGGTCTACATAGGTTTCGGTGTTGGCGCTGGCCGCATAGAATCTCCGCGCCCGCGCTTTGAGGGCTTTGAGGGCCTTCTCGTAAGGCTCGTGGTAGAAATCCACCACCAGGTAGTATTCCCCCCCACCGGCTAAAGCCAGCACGTCCCCCATCTCGGTGTAGGTCTCGTCGGGGATGGTGTACAGGCTGAACATGCTCAGCCAGCGCCCGCCTACGTATAGCGCCTCGCGGTAGGAGTTGTCCACCTCGCTCCGCAACAACTGCGCCCGCAAGGTGGGCGGCCTGAGCCCCGGCATTTTCTCCACCGCCACCCGTGGGTAACGCTGCCAGGTGGGCCGGTAAGCGGGCACCCCCGAGAGACGCAAACCAGGGTTCAGGTAGCGGTAGGCCAGGCCAAAGACCGCCTGGGAGTCCATCTCCCGCACTTCCACGCCCCGCCCCCGAGCAATCATGCGGATACGTTCGCGGATTTTGGCCCCTTCTTTGATCAGCCCTTCCAGTTCTGCCTTCCCGAACGGCAATCGCTTGGGCCGCTTGCGTCCAAAGCTCACAGTGAGGAAGGCCCGCCGCTCCATGACCTCGCCCCGTTCCCACAGGGTGCGCCAGTGGCGATACCGTTCCTCTGCCAGTTCACGAGCTACCGGATGGCTGGGTGTGTAGGCCGTCCGGTATGCGTCCACCACCTCTTCCGGCGCGGGGGCCGCCTCCACATATAGCCGGGCTCGTGTGCCCTGAGGCACGCCGTTTCGGAGGACGCTCCGCACCATGTAGAGCAGGCCCTCGAGGTCGCTCTGGCTGAGCAGCAGGGTGGGCTTGAGCAGCAGCTCCACCCCCACCTCGGCCCGCCCATCCTCAAGCACCATCAGCCCCTCATGTATCTCCCAATAAGCAAACTCCTCGGTAAGCGAGTGCTCCCGAGGGCGGTTGAGTATCGTTAGCCCGCTAGTCTCCGCCATTCTCCCTCAACAAAAGTGGAACTGTCTCCTTATCCTTCCCCGGCACATAGCGGTCGCTCTGGGTCAGCCATAGCATCTCATGCAGCAGCGACGCACCTGGGTAACGTTCACGGAGCCGATCCGCCGCCACCAACGCCAGATAGCCCGTTACTGCTCCGGCGAGCAGGCCCATCGCCGGGTGCATCCCCTCCATCAGCCGCAAGCCGATGACGAAGCCCATACCAATGACTGGAAGCTGCCACACCTCCAGGCCGACAATCGTTATGGGTTGATAGAGACGGTACACCCGGCGACGCATACAACCTCTAGCAGGCTGTCCCGCTTACGAATATTTTTGCAAACGAGGGCGCAGCAGCCAGAATCACACCACCCACGGCTGCCCCGATCATGAGCGGAACGGCCTTTTTCCCACCAATCATCAGACTAATGCCACCGATGGCGAACATGATGATGACCAGGGCCAGGCCGAAGGGGCCTCTCATCGCGTTGTAGATGTTGCAGATGGCGGTGGTCAGGTTGGTGAAGGCCTGATCCGCCTGGGCGTGGGCCACGCCACCCAGCCCCACCAGCGCCAACCCCATCAGCAACCCACGAATCTCCGGTAAACCCATGATCTTTTTAGCTAAAAGGCCGATTTTACTCATGCTGTCACCTCTACGATTTTTTGTTACCCATTACGGGTAATATGATACTACCATATGCGACTTGACCCAGAGATTAAACAACAGGTTGAGGCTGTCCTGAAAAGTCCAGTCCCTTCACCCACCGACCCTGAGTTTGATGAGCTGCTGCTGCGCCTACGCAAGGAGAATCCCGAACTGGCCGATCTTCTCGAGTCCGGCATCCTCTTTGACGACCTGCCCACCCCGGAGGAGGAGACCCAGCGGGCGGTGGCACGACGTAGCTTCTTCCTCTCCCTCAAGCACCGCCTGCTTGACCGCTACGACGAGCTCACCGGGGAGTGGGTGCCCTCCCGTCCCAAACAGATCGCGGTGGGGTTTGCCGGTCTGATAGCGGCCACTACCCTGTGGTTCGCCCTTTCCACCCGCAATACAGAGCCCGCCAAAGGGGGCCTGCCTGTGCCGGTTCCAACCGCTACGACTACGACCGCACCTAAACCCGAACCGGCACCCCCTGCTTCAGCTAACTCAGAAGCAGCCGCTACTGGAGGGACAGCCGCAAGCGCAAACGGTGAGACCGCCGCTGCCACAGGCCAGAGCCAGAGTCCACAAGATACGGGTGCAACTCCACCCCCTCCTAGTGGCTACTCTGAAGTGCCGCCCCCACCTTCAGGGTATCCAACCACCCCGCCGCCCTCGGGTTATTCGACCACAACTGGCGCGGCACAGACACCACCGCCCCAACCCATGACCCTGTACGTGGCGAACGCTGGAAGCGCGACTGCACAGGCTGCCAGCAGCGGTCAGCAGACCTCCAGCGATGCTACTGGCCCAGGCGCAACTCCACCGGCCCCGCTGACCATCGCTACGGCTACCACCACCCAGAGCCAGGGCGGGCCGCTGACCCTAACGCGGCCCCAGGCCCCCTCTGCACCCTCTTCTTCAGGCCGCCCGATTACCGACTCTGTGGCTGAAGACGTGGCGGCAGCACTCCAGAACCAGCCGGTTTCCTCCAGCCGCTCTTCCGCTTCAGGCTCAACTGATGGGGCTCTGAGCCTCAAGAAGGAAACCCAGTCCACCTTCACGGTACGGGCAGTTGAGGGCCAGGGCGGAAAGGGCGGGAGCTTCTACCTGGTGGGCGGGCAGGCCCAGACCTCAACGCCCGCTTCTACACCCACACAACCACCTGCACCCGGCGCGGCGTTGCCAACCTTCCCCTCGGCTCCGGTAGCACCAGCAGCTACCGGCCCAGCGCCCGCGCCAGCGATGGCCTCTCCCTACCCCCTGGGCACCCGCCTCAAAGGGCGGCTGGGTATCGGGGTACTCATCGCGGAAGGTGTCCCCGGCCCGGTAGCGGTAGACGCTGAGGACGGCTCCACCTGGGTAGGCGAGGTTACTCTGGACGAGACCCGCCGCCTCAAAGGGAAGCTCACCAAGGCCATCAAGGACGGCAGGGAGTACACGGTCAGCGCCACCCTGCTGGACGCCGAGGGGACGCTGGGGGTGGCGGCCAGAGTGCGCGAGGAAGCGCCCTCCATCGCCGCTGACCTTATCCGGGGCAGCCTGCGCGGGGTGAGCGATTACGTCACTGCGGCCTCACAGGCCAAGAGCGTGACCGTGCTGCCGGGGGGCGGGGTGGCCCAGTCCTCGCAAACCCCGCCTTTGGAGCTATTCATGGCCGGAAGCCTGGCGAACCTGTTTGCCCTGCAACAGGACAAGAAAGCGGTGGTACGGGTGGCCCAGGCTGAGAAAGGAACGGAGGTGGTGATCCTTGTTGTCCCAAGCCAGGAACCTGCCACGAGGTGAGCGACAAGCAGTACTGGAGCGTATCCATGAAGCCCTGCGCTGCGACCTGGCCCTCTCCGAGGGCCAACTCATGCGCCATTACGGGATGGTTCCCTCGGAAAAGGAAGCCCATGCGATGGGGCTGTTCGTGGTGCGGGCGGTGCTGAACCCCTCGCACCACGCCAACCGGCTTATGGAGGTACGCTTCTACACCCCTTACCTCTGGGTCAGCCGCCTGGGGCCGCCCCTGCTGCGCCACCTGGCCGGGGTGGGGGAGATGCGGCACATCCTGGGGGCTGCGGTGGGCGACTGGCGTACCGACACCCACCGCATCCACTACCGCGAACAGCCCGATGCCTACTGGTACAGCAAGCTGGGCCCCATCGCCATCGAGTACGACGCGGGAAGCTACTCCCTGGATCTGCTCCAGCGCAAGGTGCAGACCTTCGCCCTGCGCTTCGTGGGGCAGTACTGGGGGGCTCCTACCGAAAAGAAGGCCGCGAGCCTGCGGGAGAGGCTGGCCCCCTTCGGGCTGGATGGACGGTTCGTGCTGGCTGCGCCCTGGTGGT
>NZ_JBEVAL010000117.1:0-4902 GCF_051297115.1 Meiothermus cerbereus
CACCCACCGCCGGATGAAGTGAGAGGAAAAGCAGGTTTATGCAGGCTATGCAAGAGGTGCAAGTTTTGAGTTAACCAGCTTGACCACCGCGTTGTCGTCGAGGGCACTGGTATCGGCGGCGTCTTCTTCCTTCTTTTTGCCCTCAAACTCCCGGGCGAGTTCCTCGACCCCGGTGGTGCCCCCGTAAAAACGCTCGATTAGCTTGCTGATGGCGGCCTCCGCCGACACCGCAGGCATGATGTCACGCTTGGTAATCATGCGCAGGTCATCGATGGCCAGGATGTTGCGGGGGTCTTTCATCAAAACCACCAGGGTGTTGCCCTCGAGGTGGTGGGGGAAGATGGTGTAGCGCCGAACGGTGGATTCGGGCACCATGGTGAGCACCGAGGGATCGGGGGGGGAGTCGGTGGGGTCGATGTAGGGGTAGCCAAGCTGGGTGGCCAGGCTTTTTGCCAGCATCTCGGGCTTGATCTTGCCCGACTGCACCAGGGTGTCTTCCAGGCGTCCACCACCCTGCCGCTGCCTGGAGAGGGCCTCTTCCACATCCTGGGCGCTAACGTACCCCAGCTCCACCAGCACCTCGCCCAGAGGCCGGGTTTTGCCCATGCGGCGCTGTACCGAAAGGGCATCCTGGAGCGCCGCACGGCCCAGCTTGCCCTCCTGCACCAGGGCTTCGCCCAGGCGGCTTTTCTCGGGGTAGGCCTTGCCAAATAGGGTTTCCCAGACCCTGGGCAGGGTGAGGATGAACTTCGTTGGGCGCTCAATTAGCTGGGTCACGGCATGGCGATGACGGGGATCGGCCAGCACCACCAACACCTGCTGTCCATCCTGGCGAACCGGTACCGCTTGATAGCGCAGGGCGTCGGGGCGCAACAAAAAGGCTGAGACTTCCTGTTGAAACTCGAGGTCGTCTAGTTCTGTCCTGAACTCAATATTGGCCTGCTCGGCCAGGGCCTGGTAAAGCTTTTCCTCAGATAAGCCATATTTATGGGTAAGCAAACGGCCCAAAAGCTCACCGGTTTTTTCCTGCTCGACCAGGGCCGCCTCGAGGTCTTCTCGGCTCAGCCAGCCCTTGTTTACCAGGATTTCACCAAGCTGGATCTCACCTGGAGACACAGCCGTAGGCGGCGGGGGCACCGGCAAGCCCAGCTCAGGATAGTGCAGGGCCAGGGCGTAGCGGAAGGAAGACTGTGTGGTCAGGTAAGGCTCAATAATCTGGTTGGTGAGATCCTCGAGCTCTTCAAGCACCAGGTTGTCCAGGGGGTTCAACAGGGCCACCCGCAGGGTACCGCCCTCCACGCTAAAGGGAATGGCCCCCAGGTCTTTGGCCCGCTCCGCCGGGATGAGCGATTTGGCCTCGGGAGAAATCTCCATTCCCACCAGTTCTACCAGCGGGATACCAAAGGCTTCCTCGATGGCCTGGGCAATACGACGTTCGGAAAGTAGCCCCAGCTCGACAATAATCTCCGAAAGATTGCCCCCTACTTCACGGTGTTGCTCGAGCGCCCGCTGGAGTTCTTCATCGCCCAACAGGCCCATATCCAGCAGGGCCGCGCCCAGTCTTTTATCGCCAATGGTTAAGACATTCGCCATTCGACCCGTCCTCCTACTCGAAGCTGTTAATGCCAGAGCCAGTAATGGAATGCCATTTAATGAACCAGATCATCGGGTTATTTACCAGGCTAACATAAGGCATCGCTTCGCTTCCTCCTAGTCTTTGCTTATTGTGGAGTTTTGGCAGAAATCTTTTGGGTCAAATTCCTCATTGGCTCCCGGGGTGCATCTGAAGTTGGGGTTTTGCAGCACCCAGCGCTCAAGTTTTCGCACCATCCGGGTATACCCCAGCTCGTTTTGCGAAAGCGGGGGAACCAGCACGGTATACATCCCAGCCAGATTTCCCCCCAGCACGTCAGCAAAAAGCTGATCACCCACCACCACCACCTGGCGGGGCGGCAGGCCCAGCCGCCTCAGGGCCTTGCGAAATCCAAACCAGGGCTTTCCTGCCGGGCCAAAACCTGGAATTCCCAGCTTTTTACACCAGTAACGTACCCGCCAGGGGCTGGCATTGGAGACGAGCATTATCGGAATACCAGCATTTTTAAGGCTTTGTAGCCATGCCAGCAGGCCCTCGGGCGCCTCGCCGTAGGTCTTATAGGGCACCAGGGTGTTATCCAGGTCGAGCAGCACAGCCTTCAAACCCCGCTTCTGAAGCCAGGCAGGGGTAATTTCGGTAACCGAGTTAAGCTGGGCCCCAGGCTTAAGCACAGCTTTAGTGTAACGAAAACTTTTGTAAGACTGAAGAACAAAGCCCACTCAATCAAATGGCTTTTCCGGTGGGGGCCAGCACCCTTTCTCTTACTGACTTGGCAGCATAATCAAAGCCCACATCCGCCCGGTCTGACCCCTATCACGCCGGTGGGAAAAGAAAACCGGGTCGGCATAGGTACAGCGCCCCAGCGCCCAGTAGTGCTGGGGGTTAATGCCAGCCCTCTGGGCCTGGGTACGTATGGCTCGCTCGAGGTCGAGCCGGTATCTGCCGGAGTGCTCTGGGTCGGGCCAGGCAAAGGCCAGGTCTTGGCGTTCGAACTGCTCGAGCACCTCCGGCCCCACCTGGAAGTTGGGGCCGCTAATACCAGGCCCCACCGCCACACGAATATCTTTTGGGCTCGAGCCATACCGGGCTCGCATCAGCTCAAGAGCCCGCGGCAATATACCCAAAACCACCCCACGCCAGCCTGCGTGCAGCGCCCCCACCACCTGCCGCACCGGGTCGTGCAATAAGATAGGGTAGCAATCGGCCACAGTAACCCGCAGCAGCAACCCTGGCGTGGATGTAAGCACCCCATCGCCCTCCTGGTCTCCGGCTGTCTCAACCACATGCACCTGATTGCCATGCACTTGACTTAATGCCACCACAGGCGGGTTGCCAAAAGCCGCCAGAACCCGTCGGCGGTTTTCCAGTACACAATCGGGGCTATCGGCCGTGGAAATGCCCAGGTTGAGGCTATCGAAAGGTGCAGGTGAGACCCCACCCTCACGGGTGGTAAAGCCGTGCGGCACTTGCAACAATGGGCTCTTGAGCATCAAAGCAGGGTGATTCATATAAGAAGCGTTCTATCTATGCGGGCTCCCCCTGCACAAAGATGCAGGCAAGGGCCCAGAAAAGCAGAGCCGGTACCTGCCTTCTTCCCCCTGTGTCCGAATCGCTTCAGTCGGGTCATACAGGCCAGCCACTGCTCCAACCTTACCGCGCAAGCCTCTGGTTTGCCACCATGCACTGCTGCGGGTAAGCAAACCCCTTCCCTGCTCCGGCGCATCTTTTGACATAGTGGCGCTGCTGGGTGGATTGGAACCATACACATCACAAGCCATCCAGTGCCCCTTCTCTTACAATAGCGGGGTGGAGTTATTACCCCTGTCCCTCCTTGTGGTTTTTGCCCTCCTGCTCGGAAGCCTGATTGGTTCGTTTCTTAATGTCGTGATTTATCGGGTTCCAGCGGGCATATCGGTGGTGTGGCCCCGCTCCCGCTGCCCCCACTGCGGGCATGCGCTCTCCCCCCTCGAGCTGGTGCCGATTGTTTCGTGGGTTGTGCAGGGGGGCAGGTGCAAAAACTGCAAGCACCCAATCCCACTGCGTTATCCGGCTGTGGAGGGCCTGACGGCAGTTCTTTTTGGCGTAGCCGCCCTGCTGCGCCCTGTTTTTCCCGAGCTGGTCTTTATATGGGCCTTCATCGCCTTGTTGATTGCACTCGCGTTTATTGATATTGACACCAAAACCCTGCCCAACTCGCTCAACTATGGGGGGATTTTCCTGGGTTTGCTGGGGGCTGGCTTACTGGGTTTCCCCCAAAACTTCCAAACAGCAATAGACGGCGGCTTGATGGGGGCTGGTTTGGTGGCCCTATTTGCGGGCTATGGCGGATGGCTATACAACCGCTTTAAAGATGGCCCCCGCGAAGGCCCGTTTGGCGTGCATCTGGTGCATCTGGCAGCCATGGTGGGTGCCTGGGGAGGGATGCTGGGCACCTTGGGTGGCACCTGGCTGGGGGGGCTGGGCATTGTGGTGGGCTTGCTCAACGCCTCGCTCAATGCCCGCACTGGCAAGGTGTTTGCCCTGCACGACAGCCTGACCCTCGGCCTTGGGGCGTTTGCTCCCATCGTGGCCTGGCTGCTGGGCCTATCGCCACTGGAAAGCCTGCGAGGAATGCTGGTCAGCGCCGGTGGCATGGCCTTGGCTGGAATGCTGTACTGGTGGCTTCGCAACCCATCCGACAAGACTGAGCCCGCACCTGCTGAGGAAAACCCTGGGGGCTACGTGAGCGTTATGGGTTATGGCGACGTGGTACTGGCAGGGTTTTTGGGAGTCTGGTTGGGCTTTAGCAGCCTGATGGTGGCAGTTTTTATCGCTGTATTTACTGGAGCCATCATTGGCTCAATCATGCGGCGGTTTGGCGACGACAACCAAATTCCTTTTGGGCCTTACCTGGCAATAGGCGGGCTGGTTGCTTTCTTTTACGGAAAGGCCATCGTGCAGTGGTATTTAGGTTACATCGGGCTGGCCTAAAGTGCGGCCTGTCAAATCGCCCAGACCTGTTCTCCAGGCCCATAGCACAGGTAGGTCTCAACCCCGCTATCCTGAACACACTGCCACCAATAAAGCCAGGCCAGACCGCAACAACCAGGGCCAGACAAAATAGGTTTGATTCGTGCGGGTATGGCCTTGCGCGATAGAAGTCGGCAGGACACCTTTCCCCGTGCAATGTGTGCCAAAGGGGGTATCCTTGTGCTTGGGCGTCTCTTGATGGAGGCGTTATAGTAACTCAAGTTGCCACCTAGACATTCCGAGCTAGAAAGCAAAAACTAAGGCCACTATGAACTGGACTGTTCTAGTGGCCTTCTGCA
>NZ_JBEVAL010000118.1:0-4340 GCF_051297115.1 Meiothermus cerbereus
GGCGGCCTCACCCCGCAGGGTACGGGGCGGGTAGAGCCGGAAGCCGTTCTTCCCGTAGCGAATATAGGGCTTCATATTTTGATGGTAGCAAAAGCGGGCAGGGGTGGGGTTTTCTTGCCCCCGTCGTGGGGATTGAGCAGGGAACAGGGAGGCAAGAGCCAGGGGGCACCGTGAAGTGCCCCACCGCCAGGGGCATGAATCGAGAGATCAAAGCACGGCGGCGCTTGGCGGACTTCCTCGCCGAGCGGCGATACGTCTCCTACAGCCAGAAGGAGGTGCGGGCGCTGAAGCGGGCCGCGCACAAGGTCGAGCGGCGGATGGGCAAAAAGCTCATCGAAGAGGCCCTGATGAGCCAGGGGGCCTAGAGGCCCCATCGAGAAAGGCAACAACCCATAAGTCCTGACCGGAAGGCAGGCCGGGTATGGAGGTTTGTATGAGCAAGGACAATGGTGCATTCGGCGTGTTCGTGCCCGTGGAGGTGAACGAGGAAAAGACCTTCTGGAACCGCATCGGAGCGGGCTTCGTCAACAGCAAGGGGCTCACGCTGTTGCTCGATGCCATCCCCGTGCAAGGCCGGGCGGTGGTGGTGGCGGAGGGCCTGGCCACTGAGGACAAGCCCTTCAAGGTCTTTACCCCGGTGGAGTACGAGAAGGACGGGGAGCGGAAGACCCGCTGGACTCGCATCGGCACCGCCCTGGGCAACAAGAAGGGCCTCACCGTGCTCTTCAACGCCTACCCCACCAACGGCAAGGCGGTGGTGGTGATCGTGGAAGAGGAGAAGGAGGGGGAGAAGCAGGACGACGTGATTGATGTGTTCTAATCCAGGGCTGTCGTGCATGGTGGGGGCCTCGCTGTGGCGGGAGCCCCCTTTTTTTGTTTCCTTTGGGGGACAATAGAACTATGGCGCTGGAGCTTTTACTGTTGGGCATGTTGCTGGCCTCGTTGCTGGCCTACTACCTCGAGCGCACCCGGCGGGAGCGGGAGGCCGGGGTGGTGCTTCCCTTTTCCGGGGGGTATCTGCTCAGAAAGCGGAGTATCCCCTGGAGGCTGAGCCGCCAGGACGGGTTCTTCCCCATCTTCCGGGTGGTGTGGCTCCGGCGGGAGACGGCGGAGGGACGCACGGTGAAGGATGTGGCCCTCGCCGCGCATGAGGCGGCCCACGCTCTGAGGTTTGCCCGAGGGGAGCGCTGGGCCTGGATTGCCTACTATGTGCTCATCTTTAGATGGATGCTGCTGGGCAGCGGGCTGACCCTGGCTTTCCTGCTCAACCCGGCGGCCATCGGGGTGCTGGCCCTGGCTTACGCCGTGGGTTTGCTGTTCATCCCCGAGGAGGAGGCGGCGAGCGCTGAGGCAATGGGAATCCTCAGAGAGGAAGGTTTGAGAGAAGAGGAGCTGGAGGCGGCCCGGCGGCTGCTCGAGGTGTACGGGAAAAGCTACTGGCTGGTGCCCATCGTGGCGCTGGCGCTGTTGGGCGGGCAAGCGGCAGGACTCTAGGACGAACCAGGGGGCGGCAGAGGCCGCCCCACCGCTTTGGGCGTGAAAACGCTCGCAATAACCATCGGTGTCTTCAAGAACCAGGTCTACGCCTACCGGCTGCGCCAGGCCGAGGAGCGGGTGCGCCTCGAGCTCGGTCTCAAGGGGAGTGGGGGGTGGGACTGGCGGCCCTGGAAGGAAGGGGCGCTGGAAGAGATGCGGATGCTCTACCAGACGCTTCAAAGCTACGACCGGGGGCGGTGGCTGAAGACGGAGTAGGGTTCTTGCCCCCCTTGTTGCTTTTGAGTGGGTAGCGAGGGGGCAAGAACCACACTGTATTGCTCCGCCGTGGTATCCTGTTATCAGGAGGTAAAACCATGTACAACAGCATCAGCACGGTAGTTTGGGCAAACCGGATTCAGGCAGCTCTGGGGCGTGAGCCTCGGAGCGTTCAGGAGGCCCTCGAGGGTTTGAGGGCCGTCCTCAAGGGGGACGAGGTGGCGAAGAGGGAGTTCTTCAAGGCGGCGAGGGAGAATCAGCGCTTCGAGCGCTTCTCCCGCGATGACCGGGTTGCCCTCATCGTCTGGGCCGCCCTGAAGGAGGCCCTGGAGAAGACCCGCCGCCGCCTCGTCCAGAAGACCCCCTCCACGCTGGTCGTCCGCAAGGATGACCGCCTCAAGGAGGAGGTCAAAGGGGTCAAGTCCGTGGGTACGTGGAAAGGCCCGGACAAGGTGTACGAGGTGTTCCCGTGGGACACTAAAGTAACCTTGCGGAAGGGGGCGGAGATCAACCACCCCCAGTACGGTAAGGGCTATGTCCAGGAGGTGAGCGACCGCCACGCCCTGGTGCGCTTCAAAGCGGGCCCCAAGAAGCTCGCGTTGAAGGCCGCCAAAGGGATGCTGGTGGACAGGTACGCCCAGGCCCCCGACCGCCGGGTAGCCGACGCGAAGGGCTGGCTCGAGCGGTTCCTCTCTTCCGGGGAGGAGATTCGCAGCTTGAGCCGCCTGGAGCGGGAAGAGGAACTCGCGGGCAACCCGCACTTCTCCGAAGGCCTCATCTCGCAAGAGACGGTGGAGCGGCTGGAACGCGCAGGCTACCGCATAGACCCCTACAGCCTTGAGGGAGTAGATTCCCTGGTGGATTCCCTCCCCGCCAGGGAAGAGAAGTTCAAGGAGGGTGTCCTGGGGATCACTATCCTCAGAACCCGTGACGGCAAGGCTTTTGCTTCCCGCAAGCCTGGCTTGTGGGAGACGAAGGCGGCTCCTGATGCTTTCGAGAGCTTTACGGTTCTCGTCGAAGCGCAGGGGGCCCACGTGGTTCTGGCGGAGATGCTCCAGGAAGAGGGCTGGTCGGTGAGCGAGGTGCGCGAGCGCCTGAGGGAACTGGCCAAAGCCCTACCACCGGCTGATGCCAAGCGGCTCTTTGGTCTCTTGCAGGAGATCGCCGCCCTCCGCCTCTTGAAGGCGGAACTGCATCGTGCCGGGTATGCACCCGTTCGGGCCGTCGCTTACCGCGACTCGAGCGGGGAAGTTGTGTACACCGCTCCGGTGTACTAAGGTAAGCGTCCTTTCCTGCCTCTCAGGGAATGTCCTTTTCTCTGAGGGGTTCCTTTTTGGAGGGAATATGAAGGTAGTCTGGCGTCGCAGGTTTCCCTGGCACGAGCAGGCCTGGTGTGATGTGGATGTGTACCGGCTGGGGCTGGCGGTGCTGGTGGTGTTGCGCGACCAGGACGACCATGAGGGTCCCAGCCTGACCAATGCCCTGGAGGGGATGGCCCGCAAGGTGCGGCGGGAGCTCCTCGAGGAGGCCGGGCTGGCGGCGGATCAGGGCCACACCCGCAAGGCCGAAACGCTGCTGCACGAGTGGGCCCACACCCTGCTGCACTTTGGGGGAATGGACCTGCCCCGGGAGGTGGAAGAACTCGAGGCCGAAGCCACAGCCTACGCCGTGGGGCGGGAGCTCGGGCTGCCCATGAGCACGAGCCGGGACTACATCCTGAGCTGGCAGGGCACGGTGGAGGGGCTGGAGGCCTCCCCCGAGCGCATCGTGCGGGCGGCGCGGGAGATCCTGGAATGCCTCGAGCGGGAAGAACGAGTCCTGGCGGCAGCCTAAGCCAGGGGGCGGCAGAAGGCCGCCCCGTTTCTTTCGATGAGGTGATCGCTATGCAGATCGAACTCAGCGAAAAGGAAGTCAAAGCCCTGCTGGAACTCCTCAAAGAGCACATCAACTACGGCTGGATCGAGCAGGAGGGGGAGTTTGAGGTGTTGGCAAGCGGGCGGGTTTCAGCCACGCTCAAAGAGCTTTTGCGCCGCCTGAAGGCCGAGGCCAGGGCTAAAGCCGCCTAGCACCAGGGGGCCATCCGGCCCCTTCCTTCTTCTGAGGAGGGCTTTATGCCGATTGACTTAGAGGGCGAACGCAAGCGGGCGGTGCGGGCGCTGGACAACCTGCTGGCCCGCATCGAGGAAGCCCAGCGCGACCTCGAGCAGGCCCAGGCCCGGCTGGAGGGCCTGATCCCCATGCGGGTGGTGTGGAAGAAGAAGACCTGTGGCAAGGCGCAGTGCCGCTGCACTCGGGGAGCGCTGCACGGCCCCTACCCCTACCTGGTGGAGCACCGGGAGGGGAAGAAGCAGGAGCACTACCTCGGCAAGGGCTGGAGCCCACCGGAGGGGATGATCGCCCCGGAGCGTTTCCGGGTACTGATGGGGGAGTTCAGGGAGCAGCGGGCGCGGCTGGATCGGTTGCTGGATCGTCTGGATGAGGCTATCGAGGTCATGCGGCGGTGGTAGGTTTCTTGCCCCCTTATGCCGTATCCAGATGTTTCGAGGGGGCAAGAAAAATCCATCAGGAGCAAGGGCATGAAGGTCATC
>NZ_JBEVAL010000119.1:0-4302 GCF_051297115.1 Meiothermus cerbereus
AAATTGCTTCCATATCGTTCTGGTGGGCGTTGGTGTGGGCTTTTTTGGATGAGGGGGTGCGGTTGCGACAGCGTTTTTGGGCACAAAATGGTATGTAACGCTTTTTGTAACGGTAAGACTTACACAGTTGGATGAAAAGAGCCCCCGGCTCCACCAGAGCCCTGGCCTCCTGCCACAGCGCCTCCGTGTCGGCCCTTAGCCTGTGTGCTTTGCAGAAAAGGGTAGCCCAGTGGGGAGGAGGAAGGCAACTGCGCAAGTCCTAACTTTATTGGGGTCAAACTATGGGATTAAAGCAAAAACCGGGATTTGAGTAACCCCGGTTTTTTGTTTCCTATAGTGGTGCCAAGGGGCGGAATCGAACCGCCGACACTGCGATTTTCAGTCGCATGCTCTACCGACTGAGCTACCTTGGCAGGATGGCCGAAGGGGCCAGAACGGCCACATTCGGCGGTATTATTGGCGCTCCGGACGGGACTTGAACCCGCGATCTCCCACGTGACAGGCGGGTATGTTAACCAACTACACCACCGGAGCAAGTTGTTGCGCTGTACCGGAATCGCCCGCACAGGCACATAGGATAATAGCGGTTGGCCTACTAGGTGTCAAGCATGCTGACCTGGAAAGAGGTGTTTGCCGAGCATAAAACCCTTCGTGGGATTGGCAAGGACAGCCTGCTGGTTGATCGGGGTGAGTCGGGCTATAAAAACCGCTTTTTGTCGGATGGTTCCATTCTCTATCCTGGCGAGGGTCTAGCGGGTAACCAGCAGCCACTGGGAGGCAACCGGGTTTTGCTGGAGGCGCTCGAAGACCAGAAGCCCATGCGCCTTTACCTTCGCGAAGGGGTGAACCGCTGGTTCAGGCTGGGTTTGTACCGGGTTGAAGCGGTGGAGTATTGCTGGGAAGAAAGCGAGAGGCGCTATGTTTACTGGTTCAGGCTGGTGCCGTTGAAGGCTGCGACCTGAGCCAGAAAGGCCCGAAGTTTGTGGGGGTCTTTGCGGCGTGGCTCGAGCTCGACCCCACTGCTTACGTCCACTGCGTAAGGCGCTAAATCCAGCACCGAGCGCAGATTATCTGACGTTAAGCCCCCGGCCACAATCAAGCGCGGGTGCTGACGGAGGGGCATCAGCCACGCCAACGGGTAGGTTTGTCCACTGCCAGGGCTTACCCCGTCTACCAGGAGGGCATCGGCGGGATAAGCTAACCACTCGGGCGAGGCAGGCCCGGATATCCGAATGGCCTTGATAACCGGAAAAAAGCGTCGCACCTGCTCGGCCCATTCGGGTGGTTCGGCCCCGTGGAGCTGGGCCACCTGGAGCCGGGCGGTCTCCATCTGCCTCAGCGCCTCCTCGGGTGGGGTGTCCACAAACACCCCGACCCGTACCACCAGGGGCCCCAAGGCCTGGCTGATGGCTTTGACCGACTCGGGTTCCACATAGCGCCGGGTGCCGGGGGCCAGGATGAAGCCCAGCGCCCAGGCCCCCAGGTTTTCGGCCAGGATGGCGTCTTCCTGGCGGGTAATCCCGCATATTTTGGCCCGCACCATCAGACTTCTCCGGCCTCCCACATCTGCTGAAAACTTTTTTGGCTGGGCATGAGGCCAGCACGGCCTTCGGTCCAGGCTTTGAGCACCGGCAGCACGGTATTGTCCAGCGCTTTCTCGGGTAGAAGCCGCAGGGCCCTGGTAGCCAGACGGTAGGCCCAGGGGTTGGTCATGGCCAGGGCATAGGCCCGGATGGCGGCTGCCTCGAGCCTGGGGGTAAGCCCCTGCTCCACCGCGCGGTTGCGCCAGGTGAGCAGCAGCCTGGGGATAGGAATCCGCACCGGGCAGGCCTGGAAGCAGGCCCCACAAAGCGAAGAAGCATAGGGGAGGGGCTTGGTCTGCTCGAGGCCCACCAGCCCAGGCGAGAGGATGGCCCCGATGGGCCCGCTATAGACGTAGCCATATGGGTGACCACCGGTCTGGCGGTACACCGGGCAGGCGTTCAGGCAGGCCGCACAGCGCACACAGCGCAGGGTTTCCCAGGCTTCTGGGTCGGCCAGCAGGCTGCTGCGTCCGTTGTCGATAAAAACCACGTGAACTTCCTGGGGGCCGTCGGGTTCGTCTGGTTTTTTGGGGCCCTGGATGAGCGAAACAAAAGTACCCAGCCGTTGGCCTGTGGCCGCGCGTGCGGTAAGCGAGAGGAAAACCGAAAGGTCGCTGAAGCGGGGCAGGAGTTTTTCCAGGCCCACCAGGGCCACATGGATGCGCGGGGCCGAGGTGGCAAGCCGGATGTTCCCTTCGTTTTCTATCAGGGCCAGGGTGCCGGTTTCGGCCACCACGAAATTGCCGCCGGAGATGCCCATATCGGCCTGCAAAAACCCATCGCGCAGGAGCTTACGGGCCACGGCAGCCAGGTCTTCGGGGCTGGCCTCCAGCGGGGTTTGGAAGCGCTCATGGAACAGGCGCCGAATCTGCTCTAAGTTCAGGTGGATGGCCGGGCCCACGATGTGGGAGGGGGGCTGGTGCAAAAGCTGAATGATGTACTCGCCCAGGTCGGTCTCCAGCACCTCGAGGCCCATCCCTTCCAGCAAAGGGTTGATGCCCAGCTCCTCCGAAACCATGGTCTTGGCCTTGACCACTTTCCGCGCCCCCGCTTTGCGGGCGATCTCGGCCACGATGCGCTGTGCCTCAACAGCGTCTTCGGCCCAGTGCACCTGCACGCCGTTTTGCTGTAGCTTTTCCTCAGCCTGGAGCAGATACCTGTCCAGGTTCAAGAGCAGGTGGTTCTTTACGCCCTCGGCCCAGCGCCGCCAGGCTTCGGCGTCTACCTCGGCGTAAGCCTGCCGCCTTTTGCTATCGAAGCTCAGGGTGGCTCCCGTAACCGACTCGCGCACCTCGGGGTGCTCGCGCAGTAGCCGGGCGGCCTCTTGCGGGTAACGGTTCGCGCTTACTTTCATCCCACCGCCTCCCACAGCACCGTGGCCAGGGGGCGCACGGGCAGGTTCAGGTTTTGGTTTTGTATACGGCCCATCAGGTGCAGCATGCAGCCGCCATCGGCGCTGGTCAGGAAGTCTATCTGGCCTGGCGGCAGGGTGGAAAGTTTGCGGTCAGCCATGCCCAGCGCTACCTCGGGCAGCTTTACCGAAAATAGCCCGCCAAAGCCGCAACACTCCTCGGCAGCCACCCAGTCCACAAGCTCGGCCCCACTGCCGCGCAGCAGGGTCAGGGGCTCTTGTCTGATGCCTAACTCGCGCAAGGCGTGGCAGCCGTGGTGGTAGGCAATGCGTTTGCCCTGCAGGCCCTGGCCCAGCTGGCTGACGCCCAGCACCTTTACGATGAACTCGGCCAGCTCGTAGGTTTTGCGGCTCAGGGCGTCGGCTCGGGTGAACATTTTGGGGCGGTCGCGGTAGAGCTCAGGATAGAACTTGCGCAGCATGGTCGTGCAGGAGCCCGAAGGAAGCACCACGTACTCTGCCTCCTCGAGCACATCCAGCGTATGGTCGGCCACCTGGCGGGCCTGGGCCCAGTAACCTGCGTTGTAGGCGGGCTGGCCGCAGCAAGTCTGCCCACTGGGAAACTCCACTGTGCAGCCCAGGTGCCGCAAAAGCCGAACCGCTGCCACGCCCGCATCAGCAAAAAATTGATCGGCCAGGCAGGTAACGAACAGGGCAACTTTCATGTTGGGTGGATTATATCCAAACAAAACCTGACGTGGGTGTGGTTCGGTATGATGGGTTTTCAGGAGGTTTGTTGTGCGACGCAAGATTATGCTTACCACCTCGAGCCAGCTCGAGGGCTACCAGATCACCGAGTACCTCGATGTGGTGTTTGGCGAGGCCATCGTGGGGGCCAATATCTTCCGCGACCTGCTGGCTTCTGTGCGCGACATTGTGGGGGGGCGCAGTGGGGCCTACGAAGCCGAGCTACGCAAGGCCCGCGAGATTGCCTTGGGGGAGCTCGAGCAGGCCGCCGCAGCTATGGGCGCCGACGCAGTAATTGCCATTGATGTGGACTACGAAACCGTGGGCCAGGGCAACATGCTGATGGTTACGGCCTCCGGCACGGCGGTGCGAACCAGCCGGCGGTACTGATACCTGAAGCATTCTGCTAAGCGGGTCAAAACATCCTGGCGGGCTGTTGCCGGTGGGGGCCCCAGCGAAGTAAGCCTTATTGGGGGTTGTCCCGCCTGTTCCGCTGGGTGTGGTAGGTAAATTGCCGCCAGAGGGCCTCGAGCCCACATTCCGCACCCCCCTTCACTCCAGCAGGTAATATCGCTCCACCCCCAGCAGGCGGGCTGCTGTCTCGTGATGGGGTGTCAGGTA
>NZ_JBEVAL010000120.1:0-4266 GCF_051297115.1 Meiothermus cerbereus
ACCTGGCGGCTGGGACAGCCGCGTGGGGTGAGCGATAAGGAGGTAGACATTGATTATCAAGATGAACGGGATGTTTGAGCGAGAGGTCTTCCAGTCGTACCGAGGCAAGGGGGTGTGGTTCGTGCGCCAGCCGAATATCCACACCTTCCAGGCGGTACACCGGGACGAGGAAGGGGTGGAGACGGTGATAGGAAGCTACGATACTTTCGACGAGGCTTTCTGGGCGGCGGATCGGGCAGCAGAAGAAGCTCATGCAGAGTTCATAGAAGAGGAAGATGACCTGCCTTTCTAGGTAGGGCAACCAACGTAGCAACATGCGCGAACTCTATGCCATTACGGTTGAGTACGGCCACCAGGTGGAGCAATTGCTCGAGCGCCTGGGGGCTACCCGCCCGGCCAGGGGTGCAGGCGAGCTGCTGGTGCAGGTGGAGCACCGCCTTTCACCGGAGGCGGTGCGGGCGGTGCAGAGCTTCTTGAGGCTGAGGAACCGGGTCATCCACAACCGGCCCGCCTGGATGTCCATGCCTACCCGGGAGCAGATCGAGCAGGCTGGACGCAAGGCGGTGGGTGCGCTCGAGTATGCGCTGGGCTCGCGGGCATATTCAGGCCCAGCCTACCGCCGGATGGCCGCTACCGCGCCGGAGGCTCCAGGCCCGGTTTACCGCCTTGTGCCCCGTGGGGAAGACTATGAGTTCTGGGTAGGCCCGGCAGGGGTGTGGGTGGTGGCGGCAGAGGCGCGAAAGCGGAGGGAGGTGCGCCTCGAGCTGGAAAAGCGCTTGCGCCCGTGTTTCTCCCGGCTCAGGGTGCGGGCTGTTCGAGACGGACAGGCCCTCGAGCGCAAAGCCTGCTACGGCAAGGCGGTTATGTCAGCGGACGAGGTGAAAGAGGTGGTGCGGCTGCTGATCAAGCCCGATCCGGCCCCGACCAGGCCTTCCCGGTCTGCTACGGCCAGGCCTGAGCACCACGTGCGCCGGGTTGTTCTGGACGACACGCCAGCCACCTTCTATGTGGGGCCAGCGGGGGTACTGGTGGTGGCGGAGTTCCCCCTTATCGCTGATACCGAGGCCAAGCGGGTCTGGGAAGACTCAGGGAGGGCGATCTCCGCCCTGCCGGTGGTGCTGAACCCCAACCTGAAGGAACCCCAGGGGCGGGTGGGCAGTGTTCTGGCCTTGCGGGACGAGGGGGCCATCAAGGAGTACCTGCGGGGAAAGCGCCTGCTGGACGACGGCGAGGTGAAGGAGGTGGCGGGTTGGTTACGAAACCGTACCTCCCCGGTGCCCTCCATCCGCCCCAAGGGTAGGCGGTACCGCCTGCGGGGCGAGGAGGTGATCGGAGGGCGTGAGAAGGCTCCACCTGCTTTTGTGGTGGAGCTGGTGCCGCCAGGGGCTCCGCCTAGGCCCCACTTCGGGCAGGTTGTTTGGAGGGCCTTGGGTTGGCGGCTGGTGTTCCTGCTCGAGATGGTGATGTTTGCAGGGGCCGGGTTCTCCCAGCCGGGCGGGGTGGACGCTGCCTATATCGCCTTCATGGGGGCGCTGGTTCTACGTTTCATGGCGCTTTTTGGCAGCTTCTCCCCGTGGAAGTTCTGGACGCTGCTAGCAGTGGGGGGGCTAGAACTGTTCCTTGCCTGGGAAATGGCAAAGGGGCCGGAGCAGGCGTTCTTCGCATTCCTGATGCTAATCTTGGCAACTGGCCTGGCCTCCTTCTTCCGGGGAATCTGGCTCTTCTGGTCGAGCAGTAAACCCTTCAGGATGTACTTCGCTCTCCGTAGCCGAGTACGCCAGCATTTTCGATAACGGGTTATTGTCATATAATGCCTGTATGAAGGCAATAAGTTATTACAAAAAACTAACCCTGCTGTTCATGCTGCTGGTTGCACCGATGGCCCTGGGGCAGTCGGTGCTCAAGACCTACTATGCCGACGACCTGGTGCGGGTGCCGGGGCTCATCGAGGTCTCGCCGGGCTTTACCACGGTGATGGACTTCTGGGACACCGTGAGCACCCTGGCCTCGGCCAAGGGTGAGCTTTTGCGGGTGGAGAGCGCCGGGCCGCGCATCCTCATCTCGGCCACCCAGAAGGCCGGGCAGACCGACCTGGTGGTGGAGGTGGCGGGGCGCACGCTGCTGTTTACGCTGAAGATCGGGCCGGGGGTGGGGCCACGGCGGTACGTGATTGAGCTTAGCCGGGCCAGAACCCAGACCCCGGCTTCCACCTACGTCCCGCCGGTGAGCAGCACCCCAACCACAAGCCCGCAGCCCCAGGCGAGCAGTCCTGCTCCGCAAACGCAAACAACTCCGGTGAGTCCCGACCAGGTGCGCTTTACCACCACCGCCCAGGTGCCCTCGGATGGAAAGGGCACCATCACCATCTTCTTCACCCTGGAGAACCGGGGAGCACGTACTGTTGCGGCAGACCCCGGGCGGCTGGTGATCACCCAGGGGGGCAACCGACTTTCCTACAGCCTCAAGCGAGAGCCCTTGAAGACCCTGATCAACCCTGGTGAGGCCCTCTCGGGCCTCATCACGCTGGAGGGGGCCCGGGCCGGGGAGATTGCGCTGGAGTGGGGGCTGGTGGAGATCGGCAGCGGGCGGCAGCTTGTGTTGAAGCGCTCGGTGATGGCCGGGACGCGGATTGAGCTTGAGGGGCGATGAGTCTTGCGGAGCGGTATCAGCGTTTCATTCGCAGCCTTCATCTGAGAGGGCCGATGCTGGTAGAGGAGGCCCTGGTGCGGATGCCCAGGGCCACGTTTTATGACCTGGTGCGACGCCGCTACCTGGGCATCATCCCCACTGTCCTGGGCAAGGCGGTGGTGGTGGGCCCCAAGGGGCGGGTAGAGGTGCTGGCGATGACCCGCTTCTACAGCCCCCGAGCTACAGCAGTGGCCGATGCGGTGCTTTTGCGCCGGGCGATCCGCATCGCGGAGCGGGAAGGGTGGCGCTTTTTGGAGCGAAACCCCAGGGGAAGGATCGCCTTTATGAGCCGAAATGGAAAGCGGCTGATGGTGATCGCCAGCCTGCGGGCGTACAGCACCCGGAGCCTCAGGAACACCCTGCGGCGGATGGGCTGGTATGAGCGCAAGAAGCTGGGGACAGCAGAAGAGGTGCGGGTCTACCACCCCTACCCCAAGCGGTTTGACCACATGGTGCAGGAGGGCGGGATCGAGGTCAGGCACGTGGGGGAACTCTTGCCCCCGGAAGCTGAGTTGGAGGTTTGAGGGAGGGGCAAGAACGGGGACAAAAAAGAACCCTCCAAGGAAAAGGATTATCCTCGGAAGGCAAAAGGACGAGCTAGGCCAGCATGAGCATCCACCTGGACTTCCGGCCAGGGCGCTCAGGGAGCGGCCAGGCTACCAGGTCGCCGGGGCGGATGGCCTCTCCAACCTCATCCGGCGTTATACCGGCGAGGCGAAGAAACGGCAGCGCGCGGAGTCCAGCCTTCACCTTGTAGAGGCTAAAGAGGCTCAGGAGCTTCTCTTCAGTGCATACCTCCAAAAAGACAAGCTGAGCCCGCAGTTCCGCCGGGGGCTCTTCGGCAAGGATGACAAGGCGCATTTTTGCTCCTTTCCTGCGCGAAAAGCTCCCCCTGGCCCAGGGAACCCTCGCGCAAAGGCGATGGATTCCCTGGAAAGCCGGACGGCCAGTGCCCGGTTTTCAATGTCCACGAGCGGCTAGCTCGTTATGATGATAGCAAAGATGTGTGCAAACCTTACAAGTCTGTTCGACACGGCCCTTGGCAATGGGGTACGGCATGTGGCCGAGCGGTATGGGGTGAAGGCGGCGGATGGAGCCATCACCCTGCCCACCCTGGAGGCTGCTCTGGAGGTGCTGCCCCTGCCGCATCGGTGTTTCGTACAGGAGCACCTGGACTACTACCGGCGGCGCTACGGGGTGATGGAGAAGGAGGGTGCGGAGGCGGTGCTGGTGGTGTGGAGCCTGGAGGAGCCGCTGGTCTGGATGGTCGCGCTGAACCAGGTGCCCGGGGTGGAGGAGCTGCCCTGGGTTGGCAAACAACCCTTGCAGGAGCCCTTCCGGGATACGCCGCCACTGCTCACGCGGCGAGAAGCCCTGCGGCAGATAGAGGGCATCCTGAGAGCGGAAGGCTTCACCCCGCAGGAGGAACCCGTGCTGCTGCCTCCCGACATCCCCCGACTGGTGGAGGCGGCTATGCCCCGGATGCGGGTCATCGCCCAGGGACGAAGCCTCGAGGAGACCGCCCGGCTGCTGGTGGAGCGCAGCCTGGCCTGTTGGGAGGAGGAGGGGGAGCGCCCC
>NZ_JBEVAL010000121.1:0-4157 GCF_051297115.1 Meiothermus cerbereus
TAATGTCGCATAACTCACCCCCGTCCCTTATTTTCCACTGGGTGTCAAGTCCTTTTCCGAATTGGCGTGATAGGCTAGAATTTGTGGATTTTGCTTCGGCACTTACAGCAATTCTAATTATCGTGGCCCTCGAGGCCGTACTCTCTGTGGACAACGCCATGGTACTGGCCGTAATGGTGCGGCCTTTGCCGGAGCACCTGCGCTCGAGGGCCCTGCTGTACGGCATCATTGGGGCCTATGTGCTGCGTGGGCTGGCTTTGCTGTTCGCTACCATCATCATCAAAATCTGGTGGATACAGCTTTTAGGTGGGCTCTACCTGGTGTATCTGGCGGTCAATCACATCTTCCGACATAAGCCGGCCTCGGCAACGGAGCAAGCCCGCATCCAGCAGGCCGCGGCTGCCGGCTTTTGGCGCATCGTGATCATGATCAACGTGGTAGACCTGGCCTTCGCGGTGGACTCGGTGCTGGCGGTGGTTGCTTTCAGCCGGGAGTTCTGGGTGATTTTTGCCGGGGTAGCCATCGGGATTCTGCTCGTCCGGCTGGCCGCTGGCATCATGGTTGCGGTCATCGAGCGTTATCCACGCCTGGAGACCGTGGCTTATGCGGTGGTGGGCGGGGCCGGGCTCAAGCTAACGCTGGAGGGTTGGAGCCACGGCAGCGAGGTCTGGCTGCACCGCCCCGAGCTGGCCTTGCATCTGCCCCAGGCTTTTTTCCTCAGTGTCACCTTTGCCATCCTGGTCTTGGGCAGCCTGTGGGCCTTCCGTCGCTCGTCCTGACCATGCCCAAAGACTGGGACGCCCACTACCTGAATCAGCCACCCCTAAACCAGCCCGCCGCGGTGGTGGCGGCCTACGCCCAAGAGCTACCAGCCGGCCCGGTGCTGGATCTGGCCGGTGGTATGGGTCGTAACGCCTTTTTTCTGGCCCGGCGCGGGCATCCGGTGCTTTTGCTCGAGCAAAGCCGGGTGGCGCTCGAGTTCGTTCGGGGCGAAGCAGCCCGCCAGCAGCTTTATATCTGGGCGCTAAAGGCCAACCTGGAAGCCCCCTCCCCAGACCTGCCCCCCGGCCCTTTTGCTGGCATCGTCAAGTCATATTTCCTGCACCGCCCCCTGCTGGAACGGTTGGCCGAACGGCTTGTGCCTGGTGGACTGGTGCTGCTCGAGGGTTTCACGCTTATGGAAGCCGAGCGGCGCGGCAGCCAGGCTGTGCATTACTGGCAGTCCGGCGAACTCCTGCACCCACCCCCAGGGCTCTACCTGCGGGCCTGGGCCGAGGGCTTTTGGGAGGGGCACCACCGCACCTGGGCGGTGTGGGAAAAGCCAGGCTAAAGCCATCCGGCCCCACATGCGCTCCCAATTTGGAAAAAGCGTGCTACACTACAACCTGGTTGGGGAGTAACCGCCCTTTCTTGGGTTTGATTAATCGTCAGTACGAAGCTCTGGCTTCCGGTTAATCAGGGCAAATAGCCCAGGTGAGACCACCACGACACGAAAAGGCCGTGGTGGCTTTTGTTATTTTGCTGCACCACGGCCAGGGGTATCCATGGAACAGCTTGGACAAGCACTGATTGTTATCGGAATCCTGATTGTCTTGGAGGCAGTGCTCTCTGCCGACAATGCCATGGTGCTGGGGGTGATGGTCAGGCAACTACCCCCACCCTGGCGGCAGCGGGCCTTGTTTTATGGCATCGCCGGAGCCTACATTCTGCGGGGGCTGGCCCTGGTCTTTGCGGTGTATCTAATTCAGTTCTGGTGGATTCAAGCCCTGGGCGCGGCCTACCTGCTTTTTATCGCCATTCGACACTTCAGCAAGCCCCAGCCCAAAGAGGAAGTGCACCTCGATGCCGCGCGTACCCTTAAGGAAGTTACTCCGCGCCAATTCTGGACCATCGTAGCTCAAATCGAGCTGGCCGACCTGGCCTTCGCGGTGGACTCGATCCTGGTAGCGGTAGCGCTTTCGGACAACCTCGTGATCATCTTCACCGGCGTGTTTATTGGCATTCTGGCCCTGCGCTTTGTAGCCGTGCTCTTTGTGGGCTTGCTGGAAAAATACCCTCGCTTCGAAACGGTGGCCTTTGTGGTGGTGGGCTTTGCCGGAGTCAAACTGGCCATTGGGGGTTGGGACAAATTCACCAAGGAGGTGCTGTTGCGCCCGGAGTGGGTTACGGGTATCGACAAAACCCAGTTCTCCCTTTTTATTCTGGGGGTCTTGATTCTGGGTACACTCTGGGCCATGAGCCAGAAGCCCCGCATCTCCAATACAGAGGCCAAAGAGCCGTCCGAGGCATGAACCCAGGCGCATGCGCTATCGCTACTGCGCCTCTGCAAACCCCTGGGCAAATCTGATAAGGTTGAGCCGATGGTTTTTGTTCTGGCGATCCTGGCTTACTTAATTGGCGCTTTGCCCCTGGGCTACTGGGCCATTCGCTGGCTCACCGGGCAAGACCCGCGCCTGGCTTCGGCCTATAACCTGGGCCTCGAGAACACCCTCAAACGCCTGGGCACTGGCCCGGCCCTGCTGGCTTGGGGTCTGGACTTCCTCAAGGGGCTCCTGGCGGTCTGGCTGGGGGGGCAGTCTGGCCTGTCCTGGGCAGTTGTTTTTGCGTTGCTGGTCTACCTGGGGCACCTTTATCCCCCCCGGCTTTTTTCCGAGGGTGCGCTCCTGCGGGGACGGGGTGCTGGGGTGCTGGTAGGCATCGTCTTTGGCCTGTACCTGAGCGGCCTGCCCTACCTGCTCACCCTGGTGGTGTTGCTGGTGGCCATGGTGGGTCTCTTGTTGAGCCGCTATGCTTCGCTGGGGGTGATGTACATACCGGCTACGCTGGCCCTTCTGCTCACCTTCGAGCCCATTGCTGGCTGGGCTAAGCTCTCGGCCTGGGCGTTGTTGTTTGCCACGTTGTGGAGATACAAGGAAAACATTGGGCGGATGCTGGAAGGTACCGAGCCCCGCCTGGGCGAGCCGCCGCCGCTGCCCTCAGAAAAACAGGTGGTCTGCGCCTTCATGATCCATCCCCTAACGCTAGACGACCTCTTCCAGAGCCCCCGTTTTCGCTGGGCCAAAGCGCTGGTGAAGCGGGGCCTGGTCTCCCAAGCCCTGGTGGAAAACCTGGCCGAGGCCATCCGGCCCATGAAGGTGGGCGAGCTGCGCGGGGTAAAAACCGCCGATGGGCGGGAGATTCGCTGCCACCTCATCTCGGCGCCCCTGTTGCCCCATCAGATTACCGGCAAGCCCGAGCTGGCCACCCAGCGGGCCATCCAGGGGGCACGGCTGGCCAAAGAGCTGGGCTGCACAGTGGTGGGGCTGGGAGCCTTCTGGAGCGTGGTGGGCGATAAGGGCAAAATGGTGCAGGAGGCCGTGCCACAGATCGAGGTGACCAACGGCGGGGCCTATACCGCCGGAACCGTCAAGGCGGCTATACCGGGCATCCTGGCCCACTTCGAGCAGAGCGGACGAAAGCTCAAAACTGCCACCGCCGCCGTGGTAGGGGCCAATGGGGTGGTGGCCTTTGGCATCGCCCGTCAGATTGCCCCGCTGGTGGGTAAGTTGATTCTGGTAGGGCGCAACCTCGAGCGCCTGGAAAAAAGCGCCAGCACCCTTAAGCAGAACCTCGAGCGCAAGGGACAGCCGGTACCCGAAATTGTAACCACCCTGGAGATGGCCGCCATCCGCGAGGCCGACCTGGTGTTTACCGCCACCTCCGACCCCCAGCCGGTCATCTTCCCCCAGCATGTAAAACCTGGAGCCTGGATCTACGACGAAGGGGTGCCCCCCGACGTGGACGAATCGGTCAAAGAAGTACCAGAGGTGCGGGTAATTCCCGGTGGGGTGGTGCGGCCTCCGGGGGCCATGACCGGCAACCTCGACCTGCACTTTGGCGAAGGGGCAGTACCAGCCTGCCTGGCCGAGACCATGATTCTGGCGGCTGAACAGGCCTATGAGCGCAAGAGCCTGGGGGGCGAGACCAAAAGCGAGAATATCCAGTTCTTTGTGGAGCGGGCCGAGGCGCTGGGGTTTCGGGTGGTGGACTAGAGCGCTTTTCACAAACATTGAGCCGCTCATACCAGATTCGGTTAGGTCGTCACCGAACGGTGACGGCCTAACCCGACCAACGGGATACGCTGTTTTCGCCGAGCGCAGCGAGGGGTGTGCTCTAGG
>NZ_JBEVAL010000122.1:0-4039 GCF_051297115.1 Meiothermus cerbereus
CCGTCCCTTATTTTCCACTGGGTGTCAAGTCCTTTTCCGAATTGGCGTATAGCTTTATTTGGTTCCATAGATTCGGTCGCCTGCGTCGCCCAGCCCAGGCACGATGTAGCCGTGATCATTGAGGTGGCTATCCACGGCGGCCACCACAATCTCCACATCGGGATGCACTTCCTGCACGCGTTTGATGCCCTCTGGCGCAGCAATGATGCTCATCAGCTTAATTTGATGAGCCCCTTTGGACTTTAGGATTGATATGGCGTGTACTGCGCTACCCGCGGTGGCCAGCATGGGGTCGGTCAGGAAAACCCGCCGTTCAGCAATATCGGAAGGCAGCTTGCAGTAATACTCCACCGGCTGCAGGGTTTCGGGGTCGCGGTAAAGGCCAATGTGCCCCACTTTGGCGGCGGGTACCAGCTTCAGGATGCCATCCACCATGATCAGCCCGGCCCGCAAGATGGCTACCACGGCGAGCTTTTTGCCTGAAAGCATATAGGCGGTCATGCTGGTGAGGGGGGTTTTTATGGTGACTGGGGCAAGCTCGAGGTCACGCATGGCCTCATAGGCCATCAGCATGGTGACTTCTTCCATTAGCTCGCGGAACTCTTTGTTGCCGGTGTGCTTGTCGCGAATGATGGCCAGCTTGTGCTGTACCAGGGGGTGGTCTACCACGGTCAGTTTCATGCTGCTTGAATCGTAACACCGCCACTTGCTAGCGGGCAAACGTGGATGTGATTTGAATACCGCCCACAACCCGCTGTTTAAGTTGCGCCAGGGCAGATTGGCAAAACCAGCGGAATGAGTCAATGCATACCTGGCGCAATTCCTAAAGCGAACTTTCGATAGGGCATCTTGCATTTCGCTTATGGAGACACTTAGGCCAGCAGGGGATGCATCAGGGTGGCGCTCAGGCCAGCTCGAGCTTAAAATTTCGATAAAACCTCAGCGCTTTAGGCATTTTTTCGGCTACTGCAGCCTCGAAACCCGTGGGTTCTTTGGTGCGGAACCAGTGCATATCGTGCAGGTAGGTGAGGGGTATCCAGAAGCGTAAACGGCGCCAAAGGGCGTTGGGTTCAGGGTAGTGGGCCACAATGTGCTGCAGGGATGCCAAAGCCTGCTCTTCCCCCAGCATCACCAGGGTTCCGGTGGTCAGGATAGCCAGGTCGCGAGCAGGGTCGTCGGCCTGGGCGCGAATCCAATCCACGACCAGGGCCTCTGGTACCCCCTGGGCTTCAGGGTGCTTCAGAAGAATGTTGCCGGCATGAGGATCGCGGTGGCAAAAAGCCTGGGGCGTTCCGGCGATCTCCTCGAGGTGCTGCCAGAGCCAGCCGACCAGCTGCTGGGCCTGGGGCAGGTCGTGCAGGGTGCTGCCAAACTGGCGCAGGCGGTCTTGCAAACGCGAGCGACTGACCACCCCAGGCTCCTGGATGGCATGAAGGCGGACAAAAAACTGGGCCAGTTCGTCCAGGGCAGCCTGGCTAAAGCGCTCGGGGGTGAAGTTTGCCCCAGGGTAACGCTTGGTGACCAGGATGCCGTATTGCTCCAGGCTGTAGGCCTCCACCACCCACTCGCCCAGCCCGGCTTTGGTCATGTTGAGGGCCTCGAGCCGCGCGGCATAAATACCACCGGGTTGAGCAGCAAGGGGTGGGTATACCTTGAAAACCAGCCCATCCCCCGCAAAGGTACGGGCTTCAGCGCCGCCCACCAGAGGAGTAAGACGCATCCGGTAACGGGCCTCGAGGGCCGGAATAATCTCCATCTTGCACAGAATACTCGGGCCAGGTCAGTCTGAGGCAACCTGGGGAGGAGGTATGGGCGGCTCAACTTTGGGGGCTGGCGCAGGGGTTAACACTTTGGGCCAGGGAAGCCGAATCATCCAGAGGGCGGCCAGAAGGGTGAGCAGGCCCATGGTGGCCACACCAAAGCGGGCCCCCAGGGCGTCTATAAGCCAGCCAGAAATATAGGCCCCCAGCGGGCCGGAGCCCAGTAAAACCATAGAATAAACCGACATCACCCGGCCCCGGATGCGGTCGGGGGCTAGCAGTTGCACGGTGGTATTGGAGTTAATCAGGGTGGTGATCATCCCCAGCCCAGCCAGGCCAAAAATTAAGGCCACCCAGCCGATAGGCAGTGGTAAGGCCAGGGTGATCAGGGCCAGACCCAGCAAGACACTTCCCAGTACCGACCGCAAGGGCCGGGCCCGGGAAGCAAGGGCCTGCATCAGGGCTGCCACGATGGAGCCCAGTCCTACCGCCGACATCAAGAAGCCAAAGCCCTGGGCGTCGAGTTTTAGCTCGAGCCTAGCGTAGGCTGGCACGATGGTTTGAAAGTTCATGCCCAGCAGGCTGGTGAGGCCCACCAGCACCACCACCTGCCGCACCAGCGGATGCCCCCATACAAAGCGCATGCCCTCGAGGGCTTCCTTTATGACCCCGTCGCGCCTGGCCTCGAGCCTCGAGTTGGGCGCACTAAACAACACCAGAATTAATGGAAAAAAGGAGAGCGCGTTGGCCAGGTAGCTCCAGGAGAGGCCCAAGCCCGCAATCAGCAACCCGGCCAAAGCCGGCCCTACCAACCTCGAGGTATTGAAGCCAAAGGAGTTAAGCGCGATGGCACCCGGGTAGCGTTCTTTGCCCGCCAGCTCCACCGTGAAAGCTTGCCGCACCGGCAGGTCGGCGGCATTGAAGATGCCGTATAGAAAAGCAAACACCAGTACGTGCTCGTAGCGCACCAGCCCACTGGCAATGAGTGCAAACATGCCAAAAGCCAGCATGGCCATGCCGCCCTGGGTTATGAAAAGCAGGTTGCGGCGGCTATAGCGATCGGAGAGCACCCCTGCGGGTATCGAGAAAAGCAAAGAGGGCAAAAACTGTAGCGCTACCACCAGACCCAGCCGTTCGGCACTGCCGGTGAGCTCGAGCACCAGCCAGCCCTGGGTGGCCGCCTGCATCCAGGTGCCCATCTGGGAGAGAAACAGTGCAATCCAGTAGTTGCGGTATTTGGGGTCGCGCAATAAGGCCAACGCCAGCACCTGCCCATCATACCCCCAAACTGACCCAGCGGTCAGTTTGGGCTGGCTTTTGGGGTGCATCTGTTTAGGCGTGTTGGGCTCAAATTTTGAAGGGATATGTCGTTTGCACCTTGTTTTATGGCAGCGGCAATAGGGGCCGTGGCGTGATGGAACAGATGAAGATGCAGCTAGCAAAAGGGGGGCTAGCCTCTTGCGGTCATCCAACTTTCCAGGCTTTCCCGGATGCGCTCGAAGTGTTTTTGCAGGGCTTTGGCGGCCTGCGGGGCGCTTTTGGCCTGGAGGGCCTTTAGCACCTCCTGATGTTCCTGGAACCCCCGCTCGAGCTGAGCCAGGCTGCGGGCTGCGGGTTCTAAGGCCAGGTGGAACTGATCCTTGAGTAGCCCCACCATGCGCTCCAGTACGGGGTTATGGCTCAGGCTGCCCAGCATTTTGTGAAACTGCAGGTCGGTGGTCTGATAGCCCTCGAGGTCGCCGTTTTGAACGGTTTCGGCCTGTGTTTGCAAGATGCGCTGGAGCTCTTCCAGATCCTGTGTGGTAGCGCGGCTGACGCCCAACTGCACCGAGGCTACCTCCAGCGCTTCCCGGGCTTCGAGTATTTGCAGGGCGTCCTCGAGGCCAAAATGGGCCACCACAGCTCCCTTGCGGGCCTCTTCCTGGGCCAGGCCATCGGCTACTAGCTGCAAGACCGCTTCCCGCACGGGGCTGCGAGAAACCCCCAAAAGGCGGGAAAGTTCCGGAACGCTCAGGGCGTATCCGGGGGGCAGCACGCCACTAAGAATTTGGGCGCGTAGCAAAGCATAGGCCTGGTCGGCCAGCCGCTGGGACTGCAACCTGGCTCTGGGCAAAGCTTTTGGCTTAGGAGCAGAATCGGCTTTCATATAGGAGCTTCCCCATCAGGCTCTTATCATATACAGCATGAACCCGAACAAACCCATACCCAGCCCCATTCCTTACCTGATGCAAGTACCTGACCTGCGGGCCCACAACACCACCTACGACTGGCGCATGCTG
>NZ_JBEVAL010000123.1:0-3952 GCF_051297115.1 Meiothermus cerbereus
GAAACACCTTACAGGAGCGGCCTGCTTTTGCCTACTCGGGGTTTTGTCGTGTACTTAGGCTTCAAACATGTAGGAACATCTGGGGGCCGCCAATGCAAAAAGGACTGGTAGGAGCTGGGATACTGGGAGTGCTGACTTCGCTGGCGCAGCCCAACGTGGGTTCGGTGCCCTGGGCCATTGGAGGGGTGCAGGAACCTGCGCTTTTGCGGGTTGGTGAGCTTAGGCGCCTGCTCGAGCCCAGAGGGGTGCGCTTCAACGAGACCGGCATTTTGGGGCGCTATCTGCTCGAGGTCAGGTTCCCCCAGACCACCAATGGCCTGTATTTGCGGATGGTCAGCCAGAACGAGGTTTCTTATGTGGTATTTGACGACCTGTTTATCAACCTGGCCCAGGTGGATTTGGGAATTGGTACTGCGGTTCGGGTGGTGGGCTGGGCCAGTCCGACCATTACCATTGGGCCCACCACCTTTACCCTGGGCACCTTAAAAAACCCCGTTAATCCTTATCTTGGCTATATGTACCTGGTTCGCAAGTTGCTGATAGACCGCAGCGATGCCCCCCCTTATCTGGCCAAACTCCTGGACGAAGACCCTAAAGCCCGACGCTGTCTGCACGAGCTAAAGGTCAACGACCCCCCCGGAACCATATACGCAGTAGCCAGTAAGGCCTGGGCCGAGGCCAACCTGAAAGCGCCCTACGACCACCCACCGGACTTTCCCATCCCAGCTGCGTTTCACGTAGGGGTCGTGCAAAACGGGCGTATTCGCTTGCTTTTGCCGGCTGAAAAGGCCAGCTATGCCAGAGACCTCGAGGGTTGGAAGAAATCGCGCGAGCGGGAAACCCTGATCTTGATCAGACTGTCGGGCTGGCTCAGGGAGCAGAATGCGGAATACCAGATCGTGAGGCCGCCCCAGGGGCGTAGCCAGGCGGTACGTTGCCAGCCATGAGGGGGTGCTGGTGGGCGATGCGGTCGGGGAAACCTGCACTTTGTTATGATTTTTGGAGAAAATTGCCAATCTGGGAAGAACCCGAAACATCAGGCCCGATCTGGGGAACAAAGATGGGGTCTGTATAGCAAACTTGCTGGATTACCCCGCAGCAACTGACTTGTTGGTCATTGATACCTGATGTGTGTTATAGTTCGCATGCCATGGAACTTACTCTAAAGTCGGCACGGCGCTATGTTGACGAGATACCTGCCCCCCTGGCAGTCGTGGGGGTATGGGGTGGCGAGTTTAGCGAAGAAGGCAACAAACTAGACGCCAGACACCGTAAAGCGCTCTCCAAAATGATGGAAGAGTTGCACTTTAAAGGCGATTTTGGCGAAACCTTGCTGATTCCCTTGGGTTCAAGAAAAGGAGAAGGCCCTGGATTTGCGCTGCTGTTTGGTCTGGGTAAGAAGCGTGGGGTTAGCCTTGAAACCGTTCGCCAGGCGGGGGCCAGGCTGGTGCAGGAAATTGCCCGTCTGGGCTTCAAAGAAGCCGTAAGCGAGACCTTCCTTTCAGACAAATTTGGCAAAAAGGAAGCCAGCTATGCCCTGGCGGAAGGAGCCTTGCTGGGTGGGTATGCCTGGAACAAGTACAAGACCACTGGCCCTGCCAGCAAGCGTGGTGAAAAACTGCGTTTGTGGCTTGCTCGAGCCTCGGGGCCTGCGGTAGAGCAAGCCGCAATTGTTGCGGAAGCAGTCAATTATGCCCGTGACCTGGTTAACGAGCCTCCGAATGTCCTGACCCCAGCCGAACTGGCCCAGCGTGCCAGCGCGATGGCCCAGGAACTGGGGCTCGAGGTGGAAATTTGGGATGAAAACCAGATTAAACAAGCGGGTATGGGTGCTTTTTATGGGGTAGCCCAGGGTTCGGCCAACCCACCCCGTTTTATCCAGCTCACCTACAAGCCCCAAAACCCCGCCAGCCGGGTGATTGCAATGGTGGGCAAGGGCCTTACGTTCGACACCGGAGGATACTCCCTCAAACCCTCCGAAGCCCAGATCACCATGAAATGCGACATGGCAGGTGCAGCCGCCGTTCTGGGGGCTATGCGGGCCATCGCCCGGCTGAAGCCTGAGGTGGAAGTGCGGGCATATGTGGCTGCGGCTGAGAACATGATTTCCGGTACAGCCTACCGGGTGTCCGACGTGCTCAAGAGCCTTTCGGGTAAAACCATTGAGGTGCTAAACACCGATGCAGAAGGGCGGCTCACCCTGGCAGATGCCATTACCTATGCAGACCGTCGGGGTGCAGATGCAATTGTGGAGCTTTCTACCCTGACGGGGGCCTGCGTGGTTGCCCTGGGGGAAAAAATAGCGGGCCTGTTTGCGAACGATGCCCGTTGGGGCCGTGAGGTGCAGGAAGCCGCCGAGCGGGCAGGTGAAAAAGTCTGGCCCTTGCCGATGGAAGAGGAGTACCTCGAGGCCCTCAAGTCCAGCACCGCCGACCTCAAGAACACCCATGGGCGTAGCCGTTCGGGAGGGGCCATCACGGCAGCGTTGTTCCTGGCTAAGTTTACCGAAAAACCACTGGTGCACCTCGATATCGCTGGGCCAGCCTATACCGAAAAGGCGCATGCCCTGGGCCCAGCGGGCGGTACTGGATTCGGTGTTCGGACTCTAATAGAACTGCTTGGCGGCGATGAAGCAAGCTAGCCATCTTCAACCTATTTGCCGTTGCTAACTGGCCCGTTGCGCTGCTCTCTTTACGAGGTACGCAGCAGACAAGAGATTGAACTTGTCAACAGGGCATAGATCAAAAAGACAAAAAGCAATAAGAAATGTCCTTGATTCGTTCTTTTGCTGGGGTTCATATCAGGCCTATCAAGTAGAAAGCTTGGTCGGAAGCGATGATTTTATCGCACTCTTCACGGCTGTGCAGAACAAAGTCAAGTTGTGGGCAGCTCAATATTTGTGAAGGGCGCTCTAAACCCGATATTGTAGGGTCATGAAACTTGGTGTTCGGGCTCTTTTGCGCTTCTTCATACCGGCAGGGATTGGCTTATTGGTTGCCCTTGCCGATCTTGGCAACGTGGATTTGCTGTTTGCTGGAACGCTGCTGCTCTTGCTGGGTTTTGTGGTGGGGTGGTGGTGGCCGCGCCAGTGGTGGCTTAGCGGGCTTTTAATGGGAGGTACCCTACCCCTGGTCCAACTTTGGGCCCTGACGACGCAGTTCCCCATGCCTTACGTGCCCGACCCCCTTCAGGGCTTGCTGCTGCTGTTTCCTGCCTTGCTGATGGCCGGATTTGGGGCCATTGTGCACCAGAAAACGCCCTACACGCCTGCCGCGCTGCGCGCCCGCTTGCGGCGGGCCCGGCAGGCCGATTACCACGACTACGAGCAGTCCTGATTTTTAGACCACATCTGTGGCCTGGCGAACCTCGCGCACGAACTGCTGGGTTTTTTCGTCGAGGTCGTGCTGGGCCCAGGGGATGTTTTTGGCTTCCGGCCAGCGCTCGAACAGGGTATCGAGCCATTGCAGCAGCAGGTCTGGGGTCATGGACCCCGAAGACTTGTAGTTGACGCTGGCGTCCTTGAGCGTTACCTTGCCCAGGGCCTCGTAGTGGCTAGGCGAGGTGTGCTTAACGATGATACGGAAGGTGTCGCCCGAATCCTCCCCCACGCACTCGAGCACCTGATGCTCGGCCAGGTTGTTGATTTTATGCAGTGTGATCATACCCTAATGGTACGCGCCTGAGCGGCGGGTTTCCAGTGCCAGGGTGCATCTCTGAAAATCCGTATGCCAGAATAAAGCATGAAAGAGTGGAAAACGAAAGCTCGCCAAGCCTTTGAGCGGTACATGGAAGACCTGGAACTAAGCCTGGAATCGGGGAGTGGACTGGCGGACCTCGAACGGGCCATGCTGCGACATAACCCGGAACTCCTCAGGACGCTGATGCAAGGCCTGGTGGAAGAGACCCAGGCGCCTTCCCCCCCTGGAGCTACCGAAGGGGTGGAGGAGGGTGG
>NZ_JBEVAL010000124.1:0-3895 GCF_051297115.1 Meiothermus cerbereus
AAGGAATGGGGCTGGGTATGGGTTTGTTCGGGTTCATGCTGTATATGATAAGAGCCTGTGTCGGTAGATATCTCATAGTCTGGTGCTACACTGCACTAAGGAAGATGCCACCCAACGGTAGGCGCTCCAAAGCAAACACTATGAAAAGTACCCGCCCCGCAACCCCTCGCATTGCTGTTCGTGAGCCTTTCAATACCTACTCCCACGCTGTTGGTGTGGTGCTGGGCCTGGCCGGCACGGTAGTGTTGTTGTTTTTTGCTCAGGGCAATCCGGCCAAAATTGCTGGCGCGCTGGTATTCGGCCTGTCCATGATCCTGATGTACACCTCCTCGGCCCTGTACCACGCTTTGCGGGTCTCGGAGCAGGCCTTGTTGTGGCTACGCAAGCTTGACCATGCCGCCATCTTTCTCTTCATTGCGGGCACCTACACACCGGTGCTGCTGCAGGCCATGGAGCCCTCCTGGCGGCCCTGGGCCCTGGGGCTGGTCTGGGGGCTGGCAGTGCTGGGGGTAGGCCTCAAACTGGTCACGCTCAAAGCCCCGCGCTGGCTGTACACCGCCACCTATCTGGGCATGGGCTGGCTTGCGGTGTTTTTCCTGCCCAAGCTGGCTCTGAACCCCTGGGCCCTGGGCTTCCTGATTGCGGGCGGCCTGGCCTACAGCCTGGGCGCGGTGGTCTACGCCGCCAAATGGCCCAACCTGCTGCCCGAACGGATAGGTTTTCACGGCATCTGGCACGTGTTTGTGCTGCTGGGAAGCCTGGGCATGTATTTTGCTGTTCTGGCCCTGTACCTGAACTGAGCGCCGGTAGGGCCAGAACCCCACCGGCGTTTTACCCTCCGGGAACCACCCCATCCGAAGCTTTCAGTTTGGTTCAGGTAAAACCGGCTGGAGGCGAAGGCTCCGCAGAAGGATTCCGGTTCTTATCGCTTATATGAACCCCACCTGAAGCTTTCTGTTTAGGGCAGGTCAAAGCCGACCGGGGCAGCTCCTGGCGCAGCTTCAGGTGGGGGCCCCAACAAAAAGAACAAATCAAAGACATTCGCACACTACAACAGGAATAGGCTTTATCGTACTCTTCACAGACGTTGCCTCCCATCCGGGAGGCAACTGTGCTGTGCAGGACAAAGCAATCAAGTTGTGAACAGCCCAATATCTGTGAAGAGCGCTCTAAAAACCTATGGTAACCTGGCCTAGCTTGCCCAGGATAAGCATCGAGGCCACTGCTGCCGCCGTCAGGATGATGAGGATCAGAGCCATGGCGATGTAGCGCAGGTCGGCCGTTTCACTCTCGACCTCGAGGGCACGAGGGCGCAGGGCCAGGTACAACAGCCAGGTAACCATAACCGCTAGAACCGTGAAGATGATAGCAAACAGCACTTTTCTCCCTCCTATACCCCTTACTGGTTAGCGCATGCGCCAGGCTTCCAGCAGGGTTTGCAAACTCCTGTCTAAGCCTACCAAACCCAGGCCATAAGTGGGTATACCCCGCTCCCAGCCCACCGCCCCGATCGCAGGCCCCTCAAGCGTGGGCAAAGACGCTGGCGTTGGGGCTTCCCAGGGGGCATAGGCCCTGTGCTCGAGGTAGCTAAACTCGGGTCGGAGTACCACCTCGAGCTGCCGGGCTTCCCGCGGGTCATCCCAGGGCACCCACTCCCCCTCATCAACTTCCTTACGGCCAGGGTAGGCAATGCCCAAACCTTCCCCTGGAACCACCACCAGCGCCCAGCGGGGATTGACCCAGTGCAAGGCCCTGGCAAAAGGCGCAGCGTGGCCTTCAGAAGCATCAAGGCCCAGCACGATTCGGCCCTTGAAGTATTTGGGCAGTTGGGGCAGCACCATCTCCAGCATAGGCCCGCTCATCCATAGCAGCAACGTATCGCCACCATGCGAACCCTCGAGCCAGGCGTAAAAGCTACCAAACTCATCCACAAAAGTTCGGGTGTGTTCTGCCAGCCAGGACTCCAGCCATTCGGTGTTCGAGGTTAAGGTCTGCACACCAGAAGGATAACCCTTTTTTCCGGGGTGTATGCTGCCGGTGTAGCACGAAAAGCCGGTCGGCTCTGGCCCGACCTTAACAGGGCACTTTTGCTGGGGTTCGTATTATCTATTGTAGCTGGGTATGATGGTGAGGCTGTGCGCTATTTGATTGTCTCCGACCTACATGGCAACTGGCCGGCCCTCGAGGCTGTCCTCAAGGAAGCCCGAGGCTACGACCAGGTGCTCTTCCTGGGCGACGCTGTTGGCTACTACCCCGACGCCAATCGGGTACTGGACTGGCTGCGCTCGGTGAATGCCACGGGGGTAATGGGCAACCACGACATCTGGTTATTGGAAATCAAGTCCATGCAGGTTGAGGGACCGGTACTGGAAATTCTGTCCTGGCAGGCCGAGCGTATCAGCCCTGAAAACAGGGAATACCTGTCCAGACTGCCCTGGACCGCCGAAGTAGAAGGAGCCCTCCTGGTGCACGGCAGCCCCCTCGACCCCCTGGCCTATCTGGAAGAGATTGAGCAGGCCCGGGATGTGTTTGAAAAAGTAAAGCACCGCTGGATCTTTCACGGGCACACCCATCTGGCTGGAAGTTATCTGACCCTGGAGGCGTCTTCAGGGCGTGCTACCACCGAAGGGAGCACACAAGGGCGCTGGGTACGCTACAACCGCTACGCCCACGGCGGCGAGCTGATTGTCGCGCCCAAAGCCCGCGCCATCGTGAACCCCGGCTCTACCGGCCAGCCCCGCGACGGCGTGGTTGGCGCCGCTTACGCAATCTGGGACTCGGAAGAAGGCACCGTGGAGTTTTACCGCGCCAAGTACAACCTCGAGCATGTGCTGGCCCGGCTGCACCACGAGCAATTCCCCATGTGGCTCTACGAGCGACTGGTACTGGGCAAGTAGCGGTTTGCCCAGGCGGCCCGTGAGCGCTCTGCGTATCCCATAACAAACGGCTATGCAAATCCTCGGACACCAGAGAATCCTCGAGCTGCTGCCCAGGCTACAGGCGCAGACTTTTTTGTTCACCGGGCCAGAAGGCGTAGGGCGTCGGCAGGTAGCCCGCTGGTTTACGGCTGGCCTCAACTGCCAGCGGGGGTTCCCCCCCTGTGGCCGGTGCGCTTCGTGCCGGCTAGAACCGCACCCGGACTACCTGGAAGTTGCACCTGAACAAGAGACCAAAACAGGCCGCAAAGCCCGCCTACCACAGATTCGTCTCGAGCAGATTGCTCCCCGCGAAGACACCGAAGAACAAAGCCTGCTGGATTGGATTTCCACCTATCCTCGCTTCAAGACCAAAGTAGCGGTGGTGGATAGCGCGCACTTTTTGGGGGAAGCTGCCGCCAACGCCCTGCTGAAGGTTCTGGAAGAACCACCGTCCTTCGCCCGAATCATCCTGATTGCCCCCAGCCGTGAGCTGGTGCTGCCCACGCTGGTGAGCCGCAGCCTCGAGGTCGGCTTCACACCAGTACCCGAGGCCCTTTTGCAGACCCTAAGCACCGATCCCGAGGTTCTGGCTTTTGCCCAGGGTGCCCCTGGCAGGGTGCGCTGGGCTTTGCAACACCCCGCCGAGTTCGACAGGCTGGTCAGCCGCACCCAGGGCGTGCTGGAAGCCTTGCAAACCAGCCCTGCCCAGACCCTCGAGGCCCTCCGGCTGCTCGGTGAAGTAGAAGAAGCCCTCCCCTACCTGGGGCGACGCCTGGGGCAGCTCTTTTCGGTCGAGGACCCCGCCTACAAAGCGGCCCTCGAGGCCCTTGCCCGCGCACAGGATGCACACTCGGCTTACGTCAGCGAAGACCTGGTTCAAACCTGGCTGGCCCTCAAACTCTCGAGTGCATCTCAGTAATTCCGTACAGGGAAAGCCTTCCACCTTAGGGCCTCGAAGGCCACCAGCGGACGGGACC
>NZ_JBEVAL010000125.1:0-3747 GCF_051297115.1 Meiothermus cerbereus
CCGCTGGGTGGGGGTGCAGCTACAGGCCCTCTCCGGGTCGCCGTGCCAGCCACAGAGGCAGGCGTGTGCAGGGCAATCGGGGTATTCAAGGTAACTTGACCTACTTTCTTCCTCGCAAGAAGCCGGGGCCGTCGGGGAAAGGAGAAGTTCGGGTTGCCCTGATTGAGGAGCACCGCCGGACAGGGGCCAGCGCCCGCAGCCTGGCCCGGAAGTATGGGGTGAGCAACGGGACAGCCTGGAGGTGGGTGTATGGGAAGCGTGTTCGTCCGAAACGGGAGCCTGACCCCCGCTACCCGTATCCCCTCCCCGATGCGCTGTGGCAGCGGTTGGAGCCGCTGTTTGAACCCCAAGCCAGAGGAGCCCCACCCCGCTACGCCAGGCGCTCCCTCGTGGAGGCCATCTTCCTGGTGCTGCGGGAGGGGCGGCCCTGGAAGAGCCTGCCGTCCAGCTACCCGCCGGGGAAGATGGTCTACTGGCACTATCAGAACTGGGTCAGCCAGGGGGTGTGGGCGGAGGTGGAGGCGCTGGTTTCGGCAGGCGAGCTGGATTCCAGTCCAGGAGCCTGCTAGCCTTGGTACGTGCGAGGAGCTTATCTATGGAACTGCTGGAGGCCAGGCGCGCACAGCGCTTCACCCTGAGCGAGGCTGCCGAGCTGCTGAGGGAGCCGGTAGAGCGGGTTTCCCTGGAGCTGGTCAAGCGATGGCCGCAGGCCGACCCCCAGCTTGTCACTGGAGCCCAGCTGGAGGCCTGGAAGGGGCTGCGGTGGTTCCTGTACGCCTGCTTCAGCCTGGCCGAGTTGGCCGGGCTAAGCCGGGCTGGATACCGCCCGCCCGAGCTCTTCGAGGCCGCCTATGCCAAAGCCGTCCTGGCCAGCCTGCGCAACGAAGCCCTGGAGGAACTTGATTTCGGTCTGTCGCCAACATCCAGCCTGCTGGAAAGCCTGGAGGAGCGCCTTAGCGGACGCTGGCAGAAGATAGCCCAGCAGCTGATCGAAGCCAGAGACCGTCTGCGGGAGTGCCACCGCTTTCTTCGGGGTGGCTCGGCGCAGTTGGACGAGGCAGCCAGGTGGCTAGGGACGCTGAGCACCTTCCTGGAAAGCAGCCGGGGGGAGTGGCCGGCTACGGTGAGCGAGGACATCGCCCGCTGCACCCAGAGGGTACTTTCAAGGCTGTTCTACCTGAGGGTACAGCTGGAAACCTCGGAAGAGGAACTCGAGGCAATGGGCTGGCGCACGGACTGGACAGAAGCCGACACCCGCGAGGAGTTGCTCGAAGCCCTGCGGGAGCTGGGGGTCTTGGTGGGTAGGCTGCGGCGGGAGCTGGTGCGGCACTGCCGGGTTGCCCTCTGACGCCGGGGGCCGCGCCTCAGCGCTCACAGGCCACCCCGTCCCCATCCCGATCCAGTCCTGGGCGGTACCCCGGCTGGCCCCGGTAGAGGGGCGCGGCTCCGGCAGCTCGGGCCTCGGCGCAGCTGCGATAGTAAACGCTGCTTGGTGGGGTAGCTGGACTTCTTGGCGCTCCGGCGCTGGGCGGGTTAGCCGGGTTGCGGCGGTACTCCCAGGGCGGTGTGAAACGCCCTTGCCAGATGCCCCGTTTCAGAGCCTGGGCCTGGCGCTGGGCGTCAAGGTAGACACTCCCTCCGTACCTGACGTAAGCGAGGGCCCAGCCCTGTTCCACCAGCCAGCGGTTGATCTCTATTCCACCCACGTAGCACACCGCCACCATCCGTCCGTAGCGGTCGGTGTCCCGCCGCTCGCAACGCACGGTGCGCTGCCCTAGGAAATCCGCCAGGGCGAAAGCGGCGCGGCGTCCACACGGCCAGGCCTTCCCCGAAGCGTCCAGGCAGGTTTGTGAGGACTCCACCGCGTCTATGCCCCACAGCCGGATGCGAACACCCTGCACCTCCAGGGTGTCCCCGTCTATCACGCTGGCACGACCTGTTAGGGTCTGCTGAGCCTGGGCCAGGCTCAGCAGGGTCAAAAGAGCAACAAAAAGTCGTAACATGATAGATAATCCTAATCAATGGCAACGCTAACGGATGAACAAAAAGCGGTCGTGGAAGCCGCAAAGACTGGTAATCATCTCAAGGTGGTGGCCTTCGCCGGGGCGGGCAAGACTTTCACCCTGGTAGAAGTCGCCAAAGCGCTGGCAGGCAAGCGCATCCTCTACCTGACGTTTAGCAAGGCTCTGGCAGAAGAGGCTAAGGAGAAGTTCGGCGACCTGGCCGACGCGATGACCAACCACGCCCTAGCCTACCAGAAGACGGGCAAGCCGTTTGATGAGAAGAATCGCTTGAGGGGAAGTCTCTTCCAGGCCCGCCGCCTGCTGGCTGAGGACATGCCCGGCCTCGATGACCTTCGGGAGTGGGGCTTCCGCGACCGGGAAGAGGCCCTGTTCCCGGTGCTTGAGACCGTGAACCGCTTTACCCAGTCGGAGGCTGAAACTGTCAAAGCGGAACACATCCCTGACATCCTACGCCTGGAGATCGAGGCAGCAGGCAAGAGATTTGATGACTTTGCGGCCTGCCTGGTGCCCCTGGCCCAGCGGGCGTGGGAGCTTTTATCAGACACAGAGGCCAGCTATCCGGTCAGCCACGATGTCTACCTCAAGCTCTACCAGCTCACCCGCCCCCAGCTCCCCTACGACGTGATCCTCTTCGATGAGGCCCAGGATGCCAACCCCGCGATGCTTGGCATCCTGCTGCCCCAGGCCGCACAGCGCATCTTCGTAGGTGACCCCCACCAGCAGATCTACGCCTGGCGCGGTGCGGTGAACGCCATGGAACGCCTCGACGGGCAGGAGCTCCTCCTCTCCCAGTCTTTTCGCTTCAAGGAACACATTGCAGATGAGGCCAGCGAACTGCTCCGCCTCTTCAAAGGGGAGGAGCGCCAGGTGCGCGGCAACCCCAAGCCGAAACAGGACGGATCTACTGCCATCCTCAGCCGCACCAACGCCGGGGCGCTCCGGGAGGTGCTGGCGCTGCTGGAGCAGGGCAAAAAAGTAGCTCTGGTGAACAAGATTGAGGAGCTCACCGATGCCCTGGAAGCCGCCTACCGCCTTTACCAGGGGCAGAAACCCCGCCACCCTGAGTTCTCGCTCTTTAGCAGCTGGAAACAACTGAAGCACCTCATTGAGCGCTTTCCCACCATTGCCGCACAGTACCGGCCCTACGAGCGCCTTGTCGAGGAGTACAAAGACAGCATTCCCAAGGTGTGCCGTACCTTGCGCAACAGTTTGGTGGACGAGGAACATGCTGAGGTGGTGGTCTCCACCGCTCACCGCTCCAAGGGCCGCGAGTGGGATCGGGTGACTCTGGCAGAAGACTTCACGGGGGTGACCTTAGCCCAGGAGAACCCCACACATCGGTGTGTGAAGCTGTACCCAGAGGAGGCCAACCTGACCTATGTGGCCTTCACACGCGCCCGCGATACCCTGGTCAAGGGGGCCTTCGCAGAGGCCCTTGAACGACAAAAAGATCTCGCCAGGGAGCTCAAAGCTGGCAAGCGTCAGCTCTGTACACCAGAGATTGAGGCGCAAGCGCGCAAGACCGATCCACGTACCCCAGGTCTTTTGGGTCGATTCTGGAAGAGGCTATTTGGTGGCTAAATAACTCGAGCCCTGCTTCACCAGCAACCCCAGCCGCTCCAGCCGCCGGAGCCTGTCGCTGGCGGAACTCTTGGCGATTCCAAGCGCCCGGCTGACGCTCGAAGGGCCCACCGGCCCTGCTGCCGCCAGGCGCAGCACCTCC
>NZ_JBEVAL010000126.1:0-3665 GCF_051297115.1 Meiothermus cerbereus
GCGGGATAACAAAGGGCTGTGGACGGTACTGGCAAGCCCGGAGATCGGGATGCAGGTGGCCTACTACCTCGAGCAGCTCTGGCAGATAGGAGGACGCTCATGAGATGGATTGGCGCTTTGCTGCTCAGCGGCCTGGCCTGGGCCTGCCCGTTGACCTTACAGGTAAGTCCCGAGGGCGGGGTGGTGAGCCCTGGCAACCTGACGGTATCGGTGCGTGCGGGGGCGGTGGTGGAGCGGCTGGAGCTCTCCCTTCGCATTGAGGGACGCTGGGATACCTACTCGCAGGTCTGGGCGTGGCAAAACACCAACGCTGGTAGCCTGAGCCTGTCTGTAAACGCTTCGCTCAACGGGCAGTACATCTTCAGCGCCAGCAGCCCCAACTGTGCGGCGGTGGCCCAGGCCAGGGTGATGGTGCTGATCCCCTGGACGGTGGAGGGGGGGCAGCTGCCTTGGCTGCTATGGCGGGAGGCGGAGGCAACGAACTACATCGAAATGTTTGGAAACCTCCGAGGCGGACAGCCCATGTTCATCGAGGGCCTGGTCACCGGCCTGGCCGAGCCGGTGCGGGTGGTCTTGCGGGACTACCTGGTGCGGGGCTATTTGAACCGGGACGGCAACTTTCTCCCCCGCTGCACAGGCATCTGTTACTCGATAGCGCCGGTGCAGAGCCGGTTGTATGCCGTGCAGGGACAGGCGGTGAGCGGCCTGTTTCAGCAGGGAGGGGTGGGCTTGGGAGCCTTTGGTGGCATCCGCGACAGCCGCTCGTATGAGATCGGCGGACGGGGGGTCTCCGGGGTGCTGGTGGTGCGGGGCTACCGGCACGACTACATCCTGCTGTCGGCAGTGGGGGACTTCAGCGACCCCCAGGTGCAGGTGGTGGAGCTACCCAAAGGGGGCGCTGAACTCTTCCGCAAGGCGCTCTCCCTGGCCGCGCTGCAACAGAGCGCTCGGGAGGTGATCCCATGAGAAGTATCTGGATGATTCTGGCCTCAATGGGCCTGGGCCTGGCCCAGACCACCGGCGGTAGCCTGAACGACCTGGCGGGGCTCAAGAGTGTGCTGAACACGCCGGGCGAGCTGCATCTGGTAGTGCCCAGCATCACCCCGTGGGCTATTCAGCTTTCCCAGTGGCGCACGGTGGGGCCCACGACCTTTTACCTGCCCCAGACGGAGGCCAGGCGGTATTGCGGCAGCGCCAACGCCGCTATTCGGGTGCTGCCGGGCAGTATCCGGGAGCCCATCGGCCTCATTGTGGGTAAGGGCAGTACCCTCGACGGCATCGTGCTCAGGGGTCAGGGGCTCATCCACGACCCTGGATGGGCCGAGAACGACCGCATCGCCCTGTGGATGGGGCTTTCAGGGGCTCCCCGCGAGGGCCGCACCTGGGTGGAGGGTAGCTGGACGGGCGCACTGACCGCACGGGTGGAGTTGCTGACCACCGAGCGCTACCTGGGCGACCCCCAGAGCAGCAGCTACCTGTTTACGCATGTGTGGAACGGCAGGGTGCTGGACGTACAGGTGCAGGGCTATGACCCCTACCGCATCTACAGCGGCCAGACCCTACCCCTGGTAGAAGCAGGCGGGACGGTACGGGGGGACTGCACGCTGACTTCACGGACGGCGGTGGTGGAGGTGGGGGTAGATACCAGCCGGACGAGCCGTTATACGGGGGCGCTCGGGAACAACACGACCTTCACCTTTGACCCTGGTACGGGGTTGGAGACCTTCCGCTCGGTGGAATACGCCGCCAGTTGCGGGTGGTTTGGTTGCGGCTGGCGGGGGTACTACATCTACGACCTGCAAGGCCGCTACCGGGGGAGCGGTTCGGGGACGCAGTGCGGGTGGAACTGGTGTACCGAGGCCAACATCCACCCCCGCCTCTTCGAGACCCGCAAAGCCCATGAGGAGGTCACCGCCCGCATCCGGCCCTGGCTCGAGCGCACCTACTGGCAGGTACAGGGCACCTTCCCCGTAGAGGCAGGGGGAATCGTGCGGGTGAACGGTCAGGTCTGGCAGATTCCGGGGCTGGAAGGCTACGGCAGAAGACCGCAAGGCGTGGGTATCGAGTGGTTGCGGGGGGAACCTTTTGTCAGCAACCTGGCAATGGCGACCGGGCTGATGGGAGGCGAGGCTTACCGGGGCCAGGTGGTGAGCTTGCAGGATTATTGTGCAAATATGCGGTAATATAGTATTGCTATGACTTTGCAAAATAATCTTAGGAAACTAGTAAAAGTCGGTTTTTCGGTCTGGAGTACCAGTCTAGGGTTAGCCCTCGCGCAACAGGCCCCCTTCTCGGATGTGCCTGCCAACCTGGAGAGCATCCGGTTTCTCTATGAGAAGGGCATCGTGCAGGGCTACCCGGACGGCACCTTCAGGGGAAGGGAATATATGACCCGCTATCAGGTGGCCGCCATGCTGTACCGCACCTATCTGGTTTTTGCGGATGACGTGGCGAAGCGGGTGCGGGAGGCGTTAGCCCAGGACTCCCAGGCCCGGCTCGAGGAGGCGCTGGCCGCCATCAGCGATCTCCAGGAGGCGTTGAAGATCGTGCAGGAGGCGCTGGAGGACTACCCCGAGGTCAAGGCGGGCCTGGAGGAGACCCGCAAGAACGTGGAGGGGCTGGCCGAGGAACTGGCCCAGGTGTCCAGCCAGATGGTAACGCGGGAGGAAATCGGGGAACTGCTCGGTTCGGTAGGTGCGCTGGAGAACCTGATCAAGCGCGGCGAGGCCGACTTACGCACGCTTCAGGCCCGGGTGAACGCCCTCGAGCAGGTCATCCGCGACCTCGAGGGGCGTACCCAGGCCGCCCAGGGGGAACTGAACAAAAAGGTCTTTGACCTGGGCGGACGGGTGGACACCCTGGAGAAGAAAGGCAAGAACGCCCCAAGGCTCACCATAGGGGGTTCGGTCGGCCTCTCGGACGGGCAGCCGGACGGTGAGGTGTTCGTCCAGGGAGAGGCGAACGGCGTTCGGCTCACCGGACGGCTATCCCAGGCGGGCGTACAGGTGCGGGCCGAACAGGACGGACTGGCTCTCGAACACCGCTCCCAGAACGGAGTGCAAGAGAGCCGGGGCGATCTCAAGGCGTTCGAGGGGGTGGCCCTGAAACTGAGCGCAGGCTACGGGGATTCGGCTTTTGGGGTGGCCTCGGTGGTGCATGAGCCGGACGGCGGTCTGGTTCCCGGCCTGGTGGCCGAGGGCGGGGTGGGGGCCGGATTCCATGAGGGCAACCTGTCCCGCAACCTGCTGTTTGCTCGCGTGGGCTACCGCTTCGGCAACCTGACCCCCACGGTGGGTTACTGGAGATACCAGGGCGAGGAGCCCTACAGCTTGCTGGAAGGGCGGCTCGACTGGAAAGCCGACTTTGGCAGCCTCGGGGGGTACTACCGGCTGGTGGCGTTCCCCGGAAGCGGAACCCAGGGCAGCGAGTGGGGCGTGCGGTTCACCTCCAGCTCCAACCCCTTCGTGGAGCTCGGGGTCAGGGGGGTGAATGGGCTGGTGGCGGGCGAGCCGGGGAGCTTCAGCTTCCGCTATCAGAATGCGAACATTACCGCCACCGACCTCACGCTGCGGGTAGGGTACAGGCTGGAGTTCTGAGTTGGAGGCAGGCGTGCAAAAGCTGATGTATGTCGGGGGGGCCTTGCTGGCCCTCCTGGTCTCTGGATG
>NZ_JBEVAL010000127.1:0-3554 GCF_051297115.1 Meiothermus cerbereus
TCAAACAAAAAGCGCTAAGAGGCTATCTTTTTGAATCCTAGAGCACACCCCTCGCTGCGCTCGGCGAAGAAAGCGTATCCCTTCGGTCGGGTTAGTTCGTCACCGAACGGTGACGAACTAACCGAATCTGGTATTAGAGGAGCTAAATCCATCCCAGGAATTAAGTTGCCAGAGCACTAAGCAGTCTAGCCAAATGCAAAGCCACCACACTCAACTGTCCGGAAGCTCAGCATCCACAAAAAGCGTCCTGCCCTGGGTGTAGAGCACCTGGCCGGGGGCCGCCTTGCGGGGCCGCCAGACGTGCTTTTTGGCGGTATAGTCCACCGCCACGTTTTTTTCGCCCCTGGCTTTGGAGTAATAAGCGGCCAATTGGGCCGCAAAGAGCAGGTCGGACAGGCTGGTGGCCTGGCCCTGGGTGCGCAGGATTACGTGCGAACCGGGGAGGCCCTGGGCGTGGAACCACAGGTCTTCGGAGTGGGCCATGCGGGTCAGGAGGTCGTTTTCCTTGCTGTTGCGGCCCACCCAGACCTCAAAGCCACCGGGGCTTTTGCAGCGAAGCCCCACCTGGGGGCCTTTGGCCTTGATTTTGCGGTTTTGCTCCAGCAAGGTCTGGCGGGGGAGTTGCTCGAGCTGGTCTAAGTCGCGCTCGAGCCCCGCGATCTGGGCCTCGGTGGCCGGAATCAGCTCGAGGGCCTTTTCGGCGTTGGCCTCCAGCCGCTTGGCCCGTGCGTAGAAGTTGCTGGCGTTCTGGATGGGCGAAAGGCCCGCTTCCAGAGGAATTTCCACCGGCTGGCCGGAAAAGTCCTCGAGCCGAGCCACCGGCCCTGGCGGCAGGCTGTGCCCGTAGGCCATCAGCAGGTCGGCCCAATGACGCAGCCGCTGGGCTTCCTCTAGCCGCTCCCAGGCCCGGGTGTAGTCCTGCAGGCGGGCCTTTAGGGTTTTGAGCTGGCGGCGCAGGGCCTCGCGCAGGGGCTTGCGCAGGGCCTCGGTCTCTTCCTGCTCCCAGGCTTGCCGCAGCTCTTCGGTGAGCTGGGTTTGCAGGCCGGGCTGCTCCACCAGGCTGTGGATAACCCTGTGGATAAGCGGCAGATGTTCGGGGTTGAGCGGGGTTTGGGGGCTGAGCTGGGCCCGGCGGGCCAGTTCGGCCCCCAGCTCCTTGCCCACCCCGTCCAGGTTTTTGATGAGCTGCGAGAGGGTTTGACCCACAAAGGGCTCGAGTTCCTCTGCCTGCAAGGTGCGGGGGTCGAGCTTCTGGTAGGGGGGAGGCGGGGTGTAGGGCAGGCCAGGGCGCAGTTCGCGGAAGCGATTGATCGCCGAGGTAACGGGGCGGTCGAGGCCCACAATCTGTCCTTCCTGGTCGCAAAGGATCAGGTTGGCGTTGCGCCCGGTTAGCTCGAAGACCAGCCGGGTAGGGGCGGTGTCCACAAAACCCTTTTCGCCCTCAAACTCCAGAATAACCACCCGGTCGAGCTTGATCTGCTCAATTCTGAGCAAGCGCCCCTTGCAACGGGCCTCCAGGAGGCGCTGGAAGGGGGTTTTGGCTTGGCCCTCGAGGCGGCCCGGCTCCAGCGTCAGCAGGGGATGGGGCGGCCGGTAGCGCAGCACCAGGTTGCCCAGGCCCTCCAGCAGCAAGGCGGCGCTGCCTTCGTCGGGGAAAGCCCAACCCAGGCTGCGCAAGGGCAGGCGCCCAGCTATTTCGCGCACCACCGCATGAATCAGTAAACCTTCCACGTTCCGGAGTCTAGCGGACTCCTGACTCCGCGCCCACCCTGGTTGAGCACATGGGTATATGTCATGGTGGTATTGAGCGCTCACAACTTGATTGCTTTGTTTTGTAAAGAACAGCTGCCTCCCGGATGGGAGGGAACTTCTTGTGAAGAGCGCGATCGGTCGCGAACATGCAAGGCTTTTGCGTACTCGAGCTGTTGCTGCAACCTGCCAACCAGTTTGGCTGGTAACATGGTCTTGCGCTCCCGGTCGCCTTTGGTTTCACGAACTGTATTTTCCTTTCGGGCAAAGTCAGTATCCTTGACCCGCAGTCCGAGTAGCCACTGGTCTGCACTGGCGGGGGCACTGCTCCCAGCTGGCAGGCGAATTTGCCGAACCAGCGCAAGGGGCGCATTGTGCGAAAAAGCTCAAAGGCAACCTTGCCCAGCCCGGCCTGGCCTACCACCTTTGAGCTACGGGGGTTCATCTGCAGAGGTTCTTCTTTTAACGCGGCACGCTGTAGCCCGCCCAGTCGACGGGGCGTTCCGCCAGGCCCAGGCGCCAGGCCACTCCCTGGGCACAGCGCTCACCTGCCTTGCCATCGCCATAGGGGTTGGGCCGGAGGCGCATGGCCTGCAGGGCGGCTTCATCCGAGAGCAGGGTGTGGATGGTCGCAAAAACCTGCTCTGGGTCGGTTCCGGCCAGCTTCAAGGCCCCCACCTCGAGCCCTTCGGGTCGTTCGGTTACGTTGCGCAGCACCACCACCGGTATGCCCAGGGTGGCCCCGCTTTCCTGAACCCCGCCGGAGTCGGTTACGAGCAGAGTTGAGCGCCTCATCAACCCAGCCATAGCGCCAAACTCCAGCGGCTCGAGCAGCTCGAAGTTGGGCACTTTTTCCAGCACTGGATACACGGCCTCCCGCACCGCCGGGTTCAGGTGCACCGGGTATACAAAATGACACTCGGGATGGGCCCGGGCTACTCGAGCCAGGGCCGCAGCCAGCTCGTGCATAAAGGGCAGGTTTTCACGGCGGTGCATGGTTACGGTCACGATGCGCTTGCCTGCGGGCAGGGGGGGAGGGGTGCCGCGTTTGCTGGCATACAGCACCGCGTCTACTTCGGTCTGGCCTGTTACGATTATGTTTTGCGCGGCTTTGCCCTCCTGCAAGAGGTTTTTCTTAGAAGTATGGGTAGGGGCCAGATCCAGGTCGGTGAGCACATCGGTCAGGCGGCGATTGGCTTCCTCGGGGAAGGGCTCGAGCAGATTAAAGCTACGCAGCCCCGCCTCTACGTGTGCAACTGGAATATGCTCGAAGAAAGCCGCCAGGGTTACGGCAAAGGTGGTCAGGGTATCGCCGTGCACCATCACATAGTCGGCGCGAAGCTCCTTAAGTTTTGCTGCCGCAGCTGGCACAATGCGTCCCATCAGGTCTGGGAGGGTCTGGCGCTCGGTCATCACCTGTAAGTCGGCGTCGGGCTCGATGCCAAATACCCTTAGAGCGTCCTCGAGCTGTGTGCGGTGTTGCCCGGTTGAAAGCACAATGGTTTCGATACCCGCCAGCTTGCGCATAGCAAAGATAACCGGAGCCATCTTGATGGCTTCGGGCCGGGTTCCAAAGGCCAGCACCACCCGCTTCATGGCGCCTCCTGCCGATTTGCTGGTAAATACAAGGTCTTCATCCTGTCGAACTATAGTATAGCTCTTTTGCTGCTGCGTTCAGATAAACATAGGACCAGGCTCTTATCATATACAGCATGAACCCGAACAAACCCATACCCAGCCCCATTCCTTACCTGATGCAAGTACCTGACCTGCGGGCACACAACACCACCTACGACTGGCGGATG
>NZ_JBEVAL010000128.1:0-3508 GCF_051297115.1 Meiothermus cerbereus
CCAGGGCCAGCTTCACCTATCCGGCGCGGTTTTTGCTCATTGCGGCCATGAACCCTTGCCCGTGTGAGGTGCAATCTGCCCAAACCTGTAACGCACCTCTATCTCAACCTCTCCCTCACCTGGCCTTACCGTCACCTTCTCCACCAGTTCCCTTGCTACCGCCTGCTTCTCGTGCGGGGTAAGGCGATCTATCCGGTCGCGTAGTCGGGCCGAGAGACTCTCCAGGGAGTGGAGGGCTTCCTTACGCTGACGCTCGGCGATGGAGCGCTCCCGCGCTGCCTCCAAGCTCGCCTGCACTTCTTGTATACGGGCTTCCAGATCCTCGATGCGGGCGTAGTAGGTCTGTTTATCTATACCTCCTTCAAGGAAGAGGTCTAGCAGACGTGCGCGGGCCTCGATGAGGGCCTGCAGGCGTTTTTCCAGCAAGGAGACCTCATTCCTTTCCGGGGATTCCTCATTCACAAAAGCCTGCAAAGCCTCACCAGGGTTCAGAAGGAAGGTGCGGATGTCCTGCCAGATGCTCTCCTCAAGCTCTGCCCGGCGCACATGAGGAGCGGTACAGCGCATGGAGGGGATGGGAGAAGCCTGACGGTTCACACGCCCCACACAGGCGTAATAGTCGCTTGAGCCCACATATGCCCGCCCGCAGACTCCGCAGCGAATGAGCCCTTTGAGCAGGTACACGCTGCGGGCGTTACGCGCGGCGAAAAGGGCGTTTCGGGCTAGCTGCTCCTGGGCAGCCTGGAAAAGCGCGGGTTCTACCAGGGGCGGTACCGCCACCGGCACCAGATCGGGCTGAGGCTTGCGGGTGCGCTTGCCGTAGGTGTACTCCCCGATATACGTGCGGTTCTTGAGGATGCGCAGCACCCCGCCTCCCCGCCAGACCCCGGCGGTGCGTCTCCCCCGCACCCCGCGCCCCTCACGCCGGTACTTGGGAGGTACGCCCAGGCGGTTGAGCTCCTGGGCAACCCGCTCGGTGCTCCAGCCCCGTTCAGCAACCCAGGTAAATATCTGCCGCACCACCGCTGCCTCCTCGGGCTGGGGCGTCAGGCGACCGTCCTCAACGGTGTAGCCGTAGGGCACGATACCTCCCAGATACCGACCGCTCTGTGCGGCTTTGCGAAGGCCCAGTCGGCTGCGTTCGGCGAAGGTGTCCCGCTCCCACTCGGCGAAGACCGCCATGATTCCCAGCACCGCCTTACCGATGGGGGTGGTGGTGTTGATATTCGGCTCGGAGTAGCTCATGAGGCCCACGCCACACTGCTCCAACCGCTCGATGAGGTCGTAGGCCAGACGCACCTTGCGGGCCAGCCGATCCAGCCGGTAGACCAGCACCACCGCAAAACGTCCCTCCTGTGCGTCCGCGAGCAGGCGGGTCAGGGCGGGGCGATCCTCCTGGGCTCCTGAGTAGCCAGGGTCGGTGTAGGTCGCCGCTACCTCATACCCCAGTACCTCGGCCCAGCGCGTGAGTACCTCCTTCTGAGCCTCGAGGGAGTAGCGCTCAACCTGCTCCTCGGTGGATACCCGGGTATATATAGCGCACTGCCTCATGGCTGGCGGAACTCCCCATGAACGATGCCCACCGGAACATACGCGGCCTTCCGGCCCGCAGGTGTCTGGAGTGAGCCGTCGGGCAGAAGCCAGAAGGTTGCCCCGGTGCCCCCGACCGGACGTACCAGACTGGCCTCGGAGGGGAGGCGGAAAATCAGGGGGCGGCGGATTTCCTCGACAAAGCCGAGCAGGGTAACGCCCCGCTCCAGAACCGCTCTGCGTTCGACCACCAGTACAGAGCCCTCGCTAAGCTGCAACTCCTCTGAGCGCAGCGCCTCCCGCTCCAGCAAGGCCAGAAAGAAGCTGGTGTAGCCCGGGCGGGTTGGAAGCAGGCAGGTGTCCAGGTAGCTTCTGCTGGGCGCTTCCTCCCCCACGCACGCGGGGGCCAGGGCAGGGTAGTAGGGTATGGCGACAACGCCAGGGGCAGAGGGTGCAAACTCTTCCGCTGTGCCCTCGCCGAGCAGCACTTCAATCGAGGGCAGGTGCAGGGTGCGCAGCAGAGCCTGTAAACGCCCCACGCTCATGTCGCGAATGTCGTGGGCTCCTCGCTCGAGCTTGGCAACAAGGGAAGGGGAAACTCCGGCGGCCAGGGCCAGGCCTTCGCGGGAATAACCCAGTTTCTCACGCCGGGCCTGCAGAAGTCGGGCCCACTGGGGCGTGTGGATTTCTGTGGGGGCTGTACGGAAACTTTTCTTAGGCATATACAGTAGTTTATTACATGTAATATATTGCTAGCAGGTTAGTAATATGTTACCATGCTGGCATGGGCCAACCCAACATCATCCGTCGGCTGCGGCTGCGTGCTGGTTTGAGCCAGGAGTCGCTGGCAATGGGAGCTGGTATTACGTTGTCGCTACTTACCAAGTACGAGCAAGGCAGGATACGGCGGCCCTCGCTGGTTTGCAGTCACAAGCTGGCGAGGGTGCTGGCGTCGCGGCTGGGCGTTAGCGAGGAGAGGCTGCTGTTACAGATCGCGGAGGGGTTCGAGTGCCACCTAGACCACGACGTGTCCGATTAGTGCGTCAGTACAGCGAAAACGGAGATTTCTCATCATTCGTCCGGCGAGCGCTGGAAATCGTGCTAGCGTCAGTAGATGACCAGGGTGCGCAGGGCGCACCACGACTTGATGCAAATGGAGAGAGATTTGTTCTTGCTTACACCCCGCCACAAGCGCCTGGCGGTGAGCCTCCCGGCGGGCAGAATCGCAGAGCTGCTGCGCTCTGCCCAGGAGATGCGGACGTTACTGCCGAACACGAAGCCCCTGCCGGAGATCGCCTTCGATCTGGAAGGGATGGGGATCACGGTACACCCGCTGTCCCTGCTCCCTGATCCACTCCAGGAAGTGCTGGAGATGGTCGGCAGGGCCCGCTTTGCCTGTCAAGCTTTGGGCATGGAAATGGGCGGGCGGCTCCTGGTGTCTGTGGGGCTGGCCTGGCTCGAGGTGCAGGTCTGGCGCGGAGAAAGCCTGGAGGTGCTCGTCCACGAGCTGGAGGAGGTGGAGAGTGAAGGACACCCTGACGCACTCCATCGAGAGGGTTGACTTGCCTGCACTGGTGTGCGAACTCTGGCCGGAGGCCGGGGCCAGGCCGGGGCGAGCCGGGGTCTGCCGGGCGGTGTGGCGAGGGGATACCCACCCCTCGCTTTCTTTGTTCAGGGCTCGTGGTATCTGGTTCTGGAAGGACCACGCCACCGGGGAGGGCGGCAACGCCTTCCACCTGTTGCTCCGGGCTGGAATGAGCAAGGAGACGGCAGCAGAAATCATCAAAAGCAGGGCCGAAGTGTCCCCGCCAGAGGCCCGATATTTCCGCCAGCGAAGTGTATCCATAGCGCCTTCCCCTTCCGTGGGCCTGACCCCACGTGAGCAGCGGGCCCTGGCAGCAGCCCAGCAGCGCCTCGATGAGGCGGCCATAGCGGGGCGGGGGATCACCCTCGAGCAGGCCCGGCGGGTGGGGTTGGG
>NZ_JBEVAL010000129.1:0-3387 GCF_051297115.1 Meiothermus cerbereus
GGCGCTACTGGACGAGCTGCGCCACATCCGGCGGGGGATCGCGCGGATGGCGGTGCAGGCTGAGCGTTCGTTGGAGGAGGTGGAGCGATGACTACCCTCAACGAGCTGCTAGAGGAGCACGAGATATGGTTGGTGGGCCTGCTCGGGCACACCCCCAACCTGCGGCGCTGGTCTGTTCAGGCCGCGCAGGATTTTGGCCTGGGCCTGGACTTTGAGCTCGCGGCGTTGTACCACGACTACGGGCGGCTGTTCGTGCCGGGCCGCCCCTACCTGCTCCCGCGCCCCCTTACCCAGGAGGAGCAGGAGGCGATGAAAACACACGTGGTCATCGGCTACCGCAAACTGAAGAAGAGGCTGGGCAAGGTCGGGCTGGATGCGGTGCTCTACCATCACGAGCGCTGGGACGGGCAGGGGTATTTGTACGGACTTTCGGGTCAGGAAATCCCCCTGGCGGGGCGGGTGTGCGCGGTGCTGGATGCGCTGGATGCGATGCTGGCCGAGCGGCCCTACCGCCCCGCTCGTTCGTGGGTAGAGGCGCTGGGGGAGCTAGAGGCGGGCAGCGGCAGCCAGTTTGATCCGGCGGTGGTGCAGTGGGCCTTGGAGTCGTTGCGCCCGGAGGGGGTATGTCGCGGCTGATCGCCGTGCTGGTGGCCCTCTCTCTGGGCCTGGCCTGCGGGCGGGTGCCTGCTGACCTGGCAGGGGTGGCGGCTTATTACGCCCGTGGCTACGGCCTCGACCCCGACCTGCTCATTGCGCTGGTTTGGGTGGAGAGCCGCTTCTGTGTGAACGCGGTCTCTCCCAAGGGGGCTACAGGTCTGGGGCAGATTATGCCGGGGACGGGCCGGGCGATGGGCATTGCAGAGCAGCGTTTGCGTGACCCGCAGTGGAACCTGTGGGGCACCGCCCGCTACCTGCGGCAGCAGTGGGACACCTTCCAGGACTGGCGGCTGGCCCTGGCCGCCTACAACGCCGGGCCGGGGGCGGTGCGAAAGTACCGGGGTGTCCCCCCCTACGTCGAAACGCAGAAATACGTGAGGGACGTGCTATGGGTGTACCAGTGGTTGAAGAAAAACAAGACGTAAACGTAACACGGGTCTGGGTACACGAGCGCTTCCCGGAGGAGTTCGCCCGGCTGATGGAGCGGCTGCCCCCCTGGGTGCGGGTGGAGGTGGAGGCGCACCGGGACAGCCTGGACGAGATAGTGCTCGACCTGGGCAAGCCCCTGATCTACACCGCAGCTGATCAGGTCTACATCCTGGAGAGCCGCACTGTCAACAAAGATGACCTTTCCTACCTGACCCACCGGCTGGGGGGGTTCAAGGAGAACAACCGGGCCGGGCTGGAGGGCACCCTGCACCGTGTCAGCCGCATCCAGGACGCTTACGGGGAGACGGTAGGGGTCACCATCCGCATCGGACGCTTCGTAATGGGGGTGGCCGAACCCTTGCGGCCCTGGCTCGAGCAGAGTGGTTCGATGCTGGTGGTGGGGCCGCCCAGGACGGGGAAGACCACCCTCTTGCGGGACATCGTGCGGATTCTGGCCGGGCGCTACGGGCCACGGGTGGCGGTGGTGGACACCAGCAACGAGATCGGCGGGGATGGGAAGCTCACCCATCCCGGCATCTCCCCAGCGAGGCGCTTGCAGGTGCCAGACCCGCCCTCGAAGAACCAGGGTTGGGTGATCTACCAGGCCATCGCCAACCATAGCCCCGAGGTGGTGGTGGCCGACGAGATCGGCTACAACGAGGACGTTTTCCAGTGTTTGACCGCCTCGAGGCGGGGGGTGCGGGTGGTAGCGACCGCGCACGGGGAGACCATCCTCGACCTGCTGGAGAACCCGGTGCTGCTGCCCATCCTGGGCGACCCGAACGAGGGCAGGCGCAGAAGCCGCCCGTCCTTCGCCATGTGCCTGGAGGTGCGGGGCAAGGGGAAGTTCGTGCTCTACCCTGACTTTGCCGAGGCCCTGGACACCCTGCTCTCAGGGGGTGAACCCGAGGGATTGCAATTAGGGAGGTGGGATTGATGCGATGGATTGGACTGGCTTTGCTGCTCGGGGTAGCGCTGGCGCAAGACCCCCGCTACCCTGACACGACGCGCTACCTGGTGAGCGCCCCAGACTACCGGCTGGAACGGCTCACCCTGCTCAAATGGCCCTTCGTGGAAGTCCTGCGGGCCGACCGCTGGAAGGAGAACCAGCAGGCCCGGCTCGAGGGGCGGGCGGCGGTGGCCCACGAGTGGCGGCTACCCATGAGCGACCTGCTGACCACCCAGGAGGTGGCCCGCGACCTGAGAAAAGCCTGGCAGCGCTTCGAGGAGCGCTACTACTGGCACGTCATCACCCGGCTCAACAACCCCGCGCTCTATGCGGTGTACTGCTGGGCCGGGCTCAAGGGGCCTGACCTCAACCCGCCCCTGCCGGAGGTACAGGTGGACGTGCCCTCGGGGAGCGTACCCCAGGGGTTCGACCCAGGGCTTGGCTGGCCCAGTCCAGCCGCCCAGGGCCAGCACATGCTGGACGCCTACTGGCCGGTGCCGCAGGTGAACAGCGAGGACTTTTGCGACGGGTTAGGGCTTGAGATTCTGCCCCTGATGTACGTGCCGGGGTTCTGCCTGGACATTGACGCTATCGGCTTTTCCTGGTGTACGCCGGGGTACAACGACGGGCAGCCGCTATGGTTCAACGACAGCGCAGCCCAGACACGGGTCTCGGACGGAATCGCCCACGCGGTGGCGACTTACTACCCGGACTATCAACTCGACGTACTGAGTGCGCTCAGGCCCAGGGTGCCCACCGACCTCTCTGACCCCACAAGGCTCAGGGTCTTCGCCCCCATGCCCTGGCAGGCGCATGTGCTCGAGGGGGGCGCGGTGGTGACGCCGGTGATGCGGACGCTGGACGGCCTCACCCCGCAGAACCTGGTGAGCGAGGCCCAGGGGATTCTGCAAACCTTGCAGCGGGCATTGCCCCGGCTGCCCGAGGCTGAGCGGCTGGCCGGGACGGCCTACTACTACCAGGCGCTCAATAGCCTGTCCAAGCTGTCTTTTTTGCAGCCAGTCAGCGCCCAGTTGACCGGGCTTATCGCTGGGCTGGACGAGAAGGCTATGCGACTGGCGCTGAACACCCTGGCCGCTACCGACGAGGGGAGCAAGCTGGCCGGGCGCGACCTCTTCATCAACCACAAGAACGCGCCGGGGGCCTGGCGGCTGGAGGAAGTCAAGCGCTGGTTCCCTCCCTCGAATCCCTACATCTACGAACGTTTTGGCTACGTGAGCTTCTTCCAGGTCTGGAATCGGGCCGAGGTGAGCACGGTGCCGGACTTCCGCGCCGACCGCAACCCCTTGGGGGTGGCAGCCTCATTAGGGATGCGGGCTTTGTTCTACTGGTGG
>NZ_JBEVAL010000130.1:0-3327 GCF_051297115.1 Meiothermus cerbereus
ACATTTGCCCCACCCTGCGCCACCCCGCGTCGGAAGCACTTTCGGGGGGGTTCGCGCAAACCCCCTCTTGAACCCCGTCCAGCACGCACGCTAGAATGAGGCCGTTGCACTCGGGTGAAAGCTCGAGTGAGGATTGAAACTAGCCGTACACCGGCGCGGTGTAGACGACTTCCCCGCGTTGCACTCGGGTGAAAGCTCGAGTGAGGATTGAAACCTCATGTGCCTCCTCGGAAAGAGAAAAGGGGCTTGCGCGTTGCACTCGGGTGAAAGCTCGAGTGAGGATTGAAACCTCCGAAGGCCTCGTCTCGCAAGAGGTGGTGGAGGTTGCACTCGGGTGAAAGCTCGAGTGAGGATTGAAACGAGAACCACCCTCAAACCCTCGAGGGCCTCCTGAACGTTGCACTCGGGTGAAAGCTCGAGTGAGGATTGAAACAGGAGGGGAAAAAGGTGTCCCCTTCCACGAAACATGTTGCACTCGGGTGAAAGCTCGAGTGAGGATTGAAACTTCGGCAAGGATCACAAGGCGCATAGCTGCTCCTTGTTGCACTCGGGTGAAAGCTCGAGTGAGGATTGAAACGAATAGGTAGAGCTTGGCTAGCCTAGCAATTTACGTTGCACTCGGGTGAAAGCTCGAGTGAGGATTGAAACAAGGGCGGGGCCTGCCTACACCCCCACCTCCTTAATGTTGCACTCGGGTGAAAGCTCGAGTGAGGATTGAAACGGTGACCTGACCTACGGCTGAAGCCATAGGCTTCTCGTTGCACTCGGGTGAAAGCTCGAGTGAGGATTGAAACTCATGGTTCCTCCTTTTGCCCCGGATTACCCGCCGGTTGCACTCGGGTGAAAGCTCGAGTGAGGATTGAAACTTTGAAACAGCCAGCCAGCTATGATCCAAGCACCACGTTGCACTCGGGTGAAAGCTCGAGTGAGGATTGAAACGTTGTCCCGAGGATGAACTGCACTTCGGGACTTGCGTTGCACTCGGGTGAAAGCTCGAGTGAGGATTGAAACCGCAGAACCTACCACATCCGACCCTTCAAGTGGGTAGGTTGCACTCGGGTGAAAGCTCGAGTGAGGATTGAAACTTGGCAAGCGGGGCCAGGCGCTCAATCAACCCCTGGAGTTGCACTCGGGTGAAAGCTCGAGTGAGGATTGAAACAGTTGCTGCTCGAGCAGCGCAGGCGCACGCAATGCGTTGCACTCGGGTGAAAGCTCGAGTGAGGATTGAAACCTGAAAAACGAGGAGGTCGACACCGAATGAACGACGTTGCACTCGGGTGAAAGCTCGAGTGAGGATTGAAACACAGGATTATTATCGAGACATGAACGACAAAAGGCTCAACCTCCCACGGGTCGCCATTTTGTTGGCAATTGCGATCTATTTTGGCTTCCTCTTTCTTCAGCCGAAGCCCGGTTTACAGCCGTCTAACACATCCGCTTCGGTGGCGCAACCGGGCCTAACGGCGTCCTCGAGCCCGCCCTGTGCCGCCCAGATCGAACAGGTGGGTTTGAGCCTCAACGAAGTGCGACTGCGGCTGCGGGGTGCGGCAGAGCGCATAGTGATTTTTACCGAAGCGGGAAGCGTGGTGGCCTCTACGGTGGAAAGCGGGAGCGCCGGGGAGTACAGGGTGCGTACGCCCGGCGCGGCAACTGCGATTCAAATCGACGGTTGTCCGGTGCTCAATCTGCGCTAGGGTTACTCTTGGTCGGTGGACTCCTCGGGCTCTGCTTCTTTGCGCGGCTTGAGTAAGGGGAACAGAATTACGTCGCGGATGCTTTCCTGGTTGGTCAGCACCATAGCCAGCCGGTCTATGCCCAGGCCCATGCCTGCTGCGGGGGGCATACCGTACTCGAGGGCCAGCAGAAAGTCTTCGTCTATTTCGGGTTCTTCGTCGTCGCCGGCCTCGCGCCGCTTAGCCTGCTCCTGGAAGCGGGCCCGCTGGTCGAGGGCGTCGTTTAGCTCGGAGTAGATGGGCGAAATCTCGAATCCGGCCACAAACAGATCGGCCCGCTCGGTCAGGTTGGGCTTGCTGGGGTCGCGGTGGCGCTTGACCAGGGGGCTAATGGCCAGGGGCACGTCCACCACATAGGTGGGCTGGATCAGGGTGTGCTCCACGTAGTGCCCAAAAAGCTTGTCCAGCAGCTTGTAGCTGGGCACACTTCGCAGCTCGGGGTGGTGTTGGTCGGCCCAGGCCCGCAGGCGCTCGAGGTCGGTGGGGTCGAAGTCGAGGCCGGCTTTTTCCTTGAGGGTGGTCACAAAATCTATGCGCTTGAAGGGCTTGGTAAAGTCGATCAGGTGCTCGCCATAGCGCACCTGGGTGGTGCCAAACAGGTGCTGCACCAGCCCCGAGAGCAGGTCTTCGATCAGGGCCATCATGTCGTGGTAGTCGGCATAGGCCCAGTAGGCTTCCAACATGGTGAACTCGGGGTTGTGTTTGACCGAAATGCCCTCGTTGCGGTAGTTGCGGCCAATCTCGAACACCTTCTCGAAGCCCCCTACCAGCAGGCGCTTGAGGTGAAGCTCGAGGGCAATCCGCAGGCTAAACTCGTGGTCGAGGGCGTTGTGGAAGGTTTTGAAGGGCTTGGCCTCGGTGCCGCCCGCAATGGCTTGCAGGGTGGGGCCTTCTACTTCCAGAAAGCCCTGCTGGTCGAAATAGTCGCGAATATAGCGCACCATGCGGCTGCGGATGCGGAACACCTCGCGCACCTCGGGGTTTTGCATCAGGTCGAGGTAGCGCTGGCGGTAGCGGGTTTCTACGTCACGGATGCCGTGCCACTTGTCGGGCAGGGGATGCAGCGACTTGACCAGAGGCGTAAACTTCCTGACCTTGATGGTAATTTCGCCGGTCTTGGTGGTGAAGACCGTGCCTTCTACCCCCACAATATCGCCAATATCGAGTTTTTTGATCAGGTCGTAGTGCTCGGTGAGGTCGCGGGCCAGGTAGAGCTGAATCCGGCCTGTGGCGTCCTGGATGTGGGCGAAGCTGGCTTTGCCCATGTGGCGGAAGGTCATCAGCCGGCCTGCTACCCGCACCTCTTCGTCGGGCCATTCTTGCTGGGGTTCTGCGCCGGCATGGCTGGCGAGAATCTGCGCGGCGTCGTGGGTTTTGGGGAAGCGGTAGGGGAAGCGCTCGAAGCCGGCTTGCGCAAGGGCCTCGAGGTTGGCTAGGCGTTGTTGGGTCTGTTCGCTGTATTCAGGCATAAGCACATCCAGCTTATAGAGTCTAAGCGCTGGCAGGCTGGCTTTGTCAAATTTGACTATAGCAAAACAGGCTTTTATCATATACATCCACTAAGCCAGCGATAGAGGGGCATGGGATTGGTGGA
>NZ_JBEVAL010000131.1:0-3326 GCF_051297115.1 Meiothermus cerbereus
CGATTACAGCAGTATCCAGATGGTGAGGACGACGCTGGCGGGGGTCTTGCTCTGGGGGTCGTCCTTGTGTCCGAGGGTCTTGAGCAGATCGTCTATAATGCAGAAGGCCACTAGAACAGTCCAGTTCATAGTGGCCTTAGTTTTTGCTTTCTAGCTCGGAATGTCTAGGTGGCAACTTGAGTTAATATACTATTGCACACTGTTAGAAATACTAGAGTTTATCTCCACGGTGTCAAGAAGACAACTTTTGGCTTTGCAGTTTTGTTCACAGGTTCTGGCACAGGGCTTGTTGTGCTGCGGTATGAAAAAGTATCGGATGCGGCTTAGGTTGTAGCAGCGCTTTGGAGGCTCCGCATAACCCAGGCGGGCTTCGAGGTAGTGGGATCCGGCTTCGGCGTACTCGCCTGACCGCGCCAGCAGCACACCCAGGTCGCAGTCTGCGCTCGACCCGGCAAACCCTGGCGGCCTCGAGGAGCCTCAGCAGGTCAGGACAGGGCTGGCGGCAGGCCAGGTAGTTCTTCAGCCCCTCGAGAAAGAGGTCTTCGCCGTAGCGGTTGCTGAACTTGAGCAGGTCGGCCAGGGTCTTCTCGGGGCCGTAGACCTTGAGGCGATGACTCCCGACCTCGGCCTCGTGCTGGCGGTAGACCCCCCGCTGGATGCGCTCGAACCTGCCCTGCTGAACCCAGCGGGTGAGCAGGTACGGCTCGACCCCCACCGCGTCAGCCTACCTGCAGATGACGATGCCAGCGTGCTGGCGGAGGAGGCGCTCGAGGGTCTCCATAAACTATAGGTGGTTTAGGGTAATGAAACTGGCATTCCGTCTGGGGGCCTGTGTACCCTCCCCTGCCCTGATAATCAACCGAGGCCATCTAGCGTGCGCATCAGCTCTTGGATGAACGTTGCCAACCGCAGACTGATCTGGGCCTTCAGCGCGGCTTCGGTAACCTCACGGGGGTTCATCCTGCCCGACTCGAAGGCTTCCAGAAGGCCGCTGTAGTAGCGGGTAGGTAGCTGCTTGCCCATAACCAGACTCAGCACGCGGATTGCCTTGCTAGCTCGCCCTTTCGCATCCAAGCTCTCCCACTCCGCGTCCATCTGCTGCTGTTTGCGCTCCTCCTCCTGGCGCGCCATCTCGACCTGCCTTAGCCGGGCGGTCTCGCTTCTTACCCGCCGGCTGCGCGATACAAATCCCTCGGGATCGACATATTTCCCCTCGTCGTCCCTTATTACGTCCACCAGGAACCCAGCCCGGTTGCGCGGGGCATACCCGGCCTGCAGAATGGCCTCAAAGCGGGCGATCCGCTCCTCGATATGCGCCAGGTTGTAGCTGGCAATGAGGCTATACACCACCGGACGCGTCACCCCGTAACCAGCGAGCCGCTCCACCACCTCGCGGGCCTCTTCGCGTATGGAGGGCTGCTTGGCAAAGGTGTAGATCACCTCCTGCTGGGAACCCCGCCCCACATACTCCACATCGGATAGGTAGCCCCGCTCGATGAGCTCCCGGTGGGCCCCCTCCAGAGTGCGTCGCACCCGAGTCGGGGTCTGATCCACAATCTTGCAGGCCTTGGCCCACTCGATGATGTTGGTGCGAAACTGGGTGACCTCAGCCCCATCCGACGAGACCCGCTGCACATCCAGCAAGCGGTAGAGGGCCCGGGTCAGGGGGCGATCCAGGCTGGTGAGGAACTCGAGGTCCAGCGACTTGATGTACCGGGCACGGATAGACTCAACGATCTCCCGGGCCAGGCGGATCTTGAGGACACTTTGGCCCGAGAGGCCCAGGCTGCTATCTTCGCTGGTGTACTCCAGGTGATCGATGTAGCGAAACTTGACGGTGGTCCATCGCTTATTGCTGTGCCAGGCCTCGCTGGCAGTAAAGGTGGCCGTGGTCAGGCGATCGAGGCTTTCCTTCAGGGCCTGGTAGTAGTGCCCACTGGTATCCCAGCCAATGAGCGACAGGATGCGATAGGCGGTCGTGACAATGGTGCCATCCTCCGGGTAGCCAGCCTCCTGGTATAGCGTGATCAGCGCCAGGCTTACATCGTTGTCGAGGCCGTGCGGGACACCACCGTGCTCGGCCACCGCCACGCAGGATAGCCGGGCCTGACGTCCATCAATCTGGAAATCGATGGTCCAGCTGGTGTAGTCAGGGGGTATACGCTCCTGAATACTGATCAACCCGAGCCGCGCCACGTTGACTTCATCAAAGCGCCGGATCGCGCTGCTATCGCTCGGGTATTTCTCGGCCATAGGGCTAGATTATAACGCTGGTGGCGCTAAGTACACGACAAAAGCTGAAAAACATGCAGGCTTTCATCATATGCAGTTATCATATGCAGTATGAACGAAACCCCAAGGATACCCAGCCCCATTCCATACCTGATGCAGGTGCCTGACCTGCGAGCCCATAACACCACCTACGACTGGCGCATGCTGTTCATGTTGGTGCTGATGGGCTTGGGCAGTGGGCGTACCAACGTGCTGGCCATCGCCCAGTGGGTAGAGGATCAGCGGGACTGGCTGCTGGCACAGGGCTTCGGGCGGCGCGCCAACGGTAAGGCCCTGCCTGCCCAGGCCACCCTCTATCGCTTTGTGTGGGCTTTGGAACAACAGGTCAGCGCTTTGGAAGAGGCCCTGAAGGCCTGGGCGCTGGAGGTGCTCAAGGTGCTGGACCCAGCCCATCCGGGTCAGATGGTGGTCAACCTGGCAGGCAAATACCTCAAAGGGAGCGCCCGCCGGGGGGTGGGGGATCAGGCTTTGCTGCTGGTCAGTGCTTATCTGGGACAGTTAGGTCTGAGCCTGTGGCAAGGAAAAGCCCTGGGGGATGAGGCTGTAGCCGGACGGCAGTTGATCATGCAGCTAGGGCCTGAACTGAGCGAGCTGGGTATTCCCTGGGTGGTCACCGCAGACGCTGCGCATACCGAGGCTCAGACCGCTGCAGCCATCCTAGAAAAGGGGGGCACTACTTCCTCGCGCTCAAGGAGAACCAGGCTGCCTTGAAAGACTGGGCCGAGTTTGTGCTGAAGTATCCGGCAGAGAACACCCACCTGTACCACGAAGTGCGCAGCGGTGCGCTGTGGGTGTGGCAGGTTCGCAGAACCACACAGATTCCGCTGGAGTGGGAGGTATCTTTCCCTGGGCTACAGCAAATCGTGGCCATTGAACGCCACAAGACCCACAAACGTAGCCAAGCGGTTTCCCAGGAAAGCGACCTCTACCTCACCAGCCTTCCAGGAGACCAGGCCGATGCCGCTACCCTGGCCCTTATCAGTCGGGGTCACTGGGGCATTGAGAACCGACTGCACCACAAACGGGATGTGGCC
>NZ_JBEVAL010000132.1:0-3126 GCF_051297115.1 Meiothermus cerbereus
CCACCAATCCCATGCCCCTCTATCGCTGGCTTAGTGGATGTATATGATAAAAGCCTGCCCACGTACCAGGGTGGGTTCTTTGGGGGTGGCCGCCTGGTAGGCTTTGGCCCCCGCAATAAAGCGGTCAAACTCCTCCTGCGGCACCACCTTGACCCGGAAGCGCATGTTGGCGTGAGAGGCCCCACACAGCTCCACGCACTGGCCGTAGTAGTCGCCAATTTTCTCTGGGGTCACCTCGATGTGGGTAACCACCCCCGGAATGGCATCCCGTGCACCCACCAGGCTGGCAATGCGGAACGAGTGAATAACATCGTAACTCTTGCCATCGCCGCCGGTAACCTCGAAACGCACGGGTTTTCCCACAGGCAAAATAAGTTCGTTAGAGTTCCGAACCCCGTGTTCCTTGTAAATAAAATCCCACCAGAACTGCCAGCCGCGTACTTCCACCACCATAGCCCCTGGGGTGGGGCGATCCAGCTTGAACATGCTCTGGGCCGTCAGGCCAAAGATGATCAGCACAATCACCGTAGGGATAACCGTCCAGGCTACCTCGAGGCGATCGTTGCCGTGCATTTGCTCGGGCTCCGCGGTCTCTTTGCCGGTTCGGCGAAACTTGATGGTTACATAAGTCAGCGCGCCCGTAACCACCACAAACACCAGGGCCGCAAAACCCATCACCCAGGCCAACAACCCCCCAACTTCACGGTTAAAGGCCGAGGCATCCCGATCCAGGATGTTAAGGGTGTGCCCCCCGGCCTGGCCCGGTTCAGCGGCCAGTACCAAACCCAGCATCAGCAGGACTATCAAACCTAGACTTCGTTGCAGCATTCCTACATCCTCCCTTGGTCTTGGGGTATTCTAACGTATATTAGTTGGAGCCATTTTAGGGTATGCGGCTCAAGGCCTAAAATACCCTATCCAGATAAGGTATTCTAGCTACATCCACATCGCTCGGTCTATGGCCATGGCGACAAAAAGTAAAGCCAGGTATAACATGGAGTATTTGTACAATGACAGCGTCCAGGAGGGGTTTAAGGTTTGGTAAAGCCGCACGCTGCGCACCAGCAATACCCCCCCCAGCAAAACCGCTGCAATCAGGTAAAACCAACGCAGCTCGCCCATCAGCACCGGAATCAGCGAAATGACAACGGTAAGAATGGCATACAGCACCACTTGATAGGCGGTCTGGCGTTCGCCCCGCACCACCGGCAACATGGGGATGCCCACCGCCGCGTAGTCGTCTTTGATCATCAGGGCCAGGGCCCAAAAGTGTACCGGCGTCCAGAAAAATATGATCAGGAAGAGATACCAGGCGAACAGGCTCAACTCCCCCGTTACCGCGGCCCAGCCCACCAGTGGTGGGAAAGCCCCCGCCGCCCCCCCAATCACAATGTTGCTCCAGAAGCGGCGCTTCATGTAGAGGGTGTAGATCAGCACATACCAGCCCAACCCAGCCATGGCCAGGAGGGCGGTGGTCAGGTTGGCGCCCCACCACAGCAGCAGAAAAGAGCAAACCATTAAGGCTGTTGCAAAAATGGTTGCATCGCGGGTGCTGATCCTGTCGGTGACGGTTGGCCGCTGCGCGGTACGCTTCATGCGGCCATCAATGTCGCGGTCGATGATCATATTGAAGGCGTTGGCCGAACCAGCGGCCATGTAACCGCCCACAAATACCACCACAAACAAGCCCAGGCCAGGCCATCCGCCTGCTGCGATGAACATAGCCATAAGGGTGGTAAAAAGCAGCAAGCTGATGACGCGGGGCTTGGTCAACCAGAAGTAGTCGCGCCAGGTTGCGCGCTCGGGATTGGCAACAGGAACCACCACAGCAGTTTACCTCGCTCTGGCTACTTCAGGCACAACCGAATCTGTACGGTAGGCCTGGCTGAGGGCCGAGACCACGAGCAACAACCAGGTAACCCAAATCAGGTCGGAAAGCAAGAGATGGGGAAGCTGCGTGTAAAGCGGGGCTGCCTGAAGCACATTGAGGTAGCCTACCCCAAGCTGCACAATAAACAAAACTCCGGCCAAGCGGGCGAACAGCCTGGTGTAGCGGCTGGGGCGCAACAGCGCAATCATGCTGGCTGCCAAAACCACATATACGCTTACCAAAACAGCGATAAAGGGGTGATAGATGCGAAGCTGTACCAAAAAATGCTCGCCCGGCGTCAGGGCCCGGCCCACTGCTTCAGCCGTATTGCGAACTGGAAACAAGGCATCACCCAGCGAGGTCAGGGCCCCCGCAGCCGCAACCAGCAAAATCCCCCCCAGGCCAAGGCCCAAGGCCCAGCCCACCAGGCCCTGGCCTTTCCAGACCGGGCGATGTTCGGGGTGGCTCGACCACCACGCGGTAAGGGTCAGCGAGCCAATCAGGAAAAGGGTGTTAATCAGGTGAATAGGGGCCACAATAGCCCTGGCGATGCTGGCATCCTCCCCTACCAGGCGAAAAAGCACCAGGCCGGCCCCCACCAGGCTTTCAGTAATCATGAAGAACATGGAAAGACCGGCCCCCAGTCGGGCAAGGTGGCCTTTGGGGAAGATCCGGCGCGACCAGACCAAAAGCCCAACGGTCAGGAGCAGCGAAAGCCCGCTGGTGATGCGGTGGAAGAACTCTATGAAGGTCTCGAGGCCCCTGAACAGGGGCAACACCTCGCCGTTGCAGGTAGGCCAGTGGGCGCCACAGCCATCGCCAGAACCGGTGGCCTGCACCACGTCCCCCCATAAAATGACCATGAGGGTAAAAACCACCACCCCCCAAGCGTAGAAGGTAAACCGTCGGCTCGACATAAGAAAAAGACCCCCCCTGGGGTAAACGTACCCATTTTGCCAGAAGCGCCGGGAATGCACCATTAGGACAAATGTCCCAAGGGGGATGGCCATATTTAGATACCTGTCAGGGCCATCCTGCTTTCATCGCACTCTTCACTGCCAAATTCGAGGGCTCCAGGACTCATATGAACCCCACCTGAAGCTTTCTGTTTAGGGCAGGTCAAAGCCGACCAGATGCAAGAGCAGCTCCTGGCACAGCTTCAGGTGGGGGCCCCAGCAAAAAGAACAAATCAAAGACCCCAATTCGGAAAAGCCACCAGCCACATTTCCCCAAACTGCGCCAACAGGAGGCGCCAA
>NZ_JBEVAL010000133.1:0-3091 GCF_051297115.1 Meiothermus cerbereus
AGGCGCCTCCTGTTGGCGCAGTTTGGGGAAATGTGGCTGGTGGCTTTTCCGAATTGGGGTAGCCTCTTAGGATTTTTTGTTTGAAGACTATCTTTTTGAATCCGGTATAAAAACCCTCCCGCACACGGGAGGGTGAATTATCAGGCCCAGTCTAACGAATCACCTGCGGCACCACCCGCACCTCGCGGGTCTGGCCGTCGCGCCAGACCTTGAGGTTTACGGCTTCGCCAGGCTTCTTGGAAAGAAGCACGGCCCGCAGGTCGTTGATGTTGTTGATGGGGTTGCCGTCGGCCTCGAGCAGAATGTCGCCGTTCACCCCCAGCTCGATCACCTGCCCGGTGCGGAGCTGAAGCTGCACGGTGCGGGTAGCGGGCCGCAGCCCCGCCCGTTCGGCAGGGCTACCGCGCTCGACCTGCTGAATCATCAGTCCGGTATCGGGCAGCCGGTTCTGGCGGCGGATGTTCTCGGGGTACTCGGCCATCGAGAGCAGCGAGAGGGTTACGCCCAGACGGGGCCGGGAACGCACAATCTCTTCGGCGGTAATGTCCTTGCCCGCTTTAAGGTCGTTCAGGTACTGCTTGGCCAGGTTGATGGGAATGGCAAAACCAATGCCCGCCGACTGGGCCGCCCCAAAGGCTCCCACCGAGCTGTAGATGAAGGTGTTGATCCCGATGACCTCGCCGCGGGAGTTGAGCAAGGGCCCCCCGGAGTTGCCAGGGTTGATGGCCGCATCGGTCTGGATCACGGTGGGCACAAAAGCCCCTTTACCGCTGGCGCTGCCGTCGTTGGGATTGCGCCGGATGGCCGAAACAATGCCCTCGGTCACGGTAAACTCCAGGCCGAAGGGGTTGCCCATGGCGATGGCCTTCTGCCCTACCCGCACCTGGTCGGAGTCGGCCAGGCGCATGGGTTTGAGCCTTTCGCGCGGGGCCTGCACCCGAATCAGGGCCATGTCCAGGGGCTCCGCGCGGCCAATCACCCGGGCAGGGTAGCTTTTGGGGTCGTTGTGGAAGCGCACCGTGATCTGGTCGGCCCCTTCAATCACGTGGTAGTTGGTCAGAATCAGGCCATCCTGGTCAATCACGAAGCCCGAACCCGAGCCTTCCTGGGGCTGGGGCTGCAAAAAGGGGGCAAAGAAGCCAAAGTCGCGGCTGGCCTGGGGCGCTGTTCGAACCGCCACAAACACCACTCCGTCACCGGTACGCTGCACCACGTCAATGGTGTTGCGTTCGTTTTCTAAAAGCGCACGGCTGGGGTCAAAAGGCTGCGCCTGGGCCTGCACCTGCGGCTCGCTCGAGGCCGGCAGGGGGCTCTGGCTCTTGCTCAGGTTGAACCAGGCCACCCCCCCGCCCACCACCAGCAACAAACCCAGGACAATAGAGTTTCTCATGGGCATCTCAAAAACCTCCTCCCCATAGTGTAGCCAATCACGGTGAAGACGGCATGAAGTGCAATTATGAAAACACCACCGTCTTGTTGCCGTAGACGATGATGCGGTCTTCCAGGTGCCACTGCACCGCCCGGGCCAGCACGTTGCGCTCGAGGTCGCGCCCCAAGCGCACCAGGTCGGCCACATCGTGCCGGTGGGAGACCCGGGCCACGTCCTGCTCGATAATAGGGCCCTGGTCGAGTTCTTCGGTGACGTAATGGGCGGTAGCACCAATAATCTTGACCCCGCGGGTATAGGCCTGCTTGTAGGGGTTAGCCCCCACAAAAGCGGGCAAAAACGAGTGGTGAATGTTAATGATGCGGTTGGGGTAGCGGGCCACAAAGTGCGGGGTCAGAATCTGCATGTAGCGGGCCAGCACCACCAGGTCGGTATTGCCCAGCAGCCCCAACATCTGGGCCTCGGCCTCTTCTTTGCGGTCTTTCTCGACCGGCACAAAGTGGAAGGGAATGCCGAAGCGTTCGACCTCGAGGCGCAGGTCTGGGTGGTTGGAGATGACCTGGGTGATGGCGCAGGGCAGCTCGCGGTTGCTGTGCCGCCAGAGAAGCTCCAAAAGGGCGTGGTCGTATTTGGAAACCAGAATAGCCACCTTCTTAAGGTCGGCGGCGTAGGCGATGCGCCAGTGCATCTCGAAGCGGGCCGCCACCCGCTCGGCAAAGGCTTTCTCGAGGATTTCCCGCGAAACATCTAGGTGGGGGGTCTGAAACTCCAGGCGCATGAAGAATAGCCCCCCCTCGGGGTCGGTGGAGTGCTGATCCAGATCGGTGATGTTGGCCCCGTGGTTGAAGAGAAAATTCGAAACCGCCGCCACGATGCCGGGCCGGTCGGGGCAGGTAATCAGGAGCCGCGCCGTGGTGTCGGTCTGCATACCGGCTCAAGGCTAAGGGCTTTTGTACCAAAACTCAAGGCATAAATACGCCCTCGGCACACTCTTCCGGACTTTCTTCGTCCACACTCAGATGTATGAAAAAGCTATCTACGGGCTTGATAATCGTACTCGCTTCGCTAGGATTCGCCCACCAACCCTTCTGGAACCCCGGTTCACCCACTTTAGAGCAGGCGTATAGGGTTTTGGAGCCCACGGTCTCCAAGGTAGTCACGAGCCAGCTAGGCGCCGGACAGTTGGGCTTTTATGTGCTCGAGCTCCCGGCAGGCTTTGTGCTCGACCTGGGGCTTTTTGTGGGGGCCGCCTGCCCAGCAGCCTACCAGCCCAGGATGTGGCTGGTAGGGCCCGGTGTCCAGGGGAGCCAGCGCCCGCCTTTCGCCATTCCCGAGGGCATGGGGGCCAGGGTGTATGAAGGTGGCTGGCGCGACTACCAGGGCCACGGCCTGGTAGCCCGCAAAGGCCCCGAATTCCGCGAACGGCTCTCAGGCGGAACCTACTACGTGGTGGTCGAGGCGGGGAATGGAGCCGGCTATTACATGATCTCGCTGGGTGGCTCGGAAATCCCGGGTGGAACCTCTGAGGGACGGGCGGCGCTGGGACGCTTCAATCGCTGCGGCTGAAGCGGAGGACTATACCCGTTACCAAAAACGAAAGCAGCTCAACCACCCACCCGCGCGGCGCACGTCCTTCGATACGCGCACAGGCTCTTATCATATACAGCATGAACCCGAACAAACCCATACCCAGCCCCATTCCTT
>NZ_JBEVAL010000134.1:0-2981 GCF_051297115.1 Meiothermus cerbereus
GCAGCTGCCCAAAGCGCTTCATCAGGCGATAGACCGTGCTGGGGCTGGCCGAGATGCCCTCCCGGGCCAACAAGGCCCACACTCGGCGGTAGCCATAGCGGGGATGTTGTTCGGCGTAGGTACTCACCTCCTGGACGATCTGTTGCTGCGCTGGGCAAGAACGGGCCTGGCTACCCTGTTTTCGGCGGTAGTAGGTGGCCTTGGCTATCCCAGCCAGTTTCAAGAAACGATTCACCCCCAATCCCAACTCTCCTCGCCCTTGCTCCATCCGCTCGAAGCTCAGGCTGCCCTCACTCAAAGACCCTTGAGTTTTTTTTGCATCTCCAGCTTCAGCACCGTTTCGGCCAGGGCCTCCTTGAGCTGGCGGTTCTCCATCTCCAGGGCAGTCAACCCCTCATCTTTGCGCCCTGCCAGACCGGCTTTACCTCCTTCCAGAAAGCGTTCCTTCCACTTGTTGAGGCTGTTCTCGGTGGTGCCATACCTGCGGCACAACTCAGCCGCGCTAACCTCACCCCGCAGCAAGCTCAACACGATGGCTACCTTTTCTTCCACGCTGCGTTCCTTTTGGCTTGAGCTTTCCCATACTTCACCTCGGCTTGCCACCATCCTGGGTGGTCTCGCTTTTGTGAAGCACTACACGTACTATAGTGGGTTGGAATTCGTGCGTGAACTGTTTTGCCCCGATTTCCCTGCACAGGGCACGCAAAGGGTTTTATTACCCACAGAGCGAGCCTTGTTCTGGGCTACCATCTCACCGCAGGCTTCACAGCGGGTGTAAAGGGGCGATCCATTGCGGCGTGGCAGAAGGGCTGGGGGCTCGGTGAATTCGTATAGATTTTCCAGCGGCTCACCTAGAATCACCCTGGCTCGTGCATTCTGCAACTCCCAGAAGCGCTTTTTGTCCTCGGGAGTCATGGTACGCTCGCGCATCTTTTGCCACAAGACCTGGTGTTCCTCGCTCATAGGGCCGCCCGCGGTGGGCTTCGAGACGATGCGGATAGTTTTCCCATCGGCACGGCTGGTGAAGGTATAGGCGTTTTTGCCATAGTCGAGGTGCATCAGGGTGCCACGGCCAAAGGTAGTGCCAACCAACACCTGGATGGCGTCCACTGCGCACATGTCGGTTTCTACCTGGGCAGCTACTTCCCATTCCTCGGTACAACGACCAACCTCGCGCAGTGCGATTTCGGCAGCCCGAATGCCCATAGCCAGTCCCGGACACAGATGCCCATGAAAAGCCACCGCTTGCTGCACCATTTCTTCGGTAATTACAGGGGTTTCTCGAACCATTGCTGCCTCCCTTGCACAGATTCTAACCAGTCTAAACCAAGGCAAATGTCATTGGTTTGAATTAACCTGCATTTCAGTCCACAAGCCGGATTTCAATCATCGGCCTAGGCCTTGCCCAGTTGCCGCAACTTGGGATTGCTCAGGCGCTGTAGATGATCTGAGAGTAAGCTCAGGGCAAACAGTGTTAGAGCTAGCGCAGTACCAGGAGCCACTACAAGCCACCAGGCCTGCCGAAGATAAGGTTGCGCATCCTGCAACATGCCACCCCAACTGGGCCGACTCACATCACCTAGACCCAGGAAAGAAAGGCTGGCCTCGAGCAAAATGGCTCCCTCAAGCCTGAAGGGCAGTAGTGCCAGTAGCGCAGGCCAAGCCAATGGAAGCATATGTTTGAAGGCAACCCTGGCCTCACTCATTCCTAGAGCCCTAGCCCCCACCACAAACTCCTCCTCGCGAATAGAAACCAGGCGACTGCGAAGAACCCTAGCCAACCCCGTCCAGCCGGTTAACCCGATTACCAGCGCTACCTGCCAGATACCCGTCCCAATTAGGGTGATGACCAGCAGGGCCAGCAGCAACCCTGGCACAGTATCCACCAGCTCTGCAAGACGCATGAGCAATTCATCTATCCAGCCCCCCAGCGTGCCAGACAACAGCCCTACCATGCCACCCAATACCAGTGCAATCAGTGTAGCCAACCCACCCACCAGCAGCGAAGTTCGTGCTCCGTGTACCAACCGGCTCCACACGTCCCGTCCCAGTTGATCGGTTCCGAGCAGGTATTCTCCACCCGGTGCAGCGAGCGCCGGGCCGCCAGTGCGCCAAGGGTCTTGCTGGGCCAGGAAGCTCGGCAATAGCCCTGCAATTATGAGCGACACAAGCACGATCAGAACAAACACCATCTCGCCGCCCAAACGGCTCTTTTGACTCCCCCGACCCCTCACCACCGTTCCCTGAACCCTATTCATACCGAACCCTCGGGTCAAGCCCCGCAACAGCAATATCTGCGATCAGGTTACCCAGAATGACACCGATCGCGCCTACCAGAATGACCCCGATGACCAATGGATAATCCCGCGCCAAGGTGGACTCCACTGCCAATCGCCCCAGACCTGGCCAGGCGAAAACTATCTCGGTGATGACTGCTCCACCGACCCAATGCCCGCTCGAGAGCCCCAGCAGGGTTATGGGTGCAGGCAGGGCGTTGCGCAGGACGTGTTTGGTATGCACCATCCGCTCGCTCAAGCCTTTGGCCCGGGCAGTGGTCACGAAGTCCTGCCCCATCACTTCTAGGGCCTGTGCCCGGGTAATGCGGGCAATTGCTGCCAGCGGTTGCAGCCCCAGGGTAAGAGCCGGCAAGATCAGGTGGAGGAGCAAGTCCAGGAAGCGTGACAGCCCCTCGGGCGTTCCGCGCACCGAGTGCATCCCGTTGGTGGGTAGCAGCCCCAGGTGGAGTGCAAAGAGCAGAATGAGCAATTGTCCCAGTAATACCAACCTTAGATAGATAGTCATTCTTCAGGAATCCACCCGAACCCCGCCACCCCCCGGATGACCACGGGGTGCTCCTGGAGATAGACACACCGCTCTGCCAGACGCTCTTGCAAAGCCTCCAAGCTGGGGAAACTCTCATAGGCCACCGCTTCCCGCAGCAAAGGCACCACCGGCTCTGCCGGGGAGAGCTCGGGGGTGTA
>NZ_JBEVAL010000135.1:0-2961 GCF_051297115.1 Meiothermus cerbereus
CCTGTAGGTTGGGTGTGGTTTCCATCCCAAAATCCTAAGGCATGGGTGGAGGGGTGCGGAATGTCGGTTAGAGTGGTCTTCAGAGAGAAGACTACAGCCCCACTTATATTGCACTCTTCACAGACCTGGCCTCCCATCCGGGAGGCCACTGTGCTGTGCAGGACAAAGTAATCAGGTTGTGCAGAGCTCAATATTTGTGAAGAGTGCTCTATGGGTCTTGAAACTCCCCCTTGACCCCCTCGAGCACCACCACATCGCCGGTGTCGAGGTTGTACAGCACCCTGGTTCCCTCCACGAAGCCATCTTTGTTCTGGCTTCGCACGGGCCGGTCTTTGCTGCCGTACAGGAATGCGATGCGGTCTTTTTCGCGTACTACCGCTCCTTCGGCAGTTGAAGTGCGACCATCCTGAACCAGCCGGATGGCGCCAAATAAGGTAAGAGCCTCATCGTCTACGTTATAAACCATGCGTTCGGCGCTGCCTTGCAGCGGTTTTTCGCCCGAGCGCTCGAGCTCTACTGGCCCGGCTACCCAGGCATTGCCGCTTTCGTTGTCGTAGTCGAGGCGGCTGCCCCAGGCCTTGCTCTTGCCTTGCTGTACTTCTACCGCCCGGGGCGCAGGCTTGAGATCGAGCTCGAGGCGATCTTCTTCTTCGACGTAGCGGGCGGTGCCTCCGGTCATGAAGACATAATCGTTCACCCCACGAATCTGCTCCACGCGGGCTATGGCTCCAAAAGCCCGGGCATCCTCGCCAAAGTTAACCTGCACGCGAAAAGGCGGCGGGTCGGCAAAAAGCGAGCGAACCAGGGAGGGGCCTTCGCGGCTGCCCCCAATCCGAACCTCGAAAGCCTTAAGGCTCCCGTCGTTTTGCTCGGCGGCCTCGAGGCGCACCTGCTGCCCCACCTTGAGGTCGGCAAACTGCACCTGCTTGCCTTGGTGCCAGAAGCGGGTCAGCCTATCGGTCGTAAATAGCTGCTCCCCCAGACTGAGGGTTTTCTTTTCGGCATCCAGCGCGGTAATGATACCGCCATACAGGTCGCGCAGCTCGATGATGGCCGGGGGGTTGTCCGGCCCGGTTTTGACCACCACAATCTTTTTGCCCCGCCGCTCAATCTCGGCGGTGGTCTGGAAAGAGGGCTCGGGCTCCTGCTGGGCTATGGCCACCAGCAACAGCACTCCCGAGACCAGCCAGGGCCAGCGCATGGCACTTATTATTGCTCGCCCAGCTTGCGGAAGTCGTTTACCGGCAGTCGGGGTGCCTGGGCCAGCACCCGCACCTGCGAACGGTTGACGTTATGCAAAAGCGAGTTGCCCGAGAGGGTGGCCCGCTCCTTGGCGTTCACACTGCGGGCCGGTACGTTTTGGTTGCCCACCCGACCCGCCACAATGGTGGCCTCGCCGGTGTTGTCGTTGTAGACCAGGCTGACCCCGGTGGTGGTGATGTCACCGTCTACCAGGGTGACCCCGCCGGTGGCCAGCAGACGCTTGTCGTCGGTCAGGCTGCGGATTTCTTTGGCCCGAATCACCAGGTCGCCCTTGCCCTCGCGCTTACGCAGCAACACCACTTCTTTGGCATCGCCAAAGACCGCCAGCCCGCGGTCTTCTTCGTAGTACACCGTCTCCGAGCGCCCTTCCTGGCGACCATTCTTGAGCGTCACGCCGCCTTCACTGGTGGAGATGTTGTTGTCCACATCAAACGTCATGCGGGAGGCAGTAACTTCCACCGGGTCACTGTCCTTGTCCTTGGGCTCCTGGCGCATCCGGGCGTTGCCCTCGAGGGTACCGCGCCCACTGGACTCACGGTAGACCAGCTTAGGGCCGCTGGCCGTCATGCGGTCGCGCTTGACCACTACGCTGCCCTCAAAAGAGGCCACCCGCTCGCCCTCGGCCTCCTGCATGGTTTTGCCCTGGGGGGCTTCCAAGATGGCCCGGGTGGCGTTGATCTCGAGGTCTTTTACCCTACCGATTACCCCCCCCGGTTTACCGGCTTCGTAGACCCAGGGGCCGTTGCGCAGGTTGCCCGAACGTTGCCCACCGGGCGCCTCGATGGTGATGATGCGCTGTTCTTTGCTTTGGGCCAGTACTGCCAGCGTTAGTAGAAAAAGAAGCCATGCTAGACGTTTCATGAACTACCACCTTCGATAGGACAGGGCGGCTGTTCCCCACCAGAGATAAATTTCTCGATGGGGTCGCGCCAACTGGGGTTCTCGATACCAAAGTCGCTTCTAAAGTCTTTGCCCCGCACTTCCAGGCTGGGTGCGGTGATGTGGACGCTGGGCGCACGAAAGCCCTCGCGCTGATCTATCGTAACCGGCGCCTCGCCAGGCTTGCCCAGGTCGACTGTATAGCAGCCTTTGAGAATCTCTACCCTGGCATAGGGAACCCGCAGGTTATCGGCACGGTCTATGATTACCTCCGGTGCGGTGAGCCGCATATCCAGCCGATCTTCGACATAACGCTTTCCCGATTGCAGACCGGTTACTTTGGCCTCCCGGGTGCCGGGGTCTTGCTCGACCTGGTTCGCCCTGAACTCCCAGCGGGCTTTGGGATCTTGTTCGGGGTAAAGGGTAAGTTGGACATTTTCCAACTTAACCCCCCGGTTGGGTATAGCTGGGCTGGGAGTGGGGCGTGTGGACAGGAAGACCGAAAACACCACAATGGTTACCAGGGCCACGAACGCAGATCGAACCACGGCTCGAGGTTAGAAGCAAGATGGCTTAGAAGCGTGAACTTTATTGCGGCCTTGGCTATTTTTGCTGCTACGCCCAGGGGCAAAAAATGCGCTCGAAACGGTTTTTTCCTGATTGATATGAAATCTCGCTGGGTTGTTTTCCCGATACAGCAGATTAAGCCACCTATTTTTGCAAAGAACCAAAGCGAGCGTATTTGAAGGATTTCATATGATACCGGATTCAAAAAGATAGTCTTCAAACAAAAATCCCAAGAGGCTATCTTTTTGAATC
>NZ_JBEVAL010000136.1:0-2497 GCF_051297115.1 Meiothermus cerbereus
CTACGAAATTCTGCAGGAGAAACTGATGGCCGGTTCCGAGTACATCCCTTCCAACACCCCGCCCGCCCCCCGCATCCCCCGCCCCCCCTTCTGGGGCCGAAGGGTGGTTGACTCGAGTGAGCTAGAGATTGGGGTCATCTCCCGCTACGTCAACAAAAACGCCCTCTTCCGGGGGCAGTGGGGCTTCCGTAAAGGCGACATGAGCCAGCCCGAGTACGAGGCCTACCTCGAGCGCCTGGCCGAGCCGATGTTCGAGGAGATGGTGCTGCAGGCCCTGGCCGAAGGCTGGCTCGAGCCCGCGGTGGTCTATGGCTACTGGCCGGTAGCATCCGATCAGAACGAACTAATCGTCTTCGACCCTGGGTCGGGGGCCGAGCTGTTCCGCTTTAACTTCCCCCGCCAGATGGGCACAGGCTCGCGCCACCTGTGCATCGCCGACTTCTTCCGCCCCCGCCACGCCCCGCCCATCGGCAACGAGCAGGCCTGGTTCCCCCCAGCGGCCTGGGAGAATGGCGCCCGCGACGTGCTGGCCGCCCAGGTGGTCACCATGGGCCGCCGGGTCTCGCAAGTGGCGCAGGAACTCTTCCGCTCCGACGCCTACCAGGACTACCTGTACCTGCACGGTTTCTCGGTGGAGATGGCCGAGGCCCTGGCCGAGTACTGGCATAAGCGCATCCGTCAGCAGCTCGACATCGCCCAGGACGACGCCACCAGCTTAGAAGCGCTCTTCCGCCAGGGCTACCAGGGCAGCCGCTACAGCTTTGGCTACCCGGCCTGCCCCCGCCTGGAAGACCAAAAGTACCTGCAGGAGCTTCTGCAGTGGCAGGAAATTGGCGTGGAGCTGAGCGAGGAGTACCAGCTCCACCCCGAGCAGTCCACCAGCGCCATCGTGGTGCACCACCCCGCCGCAAAGTACTTCAACCTGTGATGTTGAAGCCAGTTACTCTATCGTTGTCTGTTGGGGCCCCCCTAAAGCAGCATGAGAAGCCCTTACAGCAGGTGCGCTTTGAACGACTCTTGGTAAAACGCTTCGGGTGGGGTTCCAGTTGCGCCAGGGCAGATTGGCAAAACCAGCGGAATGAGTCAATGCATACCTGACGCAATTCCTAAAGCGAACTTTCGGTACGGCATCTTGCATTTCGCTTATGGAGACACTTCACAGCACCGCCTCGAGCCGGGCCAGGCCGGTCTCGAGCTCCCTGGGCGTACCGGCCCGCAGGGTCACGTGCCCCACCTTGCGCCCGGGGCGCACCTCTTTGCCGTACCAGTGCAGGTGGGCCCCAGGAATTTCCAGCACCCGGGCAGGCTCGGGCTTCAGGCCAATCAGGTTCAGCATGGCCGCATGGCCGCGGGGGGCGGTAGAACCCAGGGGCAGGCCCAGCACGGCCCGCAGGTGGTTTTCGAACTGGCTGGTCTCGGCCCCTTCGATGGTCCAGTGCCCCGAGTTGTGCACCCGGGGGGCCATCTCGTTGGCCCAGAGGGTGCCTTCGACCTCGAACAGCTCGATAGCCAGCACCCCCACGTAGTCGAGCTTTTCCAGCACCCGCCGGGCCATGTGCTCGGCCTCGTGCTGCAGTCGGGCCGGGGTGATCGGGGCAGGGGCCAGGCTTTTGCGTAGAATCCCGCCCACATGGTGGTTCTCCACCAGCGGGTAAAAGGCCACCTGGCCGCTGGTGCTTCGCACCGCCAGGATGGAAAGCTCGCGCTCGAAGGGCACAAAGGCCTCCAGAATGAGGGGCTGCCCGCCCAACTGCTCCCAGGCCGCCTCGAGGTCGGCGGGCGAACGCAGAAGCTTCTGGCCTTTGCCGTCGTAGCCCAGCCGCCGGGTTTTGAGCACCGCCGGCCATCCGGTGCGCTCGAGGCCATCTTGCAGGTCGCTATAGGTCTGCACCGGGTAAAACAAGGGGGTGGGGATGCCCAGCCCCTGAAAAAAGGTCTTCTCGGCGAGCCGATCCTGGGCCACTTCCAGGGCCACAGGCGGGGGATAAACGGGCAGGCGCCGGGCCAGCCAGGCCGCCGCCGCCACCGGCACGTTCTCGAACTCGTAAGTGAGTAGCGAGAGGCCCTCGGCAAAACGGGCCAGCGCGCCCTCGTCGGTGTAGTCGCCCACCACCAGCTCTGCCAGCTGGCCTGCCGGGGCTTCGGCCAGCGGGTCAAAAAACCTGAAGCGCAGCCCCAGCGGATACCCCGCCAAAGCCAGCATACGCCCCAGTTGTCCACCTCCCAAAACGCCTATCTGCACCCCCATAGCCTACTCGAGCCTGGGCAACGGGCCAACCCGTCGGGGCCCCTCCCCACACCGTCCAGGTTGCGCCAGGGTAGATTGGCAAAACCCGCGGAATGAGTCTATGCGTACCTGGCGCAATTCCTAAAGCGATCTTTCGGAACAGCATCTTGTATCCAACATTCCGCACCCCCCTTCACTCCAGCAGGTAATATCGCTCCACCCCCAGCAGGCGGGCTGCTGTCTCGTGATGGGGTGTCAGGTTGAGCACCC
>NZ_JBEVAL010000137.1:0-2270 GCF_051297115.1 Meiothermus cerbereus
ATTCGGAGTCGGGTCTTGCTCAGGATGGCCGGGGTGGAGCTATGAGGTAGCACACGAAGGCGTTCCTTCTGGCCTTTCTTTCCACCCTCATCGCCACCTTATTGGGTACCCTTCTGGCCCTGGGGTTGGAACGGCATCCCTTTGGGGCCCGCGCTCGGGCTTTTTTAGAAACTTCCCTTTATCTTCCGGTGATTACCCCCGACTTGATTCTGGCTGCCGCCCTAGTGGTGGCTTTTGCATTCCTTCAGCAGGTATCCTCACTCTTCGAGCCGGGTTTGGGGGCCATGGTGGTGGGCCATGTGACCTTTCAGGTGGGGTTTGTGGCCTTGGTGGTGATGAGTCGCCTGAAAAGCCTTCCCCGGGAGCTGGACGAGGCAGCCAGGGACCTGTATGCTACCTACCCTTACTACCTGCGGCGGGTGCTCATGCCCCTGTTGGCTCCGGGCATCGTGGCGGGTGCCATGCTGGCCTTCACCCTGTCTTTGGACGATTTCGTGATCAGCTTTTTCACAGCAGGGCCCACCAGCCAGACCTTGCCCCTGGTGATCTACGCTTCCACCCGTAGGGGCATTACACCCGAGATCCATGCGGCATCCACGTTGATTTTCCTGATCACGGTGGTCTTGGTGCTGAGCGCAGAGCGCTTCACAAGGAGGTCGGCATGAAAAGGGTATGGGTTCTTTTACTGGCGGGTCTGGCTATGGGATGGGCACAAAAAGGGGAGTTGCGGCTCTTTATCTGGTCGGAATACATAGACCCGGCGATCCTCGAGGCCTTTACGCAAAGGTATGGCTATAAGGTGCGCACGGACCTTTACGAGTCCAACGAGGAGATGGTCGCCAAGCTCCAGGCAGGAGGGGTGCGGCAGTATGACATCATCGTTCCTTCCGACTTTTATGTGCCCTCCATCATTCGCCTGGGCCTGGTCCAACCCCTGAATCACGGTAAGGTACCCAACCTGAAGAACCTTGACGACCGCTTCAAAAACCCTCCCTTTGACCCCGGCAACCGCTACTCGGCGGCTTACCAGTGGGGCACCACGGGGCTGATCTTCCGCAAGGACAAGGTGGCGAAGGCGGAAAGCTGGGCGGTGCTCTTTAAGGAACCGAAGGCCCCCTTCATCCTTATGGACTCAACCCGGGAGATGTTGGGCATCGCCTTGCGTTACCTGGGGTATTCGGTCAACACCAGGAATCCCAAGGAGGTCCAGGCTGCAGGCCAACTGCTGCTTCAAGCCAAAAGAAGCCGTTACTTCCTGGGGTTTGAAGGAGGGGTAGGGGGGAAGAACCGGGTGGTGGCTGGAGCGGCCAGCTATGCGGTGGTGTACAACGGAGATGCCGTCAGGGCGGCTGAGGAAAACCCGGGCAAGGTGGGATTCACCATTCCCCAGGAAGGCTCTACCCTTTGGGTGGACTCCATGATGATTCCGGCCAAGGCCCCTAATCCGGAGGCGGCCCATCTCTTTATCAACTTCATCCTGGAGCCCATGGTGGGGGCTCAGCTTTCCAACTTTAACCGCTATGCCACTCCCAATAAGGCGGCATTGCCCCATATTCGCCCGGAAGACCGCAAGAATCCTGCCATTTACCCGGATGCCCAGGTGATGAAGCACTCCGAGTTCATCCTGGATCTGGGAAAGGATAACCGCATCTACGACGAGGTCTGGACGGCAGTGAAGAGCCGATAGTACCAGGAGAAGCATGGGTTACATTCGCCTAAAAACTACCATTCCTGGACCCAAGAGCCAGGAGCTGCAAGAGCGCAGGGCCCGAGCGGTGACGCGTTCCCTGGCCCAAGCCAACCCTATTGCGGTAGCCCGGGCCCACGGCGCTTTGGTGGAGGACGTGGACGGAAATGTCCTCATTGACCTGGCAGGAGGGATCGGGGCCTTGGGGGTCGGCCATACGCCCAAAGCGGTGGTGGAGGCCTTGCAGGCCCAGGCAGAGCACCTCATCCACATGTGTGCCATCGTGGCCAACTACGAGCCGTATGTAGCCTTGGCAGAGGCGTTGAATGCCCTCTATCCCGGTTCTGGGCCGGCCAAGACCCTTTTGGCCAATGGGGGAGCGGAGGCGGTGGAGAATGCCGTGAAGTTGGCTCGGGCCTACACCGGCCGGGCTGGAGTCATGGTGTTTGAGGGGGCCTACCATGGACGGACTAACCTGACCATGGCCATGACCTCTAAGTACGCTCTCTTCAAAAAGGGGTTTGGTCCTGATACCGGTTGCCAAAGTTGTGGTCTGTTATTGACGTCTATCCTCTTCTGTGTT
>NZ_JBEVAL010000138.1:0-2233 GCF_051297115.1 Meiothermus cerbereus
GCGAGGTGAAACTATGCGTGAGGAACTCTGTCCTGAGTGCCAGGGAAACGGCTACGTGACGGTGGCCTGCGACTACTACAGCGCGAGCTACGGCTACTACCTGCAAGACGAGCGGCCCGTAGCCTGCCGGATGTGCGGCGGGAGCGGGTACGTGGAGGTGCTGGAGGCGGAAGCGGGTTTTGAGGAGGCGGCGTAGACCAGGGGGCGGTGCCGCCCCCCTTTCCTTTTCCGTGGAGGACATATGGAAAAGGTAGCGGTAGGGGAACAGGCCACCCAGCTTTGGAAGCACCCCCTGAGCGAAGAGGAGTTCCTGGCCCTGGTGGATCATGCCACGGAAGAGAAGCTGGTATCGGCTTGAAGCCCATCGGTTGCGGGAGGTGCTCGAGCGGCTCTCGCTGAAAGACGGGCTTTTGCTCTGGGAGGCCCTGGGGGAAGACCCTGGGGCCTTTCCTTTAGGGAACCCCGAGGCCCGGCGGCAGGCGATGCACCGGATAAAGCGTGACAGAGTGTCACAGGGAATCGCAGGAAACCCCGTGACAAAATGTCACACGCCTTTGCGTGCTGGAGAGAGAAAACCCCTTGCGAAAAGAGAGAAACCACGTGACAAAGTGTCACAGGAAAACAAGCGAAACAAAGCAGGCTCTCGCTACCCCGACCCTGCCGGGTCGCTGGCCCAGGAGCTAGGGGGCTGGCGGGCGGGGCTCTTGTACCGGGCCCGCAAGGAGCAGAACGCGCTGATCCAGCGGCTCGCCCATCAGCACAAGGAGACCCTGCTGGAGCTATTCAACCTGGTGGAGTCCCTGCCACTAGCCAAGCGCGTCCCCACCACCCTGGCCTGGTTGGAGGAGTTCGCCAGCGAGATCGAGCGGTTAGGGGACGAGGCCGTGCGGCAGGTGCTGCTCGAGGTGAGGAAGAAGGCCCCCGACCAGCCGCTCTTGTACGCCCGGCGGGTGCTGGCGGGGCGGGGAAAGAAGGAGGAGAAGACATGGACAGCGACCGGCGAGCAGTTCTGAACCTTGCCCCTGTGCTCGAGGCCCTACGCTCCAAAGGGGGGCAAGAAGTGGCCCACGACCCCAGCCTACCCCCCTGCCCTTTGTGCGGCGCGGCGGCCCTGGCCGGGTACACCTTCGAGCGGCCCAGCCAGATCGAGCACGACTGCGACTGTGGCTACCTCGAGCCCGCCCAGTACCAGACCGCCTTGCTCGCCTCATGGCGGCTGTGGAAGGCCCCGCAGTTTTTGCGGGCTGATCTTGCGGGCTACCCCCGCTACCGGGAGTATCTGGAGCGCCCCCTGGAGGCCCACAGCGGCAACAAGGCCGCCATCGAAGCGGCCCGGCGCTACCAGGGGGGCTTGCTGTACCTCTACGGCCCGCCGGGGGTGGGCAAAACCCATCTGGCCCTCAGAATCGCGGCCCGGCTGGTGGCCGAAGGACGGTTCGTGCGTTTCAGGAGCGAACTCGACTTCCTGGCCGAGGAGCGGCTGGCGGCGGCGGGGGAAGGAACCTTGCCCCAGTATGAGCGGCTGGTGCTCGACGACGGGGGCAAGACAAGGCTCACCCCTTTTACTCTGGAACGCCTCTACGCCCTGGTGGAGCGCTCGAGCGCGGGCGGGTGCGACCTCATCATCACCTCCAACCTGTCCCCTGAGGCCTACGCCGCTCGGTTAGGCGAGGTGGGTGAGGCGGTGCTCTCGCGCATCCAGGGCGGGGTGGCGGTGGAGGTGCAGGGGCCGGACAGGCGGTTTTGAACCAGGGGGCCCTCGAGGGCCCCCCAGGTGAGCATGAACCTGTGGGAGAAGGCCCGGGCGTTGCAGGGGCTGTTTCTCCCGGAAACGTAATAAAACGTCCCACATACCCCCCCTCCTGAGGGCCAGGAGGGGGTGAAATGCGTGCTTGAAAGCTAAATACGCATTTTGGAGGTGAACATGCGTAGAATCAACGACCCCCTGGCGCTCAGAGACTACCTCTCGCGACTGACCAGCGAGACCCTGACCCCAGCCCAGGCCCGGCTGCTGCTGGCCTCGAGGGGCATCCGGGCCAAGCGAAAGGCCGTCGAGGCGGCCCTGGCTGCCTTTGGTGCAAGGGCCGCGCAGCCCCCTCGAACCAAGCCTGAACCTGCCCGACCCCGCCTGAAGTCCCTGGATGACCTGCCGCTCACCCCGGAGGAGCGGGAAATCATGGAGCGGTTGCGGAGGGAGCGGATATGAGAACGCTGAAGAACATCGAAGTCTTGA
>NZ_JBEVAL010000139.1:0-2217 GCF_051297115.1 Meiothermus cerbereus
TGTCCGATGGTGCCCACGTTTACGTGGGGTTTGGTGCGCTCAAATACGCCTTTCGCCATATGTATTGCCTCCTTTTGGCTTCCGCTAAAGTGTTTTCCCTTTTCAGGAACACACCGCCCGCAGCGGTGGACGGGCGGTGTGGGTTTGGAGCTCGGGATCGGGCTTGAACCGACGACCTCACCCTTACCAAGGGTGTGCTCTACCAGCTGAGCTACCCGAGCACCGGGGTATTCGCGCACGAAGCGCTTATGGAGCGGGAAACGGGACTCGAACCCGCGACCCTCTGCTTGGGAAGCAGATGCTCTACCAACTGAGCTATTCCCGCGCTGGGCGTTTTCGCACCGCTTATAGCTGATGGCTTGCAGCTTTTGGCTATTGGCTATCGGCTATGAGCACACCCTAAAGGTGCTTGGTGGGCAGGGGCGGATTCGAACCGCCGTACTCCGAAGAGAACAGATTTACAGTCTGTCGCCTTTAACCACTCGGCCACCTGCCCTTGTGGAGCCACCCATCGGAATTGAACCGACAACCTTCCGATTACAAGTCGGGTGCTCTACCAGTTGAGCTAGGGTGGCCCGGCTTGCTGTTCTTCCGATGGTAGCCTGGACAGAGGGGTTGAACCTCGTCCAAGTCGTAAGGTTACACTACAGACGAGGGGCTGTCAAGCCAAATAAAAGCGTTGCGGCAAGCCAAAAGCCTGGCCCGCTTGGGTAAGCGGCTGAGGGCGCATGGTCTGGTACAGTACATTCATGCGGATAACCCCTTTTGGTGCGGCCCAGACTGTGACTGGCAGCTGCCATCTGGTAGAACAGCAGGACTACCGATTGTTGCTGGATTGTGGCGCCTACCAGGGCGCTGATGAAGACCGCAATGAAGAGCCTTTTGGCTTCGACCCCAAAAGCATTAATGCGGTACTGATCTCCCACGCCCACAACGACCACATCGGACGCCTGCCTATGTTGATACGGCAGGGTTACGCGGGCCGGGTGTATGTGACCGAGCCAACCCGGCTCATATTGCCGGTGATCCTCGAGGACTCCTTAAAGCTGATGCAGGAAGAGCGCCAGCGCTTGGAGCGCAAAGGCCGCGAGGTTCCGCCCTTGCCCTGGGACGAAACCGACCTGGCTGAACTTTATGGCCGCCTGGAGGAAGTTACTTATTACCAGACGCAGGGCCTGGGGCCATTTCGCTACCGCTTGCGCGATGCAGGGCATCTGCCGGGAAGTGCTTTTATTCAGCTCGAGGCCGGAGGTAAGTCCCTGATTTTTAGTGGTGACCTGGGCCACCGGCGTAAGGACGTGCTCACTGACCCCGACTACCCTGCCCAGGTTGATCTTGTGCTTTGCGAGGGAACTTACGGCGACCGTTCACACCGTCCGTTTGCCGCGACCCTGGAGGAGTTTGCTGAAATCCTGAGTGATGTGCTGGCCCAGGGGGGCAAGGTATTTATACCGTCGTTTGCCCTTGAGCGTACCCAGGAGGTTTTGTTTTACATTCGCGAGCTCGAGCAGCGGGAGGCTATCCCCAGTGTACCGGTGTTTGTGGACTCGCCCATGGCCTCCAAGATCAGTGAGATTTACCCAAAAGTGCGGGACTTTTTCAGCACTGAGGTGCAGCAAATTTACTCTCATGGCAAAGACCCTTTCCGTCCCAGGCGCCTTGAATACACCCACAGTGTAGAGGAGTCCAAGGCCCTTAACCTGAGGCAGGGTCCCCTTATCGTTATTGCTGGCAATGGAATGCTCTCGGGGGGGCGCATACTGCACCACCTGCGACATGGCCTGCCCGACAGCAGAAACGCGGTGATTATTACGGGCTACCAGCCCAGGGGCGGCCTGGGAGAACTACTGATTAACAATGCTGAGTCGGTGCGGATTATGGGGGAGACTGTGCGGGTGAGGGCAAAAACCCACACCCTGGGCGGCTTTTCTGGGCACGCAGGCCGCGATGAACTGCTCGACTGGTTGGACTGCGAGCAGCGCATAGCGCTGGTGCATGGCGAAGTGGACAAGCTGCAAATGCTGGCAAAGGCTTTACAAGAACGGGGCAAGACCGCCTTCCTGGGCGAATGGGGCAAGGCCATTGAGGTTTAGCCTGCCCCCGACTTCCCTGCCAACCGGCTTGGGTTCGGTATGGTGGCAGGGTTTGCACAGATTCTATGCTTCAAACCTAAGTACACGACAAAAGTTGAAAAACATGGACAGGGACACGGAGGGA
>NZ_JBEVAL010000140.1:0-1975 GCF_051297115.1 Meiothermus cerbereus
CGCTACGGGAAGAACGGCTTCCGGCTCTACCCGCCCCGTACCCTGCGGGGTGAGGCCGCCACCGCCTTCCTCCGCTTCAGCGAGGACTACTTCCGGGTGCTGGCGAAGCGCTACGGTGAAGCCGCCCGCTTCCGGCTCGAGGGGAACCGCCTCGAGGCCGATCTATCCCGAGCCCCCCGTACCCTCCAGGCTGCCCGGCGGCTCAGCCGTTGACCTGTTCAAATCAGAACACCATAATGTCCCATATGGGAACAGTGCTCCCCCTCCGCTTTGACGGCTCACCCACTGACGTGGCGAGCGTCCGGGAGGGGCTGCCGGTGGAGCTCATCCCCGAGGTGGCCCGGCGCTACGGTCTGGATCAGCAGGAGGTGCTGGAGGCAGCGGGCATCCCCAGGAGCAGCCTCCACCGCTACAAGGGCCTGGGACGCCTGAACCGGGAGCAGTCCAACCGCCTGTACCGGGTGATCTACCTGCTGCGCCGTGCTGAGGATCTTTTCGGCTCGCCCCAACTGGCCGCCTCCTGGATGAACAGCCCTAAGGTCTTCCTGCACGGCTCGAGCCCCCTCGCGTACCTGGACACTGAACCTGGCTCCCAGGCGGTGGAGCACCTCCTGGGCCGCCTGGAGGACGGCCTGGTGACGTGAGGGCCTGGCGCATCGCCTCGCGCAGCTACGCCCACACCGCCTTCACCGGGGAAGGGGCAGCCAAGAGCCCCGGACGCTGGAACCGCCTCGGGGTCCCGGTGGTGTACCTGGCCGAACACCTCTCCACCGGCATCCTGGAGGTGCTGGTTCACGTGGACGACCGGGCTCACCTGGCCGCGTTCGTGGCCATCGAGGTGGAGATCCCCGATTCCCACGTCGAGGAGCTGAGCGAACTGCCCCCCGACTGGCGGCAGTTGCCCGAGCCCTACCCCGAGTCCACCCAGAGGCTGGGCAGCGAGTGGGCCCTGAGCCTGCGCTCCCTGGCCCTGCGGGTTCCTTCAGCCGTGGTTCCAAAGGAGTTCAATCTGCTGCTCAACCCCCGCCACCCCGCGATGAGCGAGGTGAGGATCGGCCAGCCCCAGCCACTCTTCCTTGACCCACGCCTGCTGCGCTAGACACAAAAAGAACCCCTCAGAGAAAAGGACGGTCTCCGAGAGGCAAAGAAAGAAGGACGGAAGGGTTAGTCGAGGATGACGACCGAAGGGAAGAGAGCCCTCACAAACTCCACAAAACCCCGTTGAAGGGCTTTACTGCGGAAAGTGATCCTGTAGGCGGGCTTGAGCCAACCCTGGTCTCCTTCCCACTCGGCAAGATTACCTGCTTTGAAGCCCAGGTAGAGCAACTCCGCAAGTTTCTCACCGGTACGCAGGTCTGGACAGACAAAAACCTTTTCCATTTTTACCTCCTGACGACAATATTGTATTGTTCAATCTTGACCGCTTCAATCCCCCTCGAGTACCATAAAAAGTGGAAGGGGAAGCCTTTTCCCCTCCTGACCGCAGATGCGCCGGGCTTTCCCGGCCATCTTGCGTTAAGATGGAGCTATGCCCAGAGCAATTTACGAAGGAACCCGAGTTCGCTTCGTTGACACCGATCACCCGGAGGACCTGGCCTGCTTTCTGCGCCACATGGCTGCGTCACTCGGAGAAGAGCCTCTGCTTGACGTTTCAGGCGATACGGTGGTTATCGAATGCCAGACTGCCCCACGGATGCTCGAGTTCCTCGAGGGGTGTCTCAACGGGCGTCTGGTGCCGGTATGGGACAGCAACGGGGCTTACTTCCGCGAGCGCGGCCCCATCAACTAGCCCAAAAAAGAACCTTCCAAGGACAGGGATGATCCTCGGAAGGCAAAAAGGCTTGCCTGCTATGCGGCGATTCGCGCCTTGAGCGTCGCTGCCAGGGTGTCCAGGGCGGCCTGATCTACCTCCTCGCCCGCCAAAAAGCGCTCGAGGGTGGATAGCTCCTCACCCTTCAACCCCAGCCGGGCTTTC
>NZ_JBEVAL010000141.1:0-1926 GCF_051297115.1 Meiothermus cerbereus
GCCCCGCTGGCTGAGCTCCCGGAAGAACCCTTCCCCCACCAACCAGATGAGGTCGGGCTGGGGGTTTCCTGCCTCCAGCTCAGCCCGCAGCTTGGCCACCACCTCACCAGTTCCGGAGCGAAATACCCGGACCTCGATCTCCGGATGGGCCTCGTTGAAGGCTTGGGTCAGCGCCTGCACGTCAGTAAGCTGGGCCCCAGCCACATAAAGGGTGATGGGGGTCTTCTTGGCCAGCACCAGGCCCATGGTCAGGGGGAGCAACAGGTAGACCAGGATTTTCAGCACACTTACCTCCGGAGGCCGTAAAGCTCGTTGAACCGGGCCAGGGTTTCTGTGTCGGCGAAGCGGGCCCTGATCCCCGTCACCTGGGCTGGGCTTCCCTTGGGCTTAGGGGCGTCGGGCATCACTGGGTAGTAGCCCCTTTCCGAGAAGATCCGCTGGGCTTCTGGAGAGAGGAGGAAGTTTAGGAAGCGTTCCGCCAACCTCGGGTTCTTGCTCCATGTGGGGATGGCCACCGGGGTGGGCACCAGGATGGCCCCGTCCCTGGGGTAGACCACCGCCAGGGGGGCGCCCTTGGCGATCTCCTGCCGTACTCCGAAGTCCGTGGTGATGGCTAGGCCATACTCCCCCCGGGCCAGCTTCTGTTGCAGCACGGGATTGGACTGTTCAATGCGCATGCCCGCGTTTTTCAAGGCCTCGAGGTACCTGAATCCTAACCTCTCCGCAAGGGTGCCCACGGTAGCCAAGGCAGCCCCCGAGAAGTTGGGATCGGGCATGGCGATAAGCCCCCGGTAAGGAGCCTTGGTCAGGTCCCGCCAGAGGGTGGGTGCCTCCCGTACCCTCTGGGTGTTCACCGCGATGACGTTGTAAAGGAGGCGCACCTCGTAATACAGGCCCCCTCCATACGCGTACTGCACGGGGAAGCCCACCACGGTGGGGGGGATCCGGCGAAGGAGGCCCTTACCCGCAAGCTCCTTGAAAAAGTCCTCGTTGGCGAACCAGACAAGATCAGGCTGGGGGTTACCCGCCTCCAGCTCAGCCCGCAGCTTGGCCACCACCTCACCGGTCCCGGAGCGGAAGACCTGGAGTTGTACACCAGGATTTTGTCTTTTGAAGGCTTCCACCAAGGCGTTGATGTCTGTCAGGATCTCGGAGGTGTAAAGGGTCAGGCTTCCTTGGGCAAGACTCAGGCCCAAAAGGAGACCAAGGTAGGAGAGGGCTCTCTTCATGGCAGCCCCAGGCTACCCAGTACCTGTCAGAAGCAGATCAGGGGGCCCTATATGGCCCCCTTTCGGCCATACCTTTGGATCACCGGCTGCAGAAGGACTTGAGGGCCTCGTTTACCCTTTGCTGGGCCTCCCGGGTGGCCTGGCGCACTTCCTTCCGGCCCAGCACCACGGCCTGCTCTGCCTCGGCGATGATGTCCTTCACCTGTTGCAGGTTGTACACGGGAAGCTCCGCCTTGGCGTAGGCCAGCTGCTCCCGGGCGGTGAGGGCCTGGGGCCACTTCTGCACATAGTCCCGCGTGAGGGGAAGACTCCAGCTGGACCGCCTGGCGGCCACGTACCCGGAATCGATGGCCCAGCGGGCCTGAAGCTCGGGGCTGGTCATGAACTTGATGAAACGCAAGGTGGCCTCCCGCTTGGCGGGGTCCGAGCCCTTGAAGAGGTAGAAGTTGGCCCCTCCCGTGGGAACCCCGTAGCGCACCAACTTGGGCTGAAAGGCGGTGCCGAAGGCAAAGCGGGCATTATTGCGGATGAAGCCCAGGGAACCCGTGGAATGGTAGATCATGGCCACCTTGCCCGCGGCAAAATCCCCTGGGGTCGTGCCCCAGGCGATAACCCCTTCGGGACTAACCCCGTGCTTGCGGGCCAGGTCCGCCTTGAACTGCATGGCCTTGCGCACGGGGTCGGTGTCCACCAGCAC
>NZ_JBEVAL010000142.1:0-1760 GCF_051297115.1 Meiothermus cerbereus
CACAAACCCAAAAACCAGCAGCTTGCTTGCAATCCCCTTACGGGGCTTTTTGTTTGCGACATATCTACCAGGCCATCGCTAGAGGATACAACGAAGGTTGCAATCCCCTTACGGGGCTTTTTGTTTGCGACGGCACATGATGCCACCACCCACCACTCGTATCCAAACGGGTTGCAATCCCCTTACGGGGCTTTTTGTTTGCGACCTGGATAGAAAGCTGGTTCTTAGGGAGGCAAAAGTTGCAATCCCCTTACGGGGCTTTTTGTTTGCGACCCAAACTGGAGGGGTGGGTAGCCCCTCCAGACGTGGAGGCGTTGCAATCCCCTTACGGGGCTTTTTGTTTGCGACAGGCGCTGCTTCGCATGGTACAAGAACTTGTCCCAAATGTTGCATGTATCTTGCCCTCTGAGGGAGGCCCTACCGCTCATGTTGCCGGGCTCCCATGCCCGCGGGATTGATGGGTAGCCACCCGCCCCGGCTTCCCCGCCGCACAGTATCCCGGTCGTCAGAGACCGCATCCACATGGACGGCCCACGGGGTCGGGTGGCCACCTCCCTCAGTCTACCCAAAGGAGAAAGACCATGCTCTGCGCAGGCATTGACGTCAGCAAGCCCCACCTGGACCTGGCCCTGCTCCCCAGCGCCGCCAAGCCCACCCGCCTCCGCTTCCCCAACACCCCAGAAGGCCGCCAAGCCCTCCTCGCCGCCCTGGCCCACCACCGCCCCGTCTGGGTGGCCCTGGAGCCCACGGGCGCCTACCACCTCCCCCTCCTCAAGCTCCTGGCAGAGAGGGGCTTCCAGGTAGCCCTGGTCAACCCCTACCACCTGGCCGCTTTCCGCAAGGCCACGGGGGAGCGCAACAAGACCGACCGCCAGGATGCCCTCCTCCTCGCCCGCTACGCCCTGGTCTACGGGGAAAGCCTCCGGGCCTACACCCTTCCCCCAGAAGCCCTCCGGGAGCTTAAGGCCCTGGTGGGCTACCGGGAAGATTTGGCCGAGCGGGAAAGAACCATCCTCAACCAGCTAGAGGCGGCCCGCTGGGCGGGAAGCGAGGAGGTCATCCCCCTGCTCCAGCAGGAACTGGCGTGTGTAGTGGGGCTTCTGGGAAAGGTGGAGGCCAGAATCCAGGCCCTCCTCACTGCCCTCCCCGAGGCCGAGGTCCTGCTGGGCCTCCCCGGGGTGGGGCCTCAGGTGGCAGCAGCGGTGCTGGCCCTGCTGCCCCCGCACCTCTGGGGCCGGGCCAAGGCGGCGGCCTCCTACGCGGGGCTGATCCCCGAGCAGGAGGTATCCGGGAAGAGCGTGGAGAGGAGCCGGCTTTCCAGAAGGGGGCCTCCCCTTCTGCGGAAAAAGCTTTTCATGGGGGCCCTGGTAGCGGTGCGGCATGACCCGGAGATGCGAGCCTTATACCACCGCCTGCTGTCCCGAGGAAAACGCAAAAAGCAGGCCCTGGTGGCCGTCGCCCACAAGCTCCTCAGGCGGATGATGGGGAGATTGAGGGAGTATTACGCCAGCCAATTAGCCCAGCAAGTGGCTTGACAGTCAAGACAGTATCAATCCCCTTACGGGGCTTTTTGTTTGCGACTTCAGTAGCGGGATGGCCGCGCGGCCTTCCAGTCTGCCGCTAGTTGCAATCCCCTTACGGGGCTTTTTGTTTGCGACTCCTAGTTTTCGGTAGGTGGCTCGTTGACCTTGAGGTCGAGGTTGCAATCCCCTTACGGGGCTTTTTGTTTGCGACTTTCAAAGATGGCTCAAGACTTGGGC
>NZ_JBEVAL010000143.1:0-1675 GCF_051297115.1 Meiothermus cerbereus
TCCGCACCCCTCCACCCATGCCTTAGGATTTTGGGATGGAAACCACACCCAACCTACAGGTCTACGACCTGGGCCACCTGGGCCTGGTGGCCAGCATCCTGGACCAGATAGAACTGGTACAGACCGTAGACCAGTTCGTGGGCCCAAGGCCGGGCGAAAAGGTCTCTACCGGCATGGCCCTGAAGGCCGCCGTACTGAACGCCCTGGGCTTCGTTTCTTCCCCCCTCTACCTGTTCAGCCACTTCTTCCAGGGCAAGCCCAGCGAGCTGCTTATAGGTCCCGGCATCACCCCCGAGCTCTTGAACGACGACCGCATGGGCCGGATGCTGGACACCCTCTTCGAGGCCGGGGTCACCGAGCTGTTCCTGGAGGTGGCTAAATCAGCCCGCAAAGCCTTTTCCTTTCCCGTGCAGGCTTTGCATGTGGACGCCACCAGCTTTCACCTGCACGGGGTGTACGGGGGGAGCGCAGAAGAAGGCCAGGCGGCTGAGGAGGGGGATGAAGCCCTGCCCATCCGCATCAGCCACGGCTATAGCCGGGATCACCGCCCCGACCTCAAGCAGTGGGTGATGAACCTGGTCTGCGCCGATACCGGGGGGATTCCCCTGCTCTTTGCTCCCGGGGATGGGAACCAGTCGGACCAGGAGGCTTTGGTGCCTCTATTAGCCCGCTACCGCCAGGGCCTGGAGCTGGGGGAGGTGGTGGTGCTGGATGGGGCCAGCTACAGCCAGGAGAACCTCTGGGCCCTGGAGGGGTTCTCCTGGATCATGCGGGTGCCGGCCACCCTCAAGGAGGCCCGGGCCCTGCTACACCAAGCGTTTCCCCAGGAGGCCTGGAGGCCCCTTCTGCCCGGGTACCGGGGGCTGGAGGTGGAGAGCGGGTACGGGGGTGTGCGGCAGCGCTGGCTGTTGGTGGAGAGTGAGGAGCGGGCCAGGATGGAGGGAGAAAGCCTCCAGCGACGGGTGGTGCGGGCAGAAGCGGAGGCGCAAAAGGTCTTGGGCAAGCTGACGGCTCGAACCTTTGCCTGCGAGGCTGACGCCAGGCGGGCCCTGGGCGAGGCCAGCGCCCGGCTGCCCCTGCACCGCCTGATCTACCTGGGGGTACAGGAGGAACGCCAGTGGGCGCGGGTGGGCCGGCCGCGCAAGGGGGAGCAACCCCTGGCGGTGGGGTACCGCCTGCGGGCCCGCTTGGAGGTGGATCAGGAGAAGCTTGAGGAGGCGGGACGGGGGCTGGGGCGGTTTGTGCTGGCCACCAACCTCCTGGAGCGGGAGGCGTTGCCTGCTGAAGCGGTGCTGAGGCGGTACAAGGACCAGACCCGCACGGTGGAGCGGGGGTTCCGCTTTCTCAAAGACCCCCTGTTCTTCACGGGGAGCACCTTCCTGAAGCGGCCCGAGCGGGTGATGGCCCTGGGGATGGTGATGAGCCTGGCCCTGCTGGTCTACGCCCTGGGGGAGTGGGTGCTGCGGCAGCGGCTTGAGGAAGAGGGGGCCCGTCTGCCGGACCAGAAGGGCAGGCCCACGGCCAGACCCACCCTGCGCTGGGTCTTCCAGCTCTTCATCTGGGTGCGCCTGGCCTTGCTGGAAGACCGGCCCCTGGTGCTGAACCTGGCGCCCCATCATGAGACCGCGGTGCGCCTTCTGGGGGCACAGCGATATTACCTGCTGGAGTGAGGGGG
>NZ_JBEVAL010000144.1:0-1546 GCF_051297115.1 Meiothermus cerbereus
CTGCAACAGCCGTAGGGTTTCCCGCAGGTCATGCACCAGGTCTTCAAACACCCCCCGCTCCATCCAGCGCCGGGCCTGCTCACGAACGATGTGGGGTGGGGGGAAGTCGTGGGGCAGGTACTCCCACTGGGCACCGGTTTTTACCAGCCAGCGCATCTAGAAGCCCTGTGGCTGGGCCTGCGCCAGGGCAACAGCATCAGCTACAGCCATCGGATTCCCCTAGAGCCCTAGGTTTCCTCACCTGGGCCAGAGGTCTTTTGCGGGCCACCGGCTGAATCTTCTCCAGGTTCTGCCGGCCCTGCAGGCGGGCCCAACTAAACGCCATCTCGACCACCGCCTGCAAACGCACCTCCAGCGGCAAAGCCTGCCAGCGCTCTTTTTCCGAGGGAACCTCCTCGAAGCGGTATTTGCGGGCAACGGGTTTCATAGCTCCTCGATATCGCGCAGGTCAATGCTGCGTCCAAAAGCCTTTTTCAGGGCGATAAAGTCTTCACGAGAGACCACCCGCAAGGTAGTTCCCTCCACCTGGTAAGCCTGACTGCGGGCATAGGCCTGATCAAAATCCGGCCCGCTCATCAGCACCAGATCGATCCGGTTGGGTTCGTAGCCGAGTTGTACCACCCCAGGGGTGCTCAAATCTTCAAGTGAGAGTCCCAGGTCGTCGCCCGCAAAAAAGTCTTTGATGGCCTTTAGAAGCAAAGGTGCTTCGCGCTGGTTTACCCAGAGATCCAGGTCTTTGGTGTAGCGGGGTACACCCAGGAAAGCCAGGGCGTAGCCACCAATAATCATCGAGTGGGCACCTTGCGCGTTCAGACAGCGGATGAATTCAAGCATCTCGTGGGTCATGGGTTCCCCAGCGCCTAGAGCCTTTCATAGTCTAGCCTATGCTAGTTAGGACTTACGCAGTTGTGTAGTGCTTCACCAAAGCGAGACCACCTAAGATGGTGGCAAGCCGAGGTGAAGTATGGGAAAGCTCAAGCCAAAGGAACGCAGCGTGGAAGAAAAGGTAGCCATCGTGTTGAGCTTGCTGCGGGGTGAGGTTAGCGCGGCTGAGTTGTGCCGCAGGTATGGCACCACCGAGAACAGCCTCAACAAGTGGAGGGAACGCTTCCTGGAAGGAGGTAAAGCCGGTCTGGCAGGGCGCAAAGATGAGGGATTGACTGCCCTGGAGATGGAGAACCGCCAGCTCAAGGAGGCCCTGGCCGAAACGGTGCTGAAGCTGGAGATCCAAAAAAAACTCAAGGGTCTTTGAGTGAGGGCAGCCTGAGCTTCGAGCGGATGGAGCAAGTGCGAGGAGAGATGGGATTGGGGGTGAATCGTCTCTTGAAACTGGCTGGGATAGCCAAGGCCACCTACTATCGCCGAAAACAGGGTAGCCAGGCCCGTTCTTGCCCAGCGCAGCAACAGATCGTCCAGGAGGTGAGTACCTACGCCGAACAACATCCCCGCTATGGCTACCGCCGGGTGTGGGCCTTGTTGGCCCGGGAGGGCATCTCGGCCAGCCCCAGCACGGTCTATCGCCTGATGAAGCGCTTTGGGCAGCTGC
>NZ_JBEVAL010000145.1:0-1482 GCF_051297115.1 Meiothermus cerbereus
TCATAGTGGCCTTAGTTTTTGCTTTCTAGCTCGGAATGTCTAGGTGGCAACTTGAGTTATGTTTAGCGGGCTTTTTCCAACAACACCCGCGCCCCCTCGACCAGGGCTTCTTGCTCGTCGTGGGTGTATTTGAGCCCTTCCCACAGCGCGCTAAAGTAACTCTCCTGCATGAGGGCAATTTCAATGGACATAATCTTTTCGAAAGCTGACATCGCAGCCAGAATTTCGGGCCCGCGTAAGGCGTTGCGGAGGTGCTCGAGGGTCAACTCCTGCACGATACCCACAGCTGGAATGTAGTGAGCAGGACGCACCCCCACCCTGGCATGAACCAACCCGATATACATCCGCCGCCTGGCGTATTGGGCATCGTACTGCCCGGAAAAAAGCTCACGGTACCAGGCCGCAAACGACTGGTACAGCCGCTCCACCCGGCCCGGTACGCCCCACAGAATTTGGTGCATCTCGGGGTCGCGCCCCAGGTAGTCGTAAAAAGCCAGGGCCACCTCGGGCGCCAGCGGGCCTGCGATGGGCTCGAGGCTCCGTAGGGTGTGGGCATGTTGCTCGGTCAGGCCCGTGCGGCGCATAAGGGTTTGCAGCAGCTCTCCAGCCTTCATCCCTGCGATTGTACTGTACGCATCCGAGTGGCTCATACCAGGTTTGGGTGAACAGTCTCCTACAGCGGTGGTTGTTCACCCCGACCGAGGCAACGATCCCCTTCGGGACGGAGTGTGCTCCGTATACCAGGTGGGTATCTCTGTAAAGCCGGCATCATAACCAACCGCCCGCCACAAAGCCCCCTACCAGGCTCAGTTGATTTTGCCCAGAATGGCCCTCGCCCCTGCTACCAGGGCTTTTTCCTGGTCGGCGGCCACGCCCAGGCGGTAGCCATACTCCATGGCCTGCATGTAGCTGTCCTGCATGAGAGCGGCCTCGATGGACATGATTTTTTCGAAGGCTTCCACCGCACTGAAAACTTCAGGCGAACGCAGGGTATTGCGCAGGTGCTCGAGCGACAGCTCTTGCACAATGCCAAAAGCGGGCATAATGAAGCTGGGCTTAACCCCTACCGCAGCGTGTACCAGCCCGATGCGGGCCCGCTTCTCCGCATATTCCGCGTCGTATTTTCCACAAAAAAGCTCCCGGTACCAGTCGGAAAAGCTTTGATACAGCCGCTCGACCCTCCCGGGAACCTCCCACAAAATAGCCCGCATCTCCTCATCCCGTCCTAGGTAGTCATAAAAAGCCAGGGCAATTTCCGAAGCCATGGGGGCCATCAGGGGCTCGAGCCTGCACAGTGTTTGGACGTGCTGCTCGAGCAGGCCCGTACGGCTAATCAATTTAGCCAATAGCAATCCGGCTTCCATTAGGGACGATTGTACCTTGACAAAAAAATTCTGAATAGACCCGGCCTTATAGAAGCGAGGGGGTGTGGGGGAGCTATAAAACCCACCCCCTTCAGGGATGGCCGCCTCGCCGTGGCGA
>NZ_JBEVAL010000146.1:0-1464 GCF_051297115.1 Meiothermus cerbereus
AGCATTGGTTTCCACCCCAAAATCCTAAAGTCAAGGTTGAGGGGTGCGGAATGTGGGTTTTCCGCTGCGAGCCTGGATGGCAAAGCGGGTTTTCTGCTCGACAATCTCGACATGCCGGGCCAGCAAGGGTAGCTCGCCATAGTTGCCACCCAAGCTCTTGCCACCACCATAGATCTGCTCGAGGTTGCTCACCCGGCGCTGTAAAGCCCGTACCAGGACTGGAAACTGCAGGCTCTCCACTATCTTCCCGCCGCTTTTGATGTGGGTGAAAGTTTGCAGATGCAAGGTGAGATCGCCGTCGGGCACTGGTGGTAGGTCAGCGGCGTTCAGGGTGAAGGTTTCGAGGTGAACTACAGGGCTCTCGGCGCTCGATAGCAGCCTGGATTCTAATGTGTACGGATGAATGCTATAAACCTCAGTTAGCTGGAAGCGACCCCGTGTGAGGCCAATCCCATGTTCACCCATCTGGCGAATGGCCGCCATCATATAGGGCAAGTGTTGTACCGCTTTACCTACGATGCGTAGCCCGAATTCGAACGGCTCGCCTGGAGCGATCTGGCGCTCTTGCCCTAGATGGGTTTCGAATACCAGCGGGCGTGGGGGGTTTTCGAGTGAGTCCACCGAGAGATGCTCCGGTAGTGCAGGCGCATAGAGCGCCGCATAGGGACAGATCGAACGCAACGGACAGGGCGCGCAGGTCTCGAGGTCGCGGCGGGTACAGGCGATTTCATATAGCGTACGCCCAAAGGCACCCTCGAGCTTACTGCCCGCAAAAGCCGGCAAGCGAATAGACTGAATCGCTTTTAACCCAATACGGAGCAGGCTAATGGGTAGGTCAAATTGAAGCATCGACATCTAGCATAACCTTAGCTGTTGGCCACTTTGAGGTCATGAATGGTCTTAGGTTGGAAGCTTTGTTCAAAAATCAAACGGTCCTCCTGGCTAAGGTTGCTAGGGGCTTTTTGAAGCAGCACTTCTTTGGGTATCTTGACCATACTCATTCTCCTTTCTCTTTTTGCCGTTATTTCTCGAACCCCTGAAAAACATCTCTACCGCAGGCTGGCTCCAGCACTTCATTTAGCACCCCCAAGCTCTACATCTACGGAAACCAGTTGAGCAAGCGTTGCCTGCTTCAACGGCTTGCAGGTCCTCGAGCAGGTAGCACAGGGCCGTACGTTTGCCCACGCCCAAAGCCCGAGCCAGCTCCTGGGCCGTGTAGGGTCTGGCTGCCAGCAGGTCTCGAGCTTCCATCAAACGCAGCGACTTTTTATGGTGGGCACGCTCCCGGCTCATATGCCTTGTATTGCAGTCTAATGAGCGGCGTCCAGCGCTCGTCCAGTTTCCATTTTTAGGATTTTTCGGCTCAGATTCCTTCGTGTGCTACCTCATAGCTCCACCCCAGCCATCTTCAGGAGTACCCGACTGCGAATGAGGTTGTGCACCAGCAAGATGAGGTTCACCCGG
>NZ_JBEVAL010000147.1:0-1419 GCF_051297115.1 Meiothermus cerbereus
GCGGGGGGGCCGCGAGGCCCCAGCGGCGGGACAGATGCGGCGCGAAGCGCTGCATGGCCCGCCGCTGGGGCGTCGCCCCATGCGCCCCCCATCGCCCCGAAGTGGTGGCCCCCCGAAGTGGGGGCCATCCGAGGGGCGATTATCTCTCCGGCCTGTGGCCGGCTCCCCCCGAAGGGGGGAGAGCTTGCCGCGAGGAGGTCGGGACGTGGATGAGCTGAGGGGACTCCCCCACCTGGCAGCGGATGGGCTCATGCCCCTCTGGCTGGCGGCTGAGTACGGCATTCCGGCTCGGGCCGGGGTGGTTCGCTTTTCCTGGTTGCAGGCCACGGCGGGGGCTGAGAGGAAGCGCCGGATTTACTGGCTGGGCTGGGGGCCGGAGTGCCTGGGCTGGGGCCCCCGCCTGGTTCGGCATGGCCTGCTGTGCGCGGTGGGTCGGAGGTATCTGGGGGTAGCTCCTGGGGACTGGGACTCGCTGGCTATCTGGACCAAGCGGCGGCTTCCCCAGGGGCATCGGTGGGTTGCTAACAACCGGGCCGCGCTTCGGAGGATACCCCGCCCTGATGCCGAGTGGTGGCAGGGGGGGTGGTCCCCGGTGGCGGTGGAGGTTGATACAGGCAAGCGCGGGTTTGATGGCCCCGAGGGTCTGCGGGCCCGCGTGGAGCGCTGGGCTGGGGTGTACGCCGGGGTGGTTTTTTTGACCCCTTCCGAGGCTCGGGCGGAGGCCCTGGTGTGGGTGTTCAGGGATAGGCATGTGCGGGTTGTTTTGCTGCCTCGCTGGTGGGAGGCGGCGGAGGGGAGGGAGGTTTGATGCAGGCGGAATACCTGACTTCGGCGGATGTGGCGCGGCGGATGGGAGTTGAGGGGGGCACGGTTCGGCATTACCGGGAGCTGCTGGAGCGGATGGGCTTCCCCTTCAGCCAGGATCAGGAATCGGGGGCTTATCTCTGGACCCCCGAGCTGGTCGAGGTGGCCCGTGTAGCTCACTCGATGGCGAAGGCGGCCAAGGGGGTCAGCTTCGAGGACGCGCTGCGTCTGATCCTCTACGCGGGGGATCTGGCCCGGAATGCTCAGGAGGGGGTTTCGGTGCTGACGCTGTTGCGGGGTGCGCTCCGTCTGCCGGAACGCCTGGAGGATGCGGCTGTGGATCTCCGGGAGGCGGCCTCGGCTGTGCGCTCCCTGGAGACAGACCTTCGAAAGAGGATGCAGGCCGTGGCCTCGGAGGCCCGAGGCGAGCTGGTCACTGCGGCGCGCCAGGTGCAGGGGGTGGCGGAGGAGGCCCGCTCGGTAGTGCGGGAGGCTGGCTCGGGGGGGTGGATCGGCCCGGCGGCGCTGTTGCTGGTGGCCTTGGGCGTAGCCCTCCCGATCCTGGCTAAGGGCGGCCTGGCGGCGCTGGGGCCGTACCTGGTGGTAGCAGCGGTG
>NZ_JBEVAL010000148.1:0-1276 GCF_051297115.1 Meiothermus cerbereus
GACCGCAACCCCTTGGGGGTGGCAGCCTCATTAGGGATGCGGGCTTTGTTCTACTGGTGGGTGCCGGTGCGGATCAAAGTGAGCCTGATCCCCAGCCCGCCCTTCATCAGTCTGACGGGAAGCCTGGACTTCCCCCGGCCCATCCCCGTAGCGCCCTATGTGCTCCCCTTCGCGGGTGAGCGCACCTACTGGGGGTGGGTGAGCGTGCCGGAAGGGTACGAGATTCCCAGGGTCAGGGGAACGCCGGGGCTGGGGGTGAGCGGGGTCAGCATCCCGGGCTTCTCGGGTAACGTGTACGACCTGCTGTTGAGGTAACGGATGCGCTGGATTTATGTGCTGTTTCTGACGGTTTTCCTCGGAGGAGGAAGCCTGGCGATTGATGCGCGGGACTACAAGACCGCCTACGACCTCTTGCGGAACGGGCTGTGCGCCCTGCGGATTACCTGCCTGCTACCGGCGGACATGATCTATCCGGCTGACTGGCAGCGGGATGTGCAAAGCCGCCTCGAGCGCTCCCGTGAGGTGCTGATCATCGGGGACGTGCAGTCCTTCCAGCCGGTGATCCAGTACCTCGACGGCTGGTTACGCACCACCGACCCCCAGCGCCAGCAGCAGCGGCCCCAGATTTTCGCGGTAGTCCCGCAGGAACAGGTGGTGTGGTTTAGAGGCTGGACGGAGAATCGTGAGCTGTCCAGCTTCGTGAAGGTGGCGGCCAGCAGCAACGAGAACGAGCCGCTAGGAGTGGTGGGGCGCACGGGCCTGCCCCTGCTCATCCTGGACAACCAGGTGGTCTACATGCCGAGCTGGTGGCAGCTCGACGGCCCCACCCTGCGACAGGTGCTCACCTGGGGACGTTTGCTAGTGGATCAGATCAGGAACGCCCAGCAGCGCAAGCAGGAGGTCAAATGAGATTCCTGGCCTTCCTTCTTCTGGGGATGGGTTTGGGCCTCGCTCAGGGTCAGCAGGGTCAGCAAATCCTGTTCCAGACCCCCAGCCTTGCCCAGGCGGTGGGATGGGTGAGCAGCGTAGGGGGGCAAGATGCCCTGGTGATTGGCGACCTTCCTGACCCCGCTTTCGCCCGTGTCCTACCCGCACGCACCCGCGTGCTGGTGGGGGGCGCACTGCCCGGCTGGGTGCGAACCGGGATGGAGGTGCGCTACCTCAAGGGTTTGAGGGGTAAAGGCATGTTGCTCATTGACCGGAGGTACTTCGTGGTGCGGGATAACAAAGGGCTGTGGACGGTACTGGCAAGCCCGGAGATCGGGATGCAGGTGGC
>NZ_JBEVAL010000149.1:0-1264 GCF_051297115.1 Meiothermus cerbereus
TGCCCCTCTATCGCTGGCTTAGTGGATGTATATGATAAAAGCCTGACATAGGACTTACGCAGTTGAACGTTGATAAAACCATAGGTTGGCTCCTCACTTCAGCCCGTTGGAATTGTGTTTTATTGACGTTGTGGGCTTCTTGTTTCTGGAATCGTTATACCTTGTAAACGCAGGTACGTTAGGATTCGGGTAAATACCGTTCTGTACGCGATTTTATCGATCTTGTTCCCCCCAAATCCTCACTCAAGTGCGCAACTCCTAAAACAATTAAACAATCATCTCTGGCTGTTCCGGCAGGTGTTGTACGCTGGGGGGGTGGGATCCGCAGGGTGGATAAAGCGCTTTGCTTTGCTTGTAGCAATGGCTGTGGGCATGCTAGCCCTGGCCCAGAGCGTCCCCTGGCCTCCCGGTGAGCGGCTGACCTATAACCTTACCTGGCAGGGTATAGGGGTGGGCAGGCTTTACCTCAGCGCCGATCCAGTGGAGGGCGGCTGGCGTTTTCGCCTCAAGCTCGAGCCCACCGGGCTGGCCAAGGCCGCGGGCTATGGCCTGGAGTCTGAAAGCCAGGTAGGCCTCGACTTCTTTACCGACCGCTTCTGGCAAAACCTGACCGAGCCGCTCAAGGGCACCACCCGGCTGGTCTATGAACGCCAGGAAAACAGCGGTTCATGGGCGAAGGTGATGCACCCAGACGGTAGACAGACCGGTTGGAACAGCCCGAGCGACCAGATACTGGATCAGCTTGCGCTCATCTACTACCTGCGTCTGCGCCCCGAGACCCGCCAGATTTACGCGGTGGACTACCCCAAACCCGTCCAGGGACGCCTGGAGGTGCTGCCGCCCAACAATGGCCTGGTGGGGTATCGTTTTGCTCGAGAAGACGTTCTGATAGAAGTCTGGTACCGCCAGGATGCCCGGCGCACCCCGGTTCGCTTCGTCTTCGGGCGGGATTTTGGCCGACTGGAAGCCAGCCTGGTCGAGAACAGCAATGGGCGCTGAGCCACGCGATGGGTCTCATCTGAACCCCACCGGCAGCTTTCTGTTTGGCGCAGCTCAACACCGACTGGATGTTATACCGGATTCAAAAAGATAATCTTCAAATAAAAAGCGCTAAGAGGCTATCTTTTTGAATCCTAGAGCACTCCCTTCGGTCGGGTTAGTTCGACACCGTTCGGTGACGAACTAACCGAATCTGGTATTAGAGACTGTCTTAAAACCGTCTAGGAAGCCAATCTTCTGACCATAAGTCGGATCATCGCCGTGT
>NZ_JBEVAL010000150.1:0-1210 GCF_051297115.1 Meiothermus cerbereus
GGTGGCGGGGTTCGGGTGGATTCCTGAAGAATGACTATCTATCTAAGGTTGGTATAAGAATGGAGTTTTGCTTGCAATTGATAGCGGCCTGGGTGGCCCTGACCAACGGCTGGGTTTGGGCTGGGCCCATGCACCAGGGCCGCTCGAGGTCGACGCAACGCTTCTTGCCGGTGCTTAGGGGTCTCCGAAGACTTGTTGCGCCAGGCGGGGCGCAACCCGGGGGTAGCAGCACGGCTTCAGGGGTTTCCGCGCAGGAGCGCCACACTCCGGCGCACGCCCTCCGGGCCGCCGGTTACCTCGAGGGCCACGGTGCCCTCAAATCCCTCGAGCACCCCCCGCACCCAGGACCAGTCCACTGCGCCATCGCCACAGGGCAGATGCTCGTCCTGCTGGCCGTGGTTGTCGTGCAGGTGCAAATGAAGCAGGCGGTGGCCCAGCAGACAGTGGTACTCCTGGGGGCCGCCAGGGCCGCGCTGAATCAGGGCGTGCCCCACATCCAGGCAGAAGCCGTACTGTGGGTGGGCCTCCAGCAACTCCACCAGCTCGGCGGGCGTTTCCAGCAGGTCGGTATCGCTCAGGCCCAGGTTTTCCAGCGCGACCGGTATGGCGAGTTCCAGCTGCTCGAGCGCCCGATGTACCAGCTGGCGAGCGTGCGCCACCGCCTCGGGCAGCCGTAGTGGAACCAGCCCGCTGTGCAGCACCCCACAGGCCGCACCAATCTCGGCCCCAAAGGCGATGGCCCGCTGGGTGCGCTCGAGGGAGAGCCGCTGCATTTCGGGCACCAGCGAGGCTATGTTCCAGTCGACAAAAGGCAGGTGTATGGTGAACCCCACCCCAGCCACCCGGCCCATCTCGGCCAGCTCGCGGGCCTTCGGTAGCCGGGGATCCATCTCGTGCTGATCGTAGGCGACTTCCAGGAACAGGCCCAGGCTTGCTGCCAGGTCGAGGGATTGATGGTAGCTTAGGCCAGCAGTAAGGGGACTAAAACCCAGCTTCATAGGCAAAATCGCATGGATTATACCGCCTGGGCTCTGGAGGCAAGGCGTTACGTGGCTGGGGGTAGCAGGCTCTTATCATATACAGCATGAACCCGAACAAACCCATACCCAGCCCCATTCCTTACCTGATGCAAGTACCTGACCTGCGGGCACACAACACCACCTACGACTGGCGGATGTTGTTCATGCTGGTACTGATGGCCCTGGGCAGC
>NZ_JBEVAL010000151.1:0-1110 GCF_051297115.1 Meiothermus cerbereus
TCCACCAATCCCATGCCCCTCTATCGCTGGCTTAGTGGATGTATATGATAAAAGCCTGTTACATCCCCTGAATAAATTGCCAACTCTCGAGGCTGTGCAGGTAAGATACGGGGGTTATGATTGCGATTGATTTATCCGGCAAAAAAGCCCTGGTCATGGGCGTAACCAACGAGCATAGCCTGGGCTGGGCTATTGCCGAAAAACTCTATGCAGCCGGGGCCGAGGTGGCATTAAGCTACCAGGGCGAGCGGCTGAAGGAAAAGCTCGAAAAGCTCACTGCTGACCGCCCCAACCAACGCTTATACCAGGTCGATGTAACCGACGAAACCGCCCTCAAGACCATGTTCGCCGATCTGGAACAGACCTGGGGTGGTCTTGATTACCTGGTACACTCCATTGCCTTTGCCCCCCGGGCCGCCATGGAAGGGCGCTTTATCGACACCACCGCTGCCGATTGGAACACCGCCCTGCAAATCTCGGCCTATTCGCTGGTAGCAGTAGCCCGCGAAGCCGAGCCGCTCCTGCGCGAAGGGGGCAGCCTGGTTACCCTGACCTACTACGCCTCGGAAAAGGTGGTGCCCAGGTACAACGTGATGGGGGTTGCCAAGGCCGCCCTCGAGGCCAGCGTGCGCTACCTGGCCTATGAGCTGGGCAAAAAGAACATCCGGGTCAACGCCATCAGCGCTGGCGCTATCCGCACCGTAGCCGCCATGAGCATTCCCGGTTTTCGCAAAATGGTCGCCAAGTACAACGCCACCGCCCCCCTGGGGCGCATGATTACCCACGAGGAAGTGGGCAACCTGGGCCTGTACCTGCTCTCTCCCCTGTCCAGCGGAACCACCGGCCAGACGGTGTATGTGGATGCGGGCTATAGCATCATGGGTATGAGCTGGGATGAAGTTCAGGACTGATGCCGGGTTTGGCTGAACGGTAGCTGCTCAGCACCACCAACCGGACGATCCCCTTCGGGACTTCGGGACGGGGTGTGCTCTTGAAGCAACGCCAAAAGCTACCCTTACATCCAGTCGGTTTTTATCTGCACCCCACATTCCGCACCCCCCTTCACTCCAGCAGGTAATATCGCTCCACCCCCAGCAGGCGGGCTGCTGT
>NZ_JBEVAL010000152.1:0-1092 GCF_051297115.1 Meiothermus cerbereus
ACAAGTGAGACTCTGAGCGAAGCAAAATAGGGGAACCACTTCTGGCAGAGGAGGTTCCCCGGATGCAGCTTATCACAGTCGGCAAAGAGGTCTTTAGAGGCGCCAGGAAAGCTTTAGAACTGGCCGAGGCCGGCGCAGGTGACCCCATGGTCCAGGAACGCCTGCACAAGCTCAAGCTTGTGCAGGCCCTGAGGGAACGTAAGGTTGGCTGGGCAGAGGTGCAGGAGCTGGTGGGGATCAGCCGGGCCAGCTACTACCGCTGGAAGGGAAGACTCAAGGACCAGGGACTCACCGGCCTGAAATCCAGGAGTAAGAGGCCCCAGCGCCTGCGGGGCAAGGTGCATTGGAGCCCCGAGCTGCTGGTGCAGGTGGAAGGCTTGCGGAAGGAGAACCCCACCTGGGGGCGCTGGCCCATCTGGCTTTCCTTGCGGAAGGCCGGCTATACCCTAAGCGAACGCACGGTGGGGCGCATCCTGGTCTACCTGGAGGGCCAGGGACGCATAGAACGCGTGGCCAGCTTTCTGGCCCGGACGAGGAGGGGGAAGTCCCAGCGGAGGGCGCCTAGGCCCTACGCACAGCGGAAGCCTCAGGGCTATGAGGTCAAGGCCCCTGGGGACCTGGTGCAGGTGGACACCCTGAGCGTGCGCTTGGGGCCCGGGGAGGAGGTCAAGCACTTTTCTGCGGTGGAGCTCTCCACCCGCCTGGCCTGGGCTGAGGTGCACCGCCGGGCCACGGCCCAGACGGCGGCAGGGTTTCTGCGGGCTTTGGTGGAGCGGTGTCCTTTTCCCATCCGGGCGGTGCAGGTGGACGGGGGAAGCGAGTTCATGGCGGCGTTTGAGGAGGGCTGCCAGCGCCTGGGCATCCGGCGGTTTGTGCTGCCCCCTCGGCGTCCTAAGCTCAACGGCCATGTGGAAAGGATGCAGCGGACCTTTCGGGATGAGTTCTATACCCGGCCTTTGCCCACGGGCGTAGGTGAAATCCAGGCCGAACTGGAGGACTACCTGGCGTACTACAACGGCCGAAGACCCCACATGGCCCTGGAAGGCTTGGCTCCCCTGGAGTTCCTGGCTAAACTACAGGCGGAGTCGGTTC
>NZ_JBEVAL010000153.1:0-1071 GCF_051297115.1 Meiothermus cerbereus
TCCAATCCCGCCACCGGCGTGCAGATAGACCCACTCCGTCCCCCTCCGTATCCAGCCGGTGTGGGCGTAAACCGTGGCCTGCTCGGGGGCGCTCAGGTGTTGGATGGCGGCGCGAAGGTGGTCTTTGACCCCGTGGCCCGGCATCACGATGGCCCGGGCCCCCCACTCCCGCACCGGCCAGTGCATGGCGGCAAACTCGCTCGAGCGCACCCGGGCGGGCGGAAGGGGGCCGGCTGCGGTGGAGCCCTCGAGCTCGAACAGCAGCTCGTCCTGCACCCCATCCGTGTAGCGCACCTCCCGCCGGATGCGACAGGCAAAGTTGCAAAGCGGCACGTAGACAACAGTCCGATGCTCACCCCGCCCTTCCAGCCGGGCCATCTCGATGCGCCCTTGCTGGATGCGGTAGCGGGGATAGCCGGGGAGAACCTCCTCAAGCTCGCTTATAGAGTCTTGATGTATAGGGGGTATACTCTTGACCATACAGATCTCCTTTGCATCCCACCTGGCAGGGTGGGGTGTATTCTTTATTCCTCCATCAACCTCCACAGTTGCCCGGCCAAACCCTGCTGCCCCCACCGGGCGGCATACTCGCAGGCGTCGAGTCCGCCCTCCAGGGGTTCCAACATCGCAACCTTCACGGCCTCCCCTTCCTCCTTCCAGCGCCCTATCGCCCTGCGCCCGCCAGGGTCTCCGTCGGCATAGAGGTAAACCCGGCGGCCCTCCAGCCGCTCCCAGGGCACCCGGCCCTCCACGCCGGGAATGCCCAGCAGGTCGGCCCGACCCTCCAGGGCAAACCAACTGGTGATGGCGTTGAGCTCCCCCTCCATCACGATCACGGGGCGGCCTGCATCCTGCCCGAAACCGGGGGAGTACCAGGCGGGCGCCCCTCGCTCGGGGGTCAGGTAGCGGTAGCGGAAACCCTCCCTGGGCTCGCGCAGCCTGGCCTTGATGGCCTGCACCTCCCCGGTGGGCCCCAGGATGGGGATCACCAGGTCGCCCTGACGGCTCTTGCCCAACCCCACCCGCCGGGCCTGCTCGAGGGTGATCCCCCGCCCCGCTATGGCCGCCTCA
>NZ_JBEVAL010000154.1:0-1049 GCF_051297115.1 Meiothermus cerbereus
TCCCGCGACAAAAGCCCAAGAGGGCTCGCTTTAGCGACCGCCAGGCCGCCGACCATCAGCTGGATGCTGTCGTACATGGTTTTACCTCCTGGGAACAGATTACCATGTACGATCAATAAAGTGTGTTGTATACTGAGCCTGCCTGTGAAGGCACCATTCAGCCGATGCTGGTGGTTTTACTTCCTGCACCAAAGCCCCCCGCAAGGGGGGTTAGGTGCTTAAGGGAAAACAAAAAAGGGGGCCGTAGCCCCCTGTATTTCTATGTGTGCCCTAGCGGTATCTCCGCCCCGCCCACCGGCCCCACAGCCAGGCCAGCAGCAGACCCACCGCAATTCCCACCCCCACCCCGGCCTTGAAGCCGAAGCCCACCCCGGACTGCCAGATCAAAGCGACGTGCTCGAGGGTCATCGGGAGATGCTCCAGATCACCACCTGCGCCGTGGAGGGGTCAACCTCACCCGCCGCCAGGTAGTAGCCGCGCGAAGGGTTCAGGGTATCCACGAAGGACGCCACGAAGATTCCCTCCACCTCGTAGGCAGCAACCAGGCGCACAGGCGTGGCCGGAAGGCTAAGCGCCCACCCGCTCGCGAGTTGATTGACCAGGGTGTCGCCCTTTCTCCGGGAGAAGCTGAAGCAACCCACATCCTTTGGCCCCGCGCCCACAAGCTTGACGGCGCGATCCAGCAACCCCCTGCACGCGCCCTCTGCCAGGGGCTTGGCAAAGGGTAGGGGGATGCCCGGCGGGGCTAAATGGAAAGCCCTATTGCTGCTCTGCGCCAGACCCAAACCCATACCCATTGCCGCGATCATCAGTCCGATCAGGATTCCCTTTCTCATCTTCCGAACAGTCCTCCTTTCTTGCCTATTCCAAGATACCGGCTCACCCGCCTGACCCACGACTCAAGTGCCGCAATCCGGGCCTCGGTCGAGCGCCGCATGAGCTCCTCGGCCTCCTCCAGCCGGTTCTCTACCTCGAGCAATATCCGCCCCCGCTCCTCGTCCATCCGTGCCCGGAGCTCCCGTATCTCCTTCTTGCCCGGAGGCGCGGAC
>NZ_JBEVAL010000155.1:0-1028 GCF_051297115.1 Meiothermus cerbereus
CGGCCAGCCACCAAAAAGCCGCACCTCTGAAGGCGGCCCGGGCGCTTACGCTGGCTTCGGGGGGCCGTGCGGTGGGCCCGCTTTCGCCGTCGGGCCCCTGCCCCAGATCCTCTGGGCGGCGGCGCACCAGGGCGTGCAGGGGTAGGGTGGTAAGCCCATAGATCAGGGCCAAGGCCACTAGGGCATGGCGCCAGCCCAGGTGTTCCACAAGGAACGTTTCCAGCGGTACAAAGAGCGTGCTGGCCAGCCCCGCCACCATGGTGATCACGAAAGTGGCCTGGTGGCGCCAGCGGCGGAACCACACCGCCACCGCCGCGAAGGCCACCTCGTAAAGGACCATGGCCATGGCCAGGCCCATCCCCACCCAGACCGCGTAGAAGGCCCCCAGATGCCGCACCTGGGACCAGGCAAGAAGCATCAGGCTGCCCAGGAGGGAGCCCAGGAGCAGGGGGCCTCGAGCCCCCCGGTGGTCCACCCAGTGGCCCACGGGGATCGCCATCAGCCCCGAGGCCAGGAGCCCCAGGGCGTAGGCGCTCGAGGTCTGGGCCCGGCTCCAGCCCAGCTCGGCTTCCATGGGCCTGACCAACACCCCGAAGCCGTAGTAGAGGACACCGTAGGAAACGGTGGTGGCCAGGGCCAGCGCCCAAACGATCCTCCAGCCGTAGAAGCGCTTCATGGGATGCTGGCTCTGGCGGGGTTCATCTTAGGGGCCTGGCCTTGCGTTCAGCCGCAGGGGCAACCCCGGGTCGCAGCACCCGGCTTCCTCGGCCCGGTCGGCGGCCTTGCAGGCCACTTGGGGGGGAAGGAGGTGCACCACCAGGGCTTCTCCCTGGACCTCCAGCCCCCCCACCCGGTAGCGGAGGGCGGGGTTTCCGTACTCAAAGCGGAGCTCCGCCGCCCCTTCCAGCGCCACCGAAGCCGCCACGCGGCGGTAGATGCTGAGAAACTTGCGCACCGGCATGAACACGGCCTCCTCCTCGCCCCTCGGGTCCATCAGCTGGATCACGGTTTCGCGCCAGGCGTTGGCC
>NZ_JBEVAL010000156.1:0-979 GCF_051297115.1 Meiothermus cerbereus
ATCAACTCCAACGTGCGAAGAACTTCCCCGACGCTTACCCCGCGCCGGATGAGCAGCAATAGGAATCAGGTGGATCAGCCGCTCCCCAAGGACGGCCTTGCGATAGTGGGCTAGGTTGTGTATGGATCTACCGTATTTGATGATTGCCATTGCTCACCTCCTGTATGATCTTGGCGACGCTTAAGCGCTCCCGTGCCATCTCCAGCCGCGCCCAGGCCCACGTAAGGGTCTCCTGGGCCACCCGCACCGCCTGGTACTGCTCGGCCAGGGTGGTGCGGGCGTGGGCTTCCCGCTCCTCGGCGTTTTTGCCCACAATCACCCCCGACAGCAAGGCCGTGGCTCGGGCAAACTCGAGGGCCTCCCTGGCTCGCTCGTGTTGAATCTGAGCGCTGGCATATTCAGCCAATGCCTTTTCCAGGTTTTCCAATTCTCTTTCCATCTTTCCCCCTTGGAGCCGCCCGCCGGAGTCGAACCGACAACCTTCTGAGTACAAATCAGGCGCTCTACCAGTTGAGCTAGGGCGGCGTGGAAGGCCGTGCGGGAATCGAACCCGCGCATGATGCTTATGAGACATCTGCTCTGCCACTGAGCTAACGGCCCCTGGAGCCACCCGCCGGATTTGAACCGGCAACCTTCCGGGTACGAACCGGGCGCTCTACCAGTTGAGCTAGGGCGGCACTAGCCCCGGCTGGGGCTTAGAAGTCTGTAGGCGGGTCAGGGGCCCTCGAGGTCGCGCCACTCCACCCACTCGCCGGGGTCGTCGGGTGGGTCGTATGCGTTCATCTGGGCTAGGGCGTTGGCTACCTCAGCGGCCAGCGCGCACAGCTCGTCCAGTCGCGCCTCCAGGCCCTCTGGTGCGACTTGCTTGGCCCACTCCAGGTATTGCAGCAAATCCAGAGCCTCTTCCAGCGCGTGCTGTAGGCGTTCTTCCAGAGGGGCCTGATTTTCGTCGAGGGTCATGCCGTAGGTCTCGAGGCCC
>NZ_JBEVAL010000157.1:0-869 GCF_051297115.1 Meiothermus cerbereus
TAGAATCTACAAACCACCTTACCCAAATCAGGCACTGCAGTTATGTTTAGAGCATGAACCGCCGTGCTTACCCATCGGACGTCCGTGATGAGGAATGGGCTCTGGTGCTGCCCTATTTGACCCTCGCCCCGCTGGAAGCACCCCAGCGCAAGTACGACCTGCGCGAAGTGTTCAACGCCCTGCGCTGGATGGTTCGAACCGGTGCTCAGTGGGACTACCTGCCCCACGACTTCCCACCCCCCCATATCGTTCAGGCGCAAGCCTACCGCTGGATGAACCGGGGGGTCTTCGAAGACCTGGTACACGACCTGCGCATGACCCTGCGAATGCTCCAGGGCAAAGCCGCCCATCCCAGCGCTGCCATCTACGATGCTCGCACCCTACAGTCCACCCCGCAAAGTGGGGAGCGGGCCGGATACGATGGGTACAAACGACGCAAGGGAAGCAAAGTTCACCTGGCGGTAGATACCCTGGGGCATCTGCTGGCCCTGGTAGTAACGGCGGCCAGTGAACAGGAACGGGCCCAGGTGGGAGCCCTCAGTCAACAGGTGCAGGAAGTGACGGGGGAGCAGGTGGAAGTGGCCTTTGTGGATCAGGGTTACACTGGGGAGGAAGCGGCACAAGCGGCAGAGGCGGAAGGCATCGCCCTGTGTGTGGTCAAGGTGGAAGGGGCCAAACGAGGATTCGTGCTGCTGCCGAAGCGTTGGGTGGTGGAACGTTCGTTTGCCTGGACATCCCGGTTTCGCAGGCTGGCGCGAGACTATGAGCGGCTGGCTGAGACCTTGCGAGGTTGGCACTGGTTGGCTTTTTCGATTCTGATGACAGCGAAAACTGTGGAGCTTTTACGAACAGCTAGTTAGCAGGCTCTA
>NZ_JBEVAL010000158.1:0-868 GCF_051297115.1 Meiothermus cerbereus
TTTCTTGCCCCTGCGGGACAGATGTAGATAGAAAACGGGGGCAAGATGCCCCCTATTTTGCCCGAAGCTCCCGCAGCTCTTCCTTCCCCCAGCCCTCAGCCTCCCGGCTGCGCTTTAGCAGGCTGTCGGGTAGCTGCGGCAGGCGTTCCTTGAGCGCGGTGAAGGCCCGCTCGAGGCTCGCCCGCCGCATTCCCAGGTCGAGGGCTACCCGGCTTCCGAACCGCCAGGCCGCCAGCCAGAAGGCCCAGGCGTTCTCCTGGGTGGGTTCTGCCCGGCAGAGCGGGCCACCCTCCGGGTCTCCGAGCAGCACGGCTTTGTCCGCCAGACCGAGCTGATCCAGATCGGCCCGCCACGCCTCCCACTTTTCCTCGGGGAGCCGCCGGGCCCGCCACAGGTAGAGCGGGGTGTCCTCGAGGTCAAAGCTCCGGGCCACCTCCTCCCACTCGGCGGCTACCCGCATCGGCTGGCCTTGGAAGGTTCCCTCGACCACCAAAAAGCGCAGGGGCCCGCGTTCTTCCAGGCCCACCAGCCGCCCCTCCAGGAACCCCCTAAGCTCGCCCCCCTCGAGGAGGGGAAGCTGCACCGGGCGGGGGGTGAGGTCGCTGACCAGCGAACGGTTGAGCTCGGCCCTCAGGTCCCGGGCCAGCCAGGCTTCGATCTGATCGGTGGGTAGAAACTCTGGAAACACGTACACCTCCATCCTTCACCTCCTTCAGGCCGTCGCTCCCTCCCAGACCATGGGCCGGGGGTCGTCGAAGGCCAGCAGCACCGGGATGGGGCCGCCCACGTCTACCACCGCCACCGCCTGGGGGCGCTCCCCCTCCTCCTCCCAACAGGCCAGGCTGCGCTCCACCAGCAGCCGGGCGGT
>NZ_JBEVAL010000159.1:0-832 GCF_051297115.1 Meiothermus cerbereus
CTGACCCCAGGGCATTCCAAATGGCCCTCGAGGGCCTGGGCCTGGCCCCCGAGGAAACCCTCTATCTGGACGACGACCCGGAAAACGTGGAAACAGCCCGCAGGCTAGGCCTGCGGGCTGAGGTCTACGACGTCTACCAGAGGGCGCTGGGCAATTGAATCCGAAGGACCTTCCCCTCCGCCCCCGTGAGAAGGCGGTCCGGAGCTTCCACACCCAACCCCCAGGCTTGGGCAATAGGTACTTCCGCCAGCAAAACCTTAGCCACAGGGCGCACGGGCACCGGGCTTCGCTCCTCCAGTCCCCCCTCGCCCCAGGCGCTAAAGGCAATGTCCTCCCCGGCATTCAGGTTTATGCGATAGAGGCGGCCCCTCTGGCCAGCGGTCTCCAAGACCAAAATACTTTTGGGATCTGGCCAGGCTACCCCGGCCACCTGGGCCCCCGCTTCATCCAGCAGGTACACGTATTCCGCATAAAGACCCACAGGGTTGGTGAGGAGGAGGGCCAGACGCACAATCCGGCTAGGGCAGTTGCAAAGGGGCTGGGCATTGACCAGGAGCAGGTAGTTCCCAGATGGATCCAAGGCCAAGTGGCCCTCCCGCATGCGATGGAATACCGGCGGCAAAACCCCTTTGCCTCCAGGGGTGCCCACGGGCACATAGCGTTGCTGCCCATCCTCTAGAGCACCTGCCTTCAAAACCCAAGGCGGAAGCGCCGCCAGGGCACCGGAAACGGTCCCGATCTCCTGCAACCCTGCTGGGGTTAGGCCGTAGACCTCAGTACACGTCAAAACGTGGGACCACCCCTTTAGGATGGACCTGCGCCCACGTGGATG
>NZ_JBEVAL010000160.1:0-822 GCF_051297115.1 Meiothermus cerbereus
CCTGCAAAAGGGCCAGGGAACAAGGGGGGGTACGGCCCTGGTGGTTGCAGGGCTCCAAGGAGACATAGGCGGTAGCCCCCTGGGCCAGGGAACCCGCCTCCCTTAAGGCGAAGACCTCCGCATGGGGCTCCCCCGCCTTGGGATGGTACCCCTCCCCTACGATGCGGCCATCCCGCACCAACACCGCCCCCACCAGGGGATTAGGGTGAGTGTGGCCTCGAGCCCGTTCGGCCAGCTGCAAAGCCCTGCGGAGAAAGCGCTCGTCCAGCTCTCGCAAAGGACCTCCTTCTCCCATCCGGACTTTCACCGTCGGCCCCGGAGTTCCACCGGGTCGGGCCCCAGAGGGGCTTCGCGGGCTTTCACCGCCGGTGGGGACTTCCACCCCGCCCCGAAGGAGGTGCCAGCAGGCACCGCATTCAGTTTACCAAAAGCGAGGCCCAATAGCCAAATAGGGGCCTTCAAAGGGCCCCTGCGCGCTTCCATGGTGGAGGTGGGGGGAGTCGAACCCCCGTCCGAAAGTCCCTACAGCAGGCCTCTACGCGCGTAGTCCGCGTTTTAGGTGTCCCCCTGGCTTAGCCCACGGACAGGCGGCCAGGAGTAAGCCCCGCTGAACTTCGCCTTGGCTTACGGGGCCTAAGCCTTGGCTAGCCGGGTTTCTTGTCCCCGCTACCGTGAGCCCCCGGCGGGGCTATCGGGCGAGGCCTGCGGATCTAAGCCGCGAGGGCGTAAGCAGGCTTCTTGGCCTTTATTCTTTTGCGGGTTTTTACGAGGCCACCCGCACCTCGGCGCGCCACCTGCCTTTGGCGACCCCCGTCGAGACCG
>NZ_JBEVAL010000161.1:0-822 GCF_051297115.1 Meiothermus cerbereus
GCAGGTTCAGGCTTGAAGCGCAAGACCATCCCCATGGGCCAAGGCATCCACCATCTCGTGGGAGAAGGGCAGGCAGGGATAAGGGACCCAGCGGAGGGTCCGCCAGACCAGAAGGGCAGGGAGCCGTCCCCGCTTGCCCAGGCGGGCGGCGTACAAGGGAGCTAGCCTAAGGATCACCGGCACCGCTTCCTGGAGGATCCCGGTGGGGTTTGCCTCCCTGTCCCGACGGGCTACCTGGAGGAACCCGGCCTCGAGGCAGGACCCTGCAGGGGCACCCGCCGGCGCCTCCCAGGCCGGGTAGGTAAGGGCTCTGGATCGGGCATGGGGAGGCGGGCCCCAGTTGGGGCTCCCTTGCCTCGGGAGGTCCCACATAATCTGTTCCAATAAATACCCCCGCGGGGTCAGCCCCTCGTGGAACAGGGCGAGAAGGGACTCGGCATAAACCAGCCTCGCCAACCGCTACGCGGTCTGGCAAGGAGGACCCTCCGAGCAGGAGCCGGTTTACGGCAACCTTCGCCCACAGCGCCTGCTCGCGCCGCGCTCGGGTTTCAGCCCGAGTGAGGATAAAAGGGAACCCTGGCCAACCCGCCTCTGGCCAGGGCTCCTCCTTCAAGCCTCAGTTATCCCCATAGCGGGGGCTTTGGCGGTTCTGGGGGTTGGCCCAGCTTTCGCCAAACAGGAAGTCGGCCAGGTTATCCTCCGTGTCCCGGCCCGCAGGAATGCGCTTCCAGCTGAGCTGCTGGAGGCCGGTGCTGCTGGTGGGCCCGTCCGCCAGCCCCCGGCCCTCGTACTGACCACTGGAGGCGAAGCCCACCAGGTCCA
>NZ_JBEVAL010000162.1:0-808 GCF_051297115.1 Meiothermus cerbereus
GGATCCACCCAGGTCAACAGCAGATCGGAAAGCAGGTTACCCACCATCAAGAGGACCAAACCTATGGTGAGGAAGCCGGCCACCATGTAGAGGTCCTGCTGCTGCAAGGAATCCAGAAGCAGGGGAGTGATTCCCGGCCAAGCCATGACCACCTCCACCAAACCCGCCCCCGAGATCAAACCGGGTAGAATTGCCCCAATGTTGGCCACAAAGGGGATGATGGCGTTCCTGAGGGCATGCTTATAGACCACCATCCTCTCGGCCAGCCCTTTGGCCCGGGCGGTGCGGATGTAATCCTGGGAGAGAACCTCCAGCATCTGCCCCCGCATCACCCTCGAGAAACCTGCGATGTCGCTGGTAGTTACCACGATAATGGGTATGACCGCATGCCAGGCAATGTCCACAATCTTTTTCCAGGAATCAAAGTGCTCAAAACCGCTGCTGGTCATGCCCGATACCGGGAAAACCATCACCCCTGTTCGGAAGTAGACCTGAAGGATCAGGTACATGAAGATCAGGGCCAGGAAAAAGTTGGGGATGGCCAGGCCGATGTAGGCCAGAAAGGAAATTACCCGGTCCCCCACGGAGTACTGGCGCAAGGCCCCGTAAACCCCCACGGGAATGGCCACCAGGAAGAGGAGAACTGTAGCCGGCACCACGATAACCATGGAGTTAACCACCCGGGGTAAGACAATGTCCAGCACCGGGGCCTGATAGGCAAAGGAATAACCCAGGTTGAGATGCAGAAGGTTGTGCATCCAAAGCAGGTACTGCTCGTGTATGGGCCGGTCCAGGCCGAACTGGGCCC
>NZ_JBEVAL010000163.1:0-807 GCF_051297115.1 Meiothermus cerbereus
CGAAGCCGCACCTGCTGCCGCACCCCCTCCAGCCGCCCGGCCAGCCAGCGCACCCAGGCGGCCAGGGCCAGGGGAAACCCCGCCGCCTGGTTTTGCAGCCGGGTGAGCGCCTCCAGGTTCACCTCGCCCGGGGTTAGCTCGAGGATCAGGCACCGCGCCCGCACGCTGTGGCCGGGGGGCAGATCCTCGCCGGTGACCAGCAGGCTGCCCCGGGGGGCCCGGTCGGGCTGCATCCGTCCGTCCGAGCGCATCCGCGCCCGCCCCGTGGCGTTGCCCTGGTTGCGTAAAATCCGGGCGGCCTTACCCTGGAGCTCCTTCTGCTTGCCCTCGTGCCCGGTGGGGGCGTAGTCGTCAATCAGCAGCAACGCATCCTTGGCCGCGAAGGCCAGCCCCTCCAGAGCGTTGGCGGTGCCCTCCCAGTTCGTCGGCGGGTGCGGGGCGGCGTGCCCCCACAAGGCCTGAACCAGCAGGGCCAGGCTGGTCTTGCGGGCCCCGGTCAGCCCGGCAATGTACAGGCTGCCCAGCGGGTGGTTGATAGGTGCTCCCAGGGCATAGAGCAAAAGAGGCCAGCTGACCCGCCGGGGGCCTGCCTCCAGCATCCCCAGCAGCCGCCGGTGCGCCTCCGGTTCGGCCTCGCCGGTGGGCGGTTGGGGCAGGGCAAAGCCGCTCAGTTCGGGGGGGAGATCCACCTCGAGGCCGTCCACGCTCCCGTCCGGCCCAATGCCGCCCCCGGCGTGCAGGTACACCCAATCCCCGCCCTGCCGAACCCAGCCGGTGTGGGCGTAAACCGTGGCCTGCTCGGGGGCG
>NZ_JBEVAL010000164.1:0-747 GCF_051297115.1 Meiothermus cerbereus
GTTCCGCACTGCCCCACCAGAAGGCGCCAGGCGGGGTCGCGCTCCATCAACTTGAGGAGGCCATAGCCCAGGAGCACCGCATAGAGGTGAAAGACCAGCCCCCGGGTCTTGCGGTAGGGGCGTTCGCTCAACCCCCACCGATCCAGGCTGGAAAAGACGCTTTCGACCATCCGGTGCCCTCGCAAAAAGTACTCTTCCCGCCGGGTATGGGGCCTCATGTTCCGCTTGTGCTTGGCAATCAGATCCACCCCCTGCCGGGCTACCTGCGCCTTGAGCGCCCGGCTCAGATAGCCCCTGTCCCCCGTGACAACCCGATACCTCAACCCCTCCAGTAGCCGCACAGCCACCACCACATCATGCGCGTGGGCTGGAGCCAGCAGCACCCGTTGCAAAAAGCCCTGCTCATCCACCAGCGCGTGTAAGCGCAGCCCGTAAAAGTACGTACGGTTGGCGTGGTCACGACCGATGCTACCGGGGAGTCTGACCCGCTTCGCCCGCGCCAGGGCGGCGGTGGGCAGCTTCTTGGAATCCATGTGCAGACAGGGGGCGGGGTTGAGCAGACCGGTCAGGGCTTTGATGGCCAGAATCACCTGGCGGAGTAGCTGCGCCTTGCGTTCACAGAAGGTGGAGGGTGCAGGCACCTGATGCCCATGCGAACGCAGCCAGTACAGCAGATCCTGGGCGTAGCGGAAGCGCCAGAGGTGCTGGTAGACGGCCAGGGCGATGATGAGCTCGTCGCTGTAGCAG
>NZ_JBEVAL010000165.1:0-737 GCF_051297115.1 Meiothermus cerbereus
ACCGGCTGGATACGGAGGGGGACGGAGTGGGTCTATCTGCACGCCGGTGGCGGGATTGGATCAGGCGGGAGCGTGGGGGGCCTCGAGGTTGACCTGCCCCCGGAGCTCGCGGGCTTTGCCCTGCCCCAGCCCCCTGAGGGGAAGGCGGAGCTTGCGGCCCTGCAAACCCTGGTGGGTCTGCTCGAGGTGGCCCCCAGGCGGGTCACCTGGCCGCTGCTGCTGTATGCCCTGGGCGCGGTGATTGAGCACCCGATGGGTAGCCTCTACCTGGCCGGACACACCGGGGCCCGGAAGACTAGCCTGTCCCTGCTGGTGCAGGCCTTGTGGGGGCACACCCAGCCTCACCCGCCCACCAACTGGGAGGGGACGGCCAACGCCCTGGAAGCCCTGGCCTTCGCGGCCAAGGACGCTTTGCTGCTCATTGACGACTACGCCCCTACCGGGCATGAGGGGAAGCAGAAGGAGTTGCAGGGCAAGGCCTCGAGAATCCTACGCAACCAGGGCAACGGGGTGGGGCGAGCCCGGATGCGCTCGGATGGCACCATGCAGCCGGATCGGGCCCCCAGGGGCAGCCTGCTCATTACCGGGGAGGATTTACCCCCCGGCCACAGCGTGCGGGCGCGGTGCCTGGTGCTGGAACTGATCCCCGGAGAAGTAAATCTTGAGGCGCTCAGCCGGATGCAGCGGGAGGTGGAGCGTCTGTCCTTAGCCTTGAGCGCCTGGGTGCGCTGGCTGGC
>NZ_JBEVAL010000166.1:0-733 GCF_051297115.1 Meiothermus cerbereus
GAGCTTTTGGAGCAGGTCCTCCCCGAGATCCTCAAGCTGGGATACCAGCCGGTCACCCTCGATCAGCTTGCCCCCATACCCCTCACCCCCAGGCTCGCCCTTATACGCGCCCTGCAGGGGTTTGAGGAACGGTACAACGCCAAGCACCGGGTGGTGCGGGTGGGATATGGCCCCTTTGACCTCTTGCGGCTGGAGCGAAAGCCCTTTCCTGGACCCCACCTGGAAGGCCTTCCCAGGGGTACCCCTGCCTTTGAAATCCACCTGGAAAGCCAGCGAAGCATGGAACTCACCCCCCAAGAGGCCATCCGCCACATGCGGGAAAGCCTGAGAAAAACAGCCACCCTGGTGGACAAAGACCCAGAGGTCCGTTTGCTCTACGGCTACAGCCACCTGGCCCAGGGGAGTAGGCTATTCGGCTTTCACACCCACCCCCTGCCCACCTGGCCCCGCCTTGTAGCCACCCTGGCGAGCACCTGGTTCCACTGGCTCTACCGCGGGGAGCTTCCGAGCCCCAAGCGGGCCCGGGTTGAGCTCACCTACATCACCCGCGAGGAGCTTTTACGGCGATTCCCACCGTCCACTCCCGCTTCCCCAAGGCGGGCACCCGGTGAAGGGCAAACCCCGCCTCCCTAAGGGCCCGGCGGAAGGCACCTTGAGCGGAGTAAGTGGCAAGCCGGCCATAAGGCCTAAGGGCTTGGTGAAGCTTTTTCAGAACGGGCACAGACCATGGCCC
>NZ_JBEVAL010000167.1:0-718 GCF_051297115.1 Meiothermus cerbereus
ACAAGGCAAGCCGCAGGGTAAGGCTCATGGTTGAAGCAAGCGGTATCCAAAGCCCCGGATGGTTTCCAGCATGAAGGAGCAGGGCCCTAAGCGGGCCCGCAGGTTCTTCACGTGGGCGTCCACGGTACGTTCGTCGGCCTCGGTGCCCAACCCCGCCCGCAGCTCCTCCCGGGTGAGGGCCCTTCCCGCCTGGGTAGCAAGGAGGTAGAGGAGGCGCACCTGGGTGGGGGTCAGGGTAAGGTTTTGCCCTTGGCATCGGACGCGAAGGGCCTCCAGGTCTACCTCCAATGGTCCCACCCGCACATGGCTGGGCGGGCGCACCAGACCCTGGGTCCTGCGGAGCACCGCTTTGACCCGGGCCACCACCTCGCGGGGACTGAAGGGCTTGACCACGTAGTCATCCGCACCCAGCTCGAGGCCCAGGAGGCGATCTACCTCTTCAGCCTTGGCGGTGATAACGATGATGGGGGTGCGGTCTTCCTGCCGGATGCGTTTGAGAACCTCGAGACCATCCAGCTTCGGGAGCATGAGGTCTAGGAGGATCAGGTGGGGCCGGGTGCGCCGCCAAAGTTCCAAAGCCCTTTCCCCATTCCCCGCCCGCTCGGTCTGGAAGCCATTGGCCCGCAGGTAGCGCTCGAGGGTATCGGCAATCTGGGGCTCATCCTCCACCACCAGTACCAGCTCGCCGGGCATGGCCCTAGTTTACCGAAAAGCCGCC
>NZ_JBEVAL010000168.1:0-708 GCF_051297115.1 Meiothermus cerbereus
TTCTCGGTTCTCACGGAACGGCTACTGCCGTATCCATCCCCGAAGGCTCCGTCCGAGCCCTGGCCAGAATGTTGATGGCCGCAGCCACATCCCGGTGAAGAGAGGCCCTACAAGCGGGGCAGGTGAACTCCCTGACCCACAGCGGTTTCTTCTCCCGGTGCCCGCACACCGGGCAGTCCTGGCTGGTGTGTTTGGGGTCTACCCCCACCACCCGCCTACCAGCTTCTTCCGCTTTGTAGGCGAGGATTGCGAGAAACTGCGCCCACCCCGCATCCAGCACCCCCTTGGCGGTGCGGGAGCGGGCCAGGCCGAGGATGTTCAGGTCTTCGTGGACGATGGTGCCATAGCGGTTTACGAGCCTCCTGGCGAGTTTGTGGTGGAAGTCTTTGCGCTGATTGGCGATTTTGCGGTGCAGTTTAGCTACCCGCCTTCCAGCCTGCTTGCGGCGGTTACTGCCCCGCTTCTTCCGGGCAAGGCTGCGCTGGGCGGTGGCGAGTTTGGCTTGCGCCCTCTGGAAATAGCGGGGGGCTTCCACCATCTCCCCGTCGGAGGTGATGAGGAAGTGGGGGTTGGTGCCCAGGTCGATCCCGATGGCCTGGTCATTGGGGGGAAGGGGTCTGGGCTCCACCTCACAGGTAAACACGATGTACCAATGCTCTCCCTCTCGTTTGACCGTGGCGGTCTTGAGCCTGCCTTCCAAGGGGCGGT
>NZ_JBEVAL010000169.1:0-699 GCF_051297115.1 Meiothermus cerbereus
GTGCTGGCCTGGCTCCATGCCCGGGGGTGGCCTTTGGTCACGGGGCTACGTTCAAACCGACATTCCGCACCCCTCCCCCTCCCGGGTAGGATTTTGGGATGGGAGGGATCGCGGACAGCTTTCAGGTGTACGACCTGGGCCATCTGGGTCTGGTGGCCAGCATCGTGGACCGCATCGGGCTGGTGCCCCTGGTGGAGGAGCGGGTAGGCTCCCGCCCGGGGGAAAAGGTGAGCACGGGGGTGGCCCTCAAAGCGGCCATCCTTGTAGTGCTTCACCTAAACGATACCAGTTTCCTGAGCTGACCGGATAACCTCCAGTGGGGTCTTGTAATCCAACGCCTGGTGCGGACGCCGGGGGTTGTAATCCTCGCGGAAGCTTTCCAGCACTCTATTTAGCTCATCCAGACGCTCCACCTCCTCGTACTGTAAGTATTCCTCCTTGAGGGTGCGCTGAAAGCGTTCTACTCGACCCATGCCCTGGGGCTTACCTACCGCAGATAAGGTTTGACCACAGCAGCTAGCCTCCAGAAACTCGGTAAAGGCGTTGGCCTTGAAAGCTGTGCCCTGGTCGCTCTTGACCTCGATGCCTTGAGTGGGGAGCTTGAGCTGCTCAGCCTGAAGAATGGCTTGGCCCAGGGCATTGCTCGCCGCCTGGGCATCTTCGGTCAGGGTGGCTACTGCCGCCAGGCAGTAGCGGCTC
>NZ_JBEVAL010000170.1:0-696 GCF_051297115.1 Meiothermus cerbereus
CTGATGCATCCGTTCCCGCATTTCGCTCATTCCCACAGTTTAGGCTGTTTGCCTATTTTCAGGACACACCCAGGTATATGGTCTGGGCAAAGGGGCTGGGTACAATCTGATCGAGCGAGATGCCTGCATACAGGCTGAGCATGTCTAGAGCATAGCCAAACTCGAGGTAACCATCTATCAGCCAGGAAAAGCTACCGCCCGAAGGTACGATGGGCAGATCCGTCAAGAGACGCAACCCACTGCTGAGGCTGGCTCCCCCGCCCAGGTCGTAGGACATATCCACCCCTGCCTGGGGAGAAATGCTAAAGCCAAAGCCGCTGGAAGGAGCAATATCAACCGTGATCGGAAGGCGCACTCGAGCATAGGCACTCGCACTTAGAGGGCCATTGCTTACCAGATCAACCCCATACTGAATGAAGGGCCGAACCAGAATTCCCGCGCCAAAGGAGGGAGTAATGGGTACGTCCAGGCGACCCAAAACACCGGCAGTCAGGTTGGGGGCTAGGGTGGTGCTGTAGTTGGCGTCAAGGCGGGCACCCAGACTGAACTGGGCGTAAGCAGGTGCAACAAGACCAAAGACGGCGATTATCGCGATCAGCAGCTTCTTCATAAAAATGCCTCCCGTGGGTAAAAATACCTTCGTGTGCTACTTGACCTTGCCCCCAGGGATGTGAAAAAAGAGGGGGTGCTATGCAT
>NZ_JBEVAL010000171.1:0-691 GCF_051297115.1 Meiothermus cerbereus
AAGAGGTAAGCGAGGCCGTACCGTTGCCAGAATCGGAAAAGGGCCATGGTATTGGGGTAAGGGGGGGGCGTTAGCCCCCCCTTCTGCGCTACCTCAAGGCGCTATTGATGGCGGCGGAAGCCTTGTCCATCAGGTCCTTGAGGGCCTCCTGGGTAAGGCGCTTCTGCGCCACCAGGTCCCAGGCCATGCCCAGGTGTTGCACCGCCAGGTTCTCCACCCCGCCCCAGCCCGCCAGGCTGGGATAGGTGCGCCCAAACTGGGCCGCCTGGACGAAGACCCGCATGAGGGGATTCCCGTGGATCTCGGGGGCGTTCCAGGCGGTCCGCAGGGCGGGGAGCAAGCCGCTCATGCGGGCGTAGGTCACCTGGGCCTCCGGGCTGCCCAGGTACTTCAGGAGCTCCTTGGCCAGCTCCTTGTTCTTGGAGAAGCTGAAGAGGGCCAGGTTGGAGCCGCCGAAGAAGGTGTACCGCCCCCTGGGGCCTATGGGATAGGGGGCTACCCCCAGGTTCCTGGCGGCTACCCGCTCGGCGAACCCCCCTTGGGCCTCGGCACCTGGGCCCGCTGGATCATCCAGGGGCCGCTGGCGAAAACGGCGCATTTGCCCGCCTGGAAGTCGGCCTCAATCTGGGCCGTGTTTTTCTCCAGGCTTTCGGCAGGGACATAGCCTTTCTGGGCCAGGGATAGGAAGAAG
>NZ_JBEVAL010000172.1:0-656 GCF_051297115.1 Meiothermus cerbereus
GCTCGCCTCATGGCGGCTGTGGAAGGCCCCGCAGTTTTTGCGGGCTGATCTTGCGGGCTATCCGCGCTACCGGGAGTATCTGGAGCGCCCCCTGGAGGCCCACAGCGGCAACAAGGCCGCCATCGAAGCGGCCCGGCGCTACCAGGGGGGCTTGCTGTACCTCTACGGGCCGCCGGGGGTGGGGAAGACCCATCTGGCCCTCAGGATCGCGGCCCGGCTGGTGGCCGAAGGACGGTTTGTGCGTTTCAGGAGCGAGCTCGACTTCCTGGCCGAGGAGCGGCTGGCCGCGGCGGGGGAAGGAACCTTGCCTCAGTACGAGCGGCTGGTGCTCGATGACGGGGGCAAGACAAGGCTCACCCCTTTTACTCTGGAACGCCTCTACGCCCTGGTGGAACGCTCGAGCGCGGGCGGGTGCGACATCATCGTCACCTCCAACCTGTCCCCTGAAGCCTACGCCGCCCGGTTAGGCGAGGTGGGTGAGGCGGTGCTGTCGCGCATCCAGGGTGGAGTAGTGGTGGAAGTGCAGGGGCCAGACAGAAGGGCCAGGGGGCCTTCGGCCCCACCTGGTGGGGCATGAATCCACAAGAAGTGTTCACACTAACGGCGGGCGGGGTTTTCGTGATCTTTGGCGGCTTCGCCCTGCTGGTGGCGTTGGT
>NZ_JBEVAL010000173.1:0-651 GCF_051297115.1 Meiothermus cerbereus
GCTGATGGTCGGCGGCCTGGCGGTCGCTAAAGCGAGCCCTCTTGGGCTTTTGTCGCGGGAGATGGTCATGCGGAACTACGTCGCCTACAAGCACGGGGATAGCCAGGCTTTCGAGGCCCTGGTAGCCCACTACGGCTACCTGGCCTTCGAGAAGGCTTTCCGGCTGTTCCACCGGCTGGGCGACGAGGCGCGTGACCTGGCCCAGGAGCTCCTCTTGACGGTGGTGGAGGTGCTGAAGAAGCCCCTTCCGGCTGGTAACAAGAACCTCACCTTCCGGGTGAACGTGGCCCTGGACCGCAAGGTCCGGGAGCGGCTGACCCAGGACGGCGTGGGCACGTACCGCGAGAACCGGCTTTTGAAGAAGCTGGTGGCGGTGCGGTTGGAGCTGGAAGGGAGCCTCGGACGCACACCCACTCCCCCCGAGCTGGCGCAAGCCCTTGGGGTAGATGAGGTCACCCTCGAGCGCCTGCTCTATCTGGAGGAGGCAAACCGCATCCTCAGCCTGTCGTCTCCCCACCCGGAGACCGGTACCCGGCTTGAGGATATGGTGGCGGTTGAGCAGTTCGAGGATGAGCTCGAGGAGGCCCTGGAGAAAGCCCGGCTGGGGTTGAAGGGTGAGGAGCTATCCACCCTCGAGCGCTTTTTGGCGGG
>NZ_JBEVAL010000174.1:0-646 GCF_051297115.1 Meiothermus cerbereus
CACGTAACGGCCCACCTCGACCGCGTCGGCCTCGGTTTCTGCCAGATCGAACGAGTACCCGCCCCGGCTGGATGGAGCCCAGCCCACCGCAACCACGGCATCCGACCAGGCCTCCCAAAGGGCATCCTCCACGGCCCAGGGGTCGCGATCGGGGGGGATGACCAGTGCCAAATGGATGTGCGGGTGCCAGCCGTTGGGGCCTAACGTGACCTCAATCCCCCGGGCGTAGCCCAGGCCCGACCAGTGCGGTCTGAACGCCCGCGATTTGGTCATGTGTCGCCAGGCGTTGGAGAGCGCGCTGAACACCTCGGCCAGGGCCTCCCCCCGGGTGTGCTGGACGGTCAGGACGGCGTGGGCCAGGTAGCACCCAGCCCCCACGAAATGGGCCAGGGCCCGGCCCAACGCCTCCCCCCGCCGCTCAGCCAGAGCCGTGGAACAGACCGGGCACAACCACGGCGAGGAACACGTCACCAGGCCGTGGAAGCGTACCCGGGCCCCCTCCCCCTCCGGGTCCTGATACAGCCCCACCTCGACATCATCACCCGGTAGGTGGCTCATCGGCAGGCCGCAGGTGAGCGCGGCACGGAACTCAGGGTACGGGGAGAGGGCCAACCGGGAGATCTCCCGCAGACCGTAGGAGAGGGCA
>NZ_JBEVAL010000175.1:0-624 GCF_051297115.1 Meiothermus cerbereus
GTCACGTAGCCGTTTCCCTGGCACTCAGGACAGAGTTCCTCACGCATAGTTTCACCTCGCCCGCACTAAGCGGGGCGGCCTCTGCCGCCCCCTGGTGCTGCTTGCCTACTTGCGGTACAGCCGCACCGCTCCCGAGACCTCGGCCAGGGTTGCCTCCAGCACCCCCCACACCGCCTCGGGCGACAGCCCGCCCAGCCCGATGCCGGGGAAGGCCAGGTGGACAACAACGCCGGGATGCTCCACCAACCACAGGCGCAGCCGCTCGGCGCTGTAGCGGATGAGCCCGAGGTCGCTCCCCCGGCGGAAGTCCAGCTTGCTCTGGAAGGCCCCGTAGAGGCGGTCTTCGAGCCGCACCGCCACGAAGCCGTAGCGCCAGAAGCGGCCCACCCGCACCCCCTCCCGCTCGATCCGACGGGCCAGGGCTTGCCGTATACGGGGCTGATGTTGGGCCAGGGCCAGGGCGGCCCCGGCCCCCATGACCAGCCCGACAGGGGTGATGACCCCGTTGGTGGGGGCCACCACCACCCCCGCCGGGTCGGAGAGCCCTCTGAGGAAGTTGCCTTTGATGACCTTCATGCCCTTGCTCCTGATGGATTTTTCTTGCCCCCTCGAAACATCTGGATA
>NZ_JBEVAL010000176.1:0-599 GCF_051297115.1 Meiothermus cerbereus
CCACCTGCAAAGTCGACAATACCAGGAGGATCTATGGCAAACCTAAGTTGGGGGCGAAGATTATTCCTTACAACACTCGGTGGGCTAGCAGGGCTTTTCATCGTATATCTGGCCATGGCGATCGCTCTTGGAGCAGCGGTGCAGGCGATGAGCATCTTCAGCCCAGGCTCCTTTTCAAGCTGGGGAACTTTAATCTTCTTTGGCCTCGCCCCGGCGCTGATTATCTTCGGAGCAGCAATCACCGCCTGGGCATTGGGTGCGCGCCTATGGCGCGGCCTGCTGGCCGGGGTGGTCACCTTGGGGGCATTCGCGTTTTTCGAAGTGGGCCAGGCCAACTACTCGCCGTTTAATGTACGCGAGACACTAGCCTTTGTTGGCGGAGCGCTTGCGACGGTGCTGGTTTCGACCGTTGGGAGGGGCGAGCAACGAGCGTGGATACTCGCGGCAGGGCTTATACTTATGCTAGCGCTGGCTTTGAGTGGATTGAGGCTCATCTTGCCTGGAAAGGAAAGCGGCCTTGTGATCTCTATCCTGGCATGGATTATCCTGCCGCTGGCTGCCACCTTCTTCACGATGCCCAGGCAAAACAGGTAGGCCGC
>NZ_JBEVAL010000177.1:0-578 GCF_051297115.1 Meiothermus cerbereus
CTATGAACTGACCGGGTGGGTGGTAGCGCTTGGAGTTCCCCTTGCGGATGGGCGCAGCCGGATGCCCTCAGCCATGGCCAGGTCATCTTCGGCCTGATAGTCGGTGTACCCCCGATCCACGTACAGCTCGCTTCCCTGCGGCAAGTCCAGCGGCAGCCGATACAACCCCTCCACGTCCGCGGTAGCGCCAGGGGTGAGGAGAACTTCGCTGATCCACTGGTTATCCGTGCAGACCAGGTGGAGCTTGAGTCCGTGGAAGTAGCTGCGTTTGCTGGGAATGTAGCCCCGGTATACGCGGGCTGGGGCCAGGCGGCAACGGGGCGCGCGGATGTTTTCACAGACCGGCAGGGGTAAGGTGTCGAGGATGTAGTGCTCCACTGAGCTTAGCTGCTCCCATAAAGTCTTGCTCAGGGACAATAGCAGCGGTATCCAGTGGGCCAGGCTGTGCAGCCGTCGGCTGAAGCGGCTGGGGGAGGGGATGTAGCTGAAAAGACCCTGCTCTTTGGCATAGATCAGGGCGTGCTTGTGCTTTCCAGCGAAAGCCAGGGCGGCCAGAATCCAGATGGTGAGGACGACGC
>NZ_JBEVAL010000178.1:0-532 GCF_051297115.1 Meiothermus cerbereus
TCCGCCTGGGCAGGGCTGAGGCTGGTAATAGCCAGATGGGTTTCCTCGCAGACTTCACCGATGCGTTTGTGGGTCTTGTGGCAGTGGATTTCGACTATCTGTTGCAGACCATGAAAGGCCAGCGCAGGGTCAGGTGGGATTTGCGCGGTGGTACGAACCCGCCAAACACACAGTGCGCCGCTACGTACCTGATGGTAGCAGTACACATCGTCCGGCGGGTACTGCAGCAGGTGCGCTGCCCAATCCTTCAGCTCGGCCTGATTGTCCTTGAGATGGAGGAAGTAGTGCCCCCTTTTTGCAAGACGACCTGGGCCGTCTGGGCCTCCGTATGGGCCGCGTCCCCGGTCAGCACCCAGGGAATCTTGGCCTCGGCCAGATCAGCCCCCACCTCCATCATCAAGCCACGACCCGCCGCCGCTTCATCTCCGGCCGCTTTGCTCTGCAACAGGCTCAGCCCCAACCGGCTCAGATAAGCCGAGACCAGTACGATGGCTTTATCCCCTACGCCACTCCGCGCGCTACCCTTGAGGTG
>NZ_JBEVAL010000179.1:0-519 GCF_051297115.1 Meiothermus cerbereus
TCACCTGGGGGCGGTTCACCACGGGGATGCCCAGGGCCTCGAGGTAGCGGGCGGCCGCCAGGCCCCGGCTCTGGCTCACGCACCGCTCCAGGGCCACGGTGACCCCCTCTAGCTCCTTAGGGGGCTCCCCCAGGACCATCCGCAGGGCGGGGACGTAGACCTTCTTAAAGGGAATCCCCAGGGCCTCGGCCCGTTCAAAGAGCATCCTTTCGTCGGGCCGGATGCGGTCGTACAGGATGGCCAGCATGGGGATCTACTCGCCCCAGTCCTCCGCCTCCTCGGGGGCGGGCTCCAGGCGCAAGGGGTCTAGGGAGACCACCTCCAGCTCCGCCCCGCAATCCTCGCAGACCAAAAGCTCGCCCAGCTCAGGGTTCTCCAGCCTAAGTTCCGCACCGCACTCCGGACAGGTGGCTACCATTCCTCGTCCTCCTCTTCCACTTCGCTCCAGTCGGGCACAAAGCTAAAGCCGCACTCGGGGCAGGAGACGGCCTGCCCCTCTTCCTCCTCGGAAACCTCAAA
>NZ_JBEVAL010000180.1:0-519 GCF_051297115.1 Meiothermus cerbereus
AATAACCGAGTCCCGTCATCAGGGTGTCGAGGTAGGTGCTGGCGTGGTAGACATCCAAGATGTGTCGGTGAACCCCCAGTTCGCCAAAGAGTTCGGCGATCCAGGCTGCCCCATCACTGAGGCCAATCAGGGTGTCGGATTGGCGAAGACCCGCATGGCGGAGCAGGCAATGCACCTGGGGGGCGAACGCCGTAGCGGTGGTTAGGGCACTCACGTAGTACCGCTGGCTAGGGCAGCGCAACGGGTACACTACCGCACTTTTGACTTCCCGCCACTCGATGACGCCCTCCACCTGGGTCGCCACCAGACAGCCATCCACCTCCACACACCAGCGCCGGCCCCGTTCCCCCTCCCGTCCCATCAAGGGCTGCTGCGCCAGTTGGGTTAGCCCTGCACGGCTCAGCCCTTGCTCGTGCTGCTCCATCCGAATCCCCAGCACCTGCAACGAACTCTTGCCCACCTTCACCCCCCACTCCCCAAGCCACGCCTCAGCCTCTCGGTAGGACATCCGCAGGGTCG
>NZ_JBEVAL010000181.1:0-514 GCF_051297115.1 Meiothermus cerbereus
CTTGCAGGACTAGCGGCGTTGGGGTTGGCGTTGGCCTACGGGCCTAGGGGTGGCATGGGGGGGCCGCAACAAGGGATGAAGGCAGGGCTTGCTGACGCCATGCACAATAAGGTGCCCACCCTCCTGGGGATCACCCTGGAGGAGTTTGTGGCTCTACGCCAGTCGGGTAAGACCCTGGCCCAAATTGCCCAGGAACGGGGGGTGGATCTAGCCAAGCTGGAAGCCCAGCTGGTGGGGATCCGCAACGCCGCCATCGACGAGGCGGTTAAGGCCGGGGCCATCACCGAAGCCCAGGCTGTCCAGATGAAGGCCCGCAACCAGGAAATGGTCAAAATCATGCTCCAGAAGGAGGTTGGGCCGATGGGAGGAGCCCAGGCTTATGGCCGCCGCGCCGGCCAAGACGTGGCCCCCGGTACACCCAAGGGCCCGGGGCACCCCACCCAAAGGGGTAGCTTTGGCCCCGGGCGAAACCGGTAGGTTTAGGCCATAGGGCCTCTCCCATCCTGGGGGAGGC